>JADGPJ010000030.1 GCA_017882505.1 Solirubrobacterales bacterium | reverse complement strand
CGGCGAGTCGGAGCTTTGGCGCCCGCTCGCGGGCAGGCCGGGATCGGCAGGTGCATCGAGGGGAGTTGAGGCTGGGGAGCGAGCCTGTGGCTATGGGCTTGAAGCGACCGGCAGGGCCCGCAGCCTTGCGAAGGCCGCCGCCAGGGCATCGGCCCAAGGCCAGGTGCGCGGCAGCCGCAAGATCAGCCGCCGGCCCGAGCGCACGATCCGACCGGCGACGTGCAGCAGGCGCTGGTCTGAACCGAGCCGGCACACGCCTCGTCTCGTCTCGTCTCAGAGACTTCCCCACGCTTGAGTTCCCGAACGTCCAGCATCTCCACTACCACCCGATCAGCAGTTGGACGCACGGGCTCCATCAGATCCGATGCAAGCGAGGGCCGGTAGCGCTTGTCTGCATGCATCAGACCCAGGGTCGGATCAAAACCCATCCGTTGGCCGCGATCGTCGCCTCGGTCTGCAGGATGGCGTAGAGGTAATTGAGGATCGCGTGGGCCGGCGTCTGTGCTCACTTGGCCCGCCTCCGATCGGTTGGTGATGTCCTTGGGCCGGATCGCCCGCAAGGACGTCTAGTCGAGCTCGAGCAATCCCCGGGCTTGGGTGTGGCGGAGCCTGAGGCTGATCGCGCGGAATCGGCGAGGGCCTGCGCGCCGGATCGGGGACCGCCGTTCCTCTCTATGAGAGGACGCGCAGCTCGATCACCGATCCCGACTGGCGGATCGAGATCTCCGCCAGCCTCCCGATCCGCGCCTCCTCCTCCTCTCGCCGCTCCGGTGCGCGGTTCAGCTCCCGGACCTCAGCAGCTTCGAAGCGATCTCGCCAAACCGTGATCGCCCCGTAGTGAGCCTTGGCGGTGCCGTCGGCTGCCCACCAGAGGATCCAGCGCTGGGGGAGGTCGCTCCACTCGGTGAGCTTTTCCACCACTCCCGAGAAGGTCGCGAGGTGGCGTTGTTCCTCTCCCGCTCCGCTCGTCGCCACGCCGGCTTCGACCATCCGCCCCGGCAGGGCATTCAGCAGCTCGATCAGCTCCTCGATCGACATTCCAAGTCGCCTCTCCTCGCGAGCGCTCAATCGGTTCGCGAGAACCCGCGCACCGCGAGCACCAGGAAGACAGCGGCGAAGGCGGCGACGATCGCCAGCTCGGTCCCGACCGAGAGGGTGTGGCCGAACAGTTCGACGCTGGCGGGAAAGCGCTGGCGCGCGGCCGCTGGCATGTCCTGGGCGGAGAAGACGACCTGGCGCAGCGGGGCGACGGCGTAGGTGAGCGGGTTCAGGTGCGTCAGCGCCTGCAACCAGCCGGGCAGCCCGTTCAGCGGGAAGAGGGCGCCGGAGAGAAAGAGCATCGGGAAGAGCAGCAGCTGCATCACCACCTGGAAGCTCTCCATCTTCTCGATCCGACTGGCGACGAAGACGCCGAAGGCGGTCAGCGCCACCGCCATCAGGAGCTCGATGCCGATCACCTCGACGATGAGCAGCGGGGTCAGGGTGACGCCGATCAGCGGCGCCAGGACGAGCATGATCGACCCCTGCACGGTGGCGACGGTGGCGCCGCCGGCGGTCTTGCCGAGCGCCAGCGAGGCGCGGCTGGTGGGGGCGACCAGCATCTCGCGCAGGAAGCCGAATTCGCGGTCCCAGACGATCGAGACGGCGGAGAAGATCGCGGTCGTGACGACGCTCATCGCGACGATGCCGGGGAACATGAACTGCTTGAAGTCAAAGCCCGCGGTCGAGCCGACCAACCCGTTGAGGCCATAGCCGAGGACGAAGAGGAAGAGCACCGGCTGGATCAGGCCGGTGAGGATGCGGGTGCGGGTGCGCTCGAAGCGGATCAGCTCGCGCAGCCAGACCATCCCGGCGGTGCGGACCTCAGCACTGAGGACCGTATCGGGACCCTCGCTGAGCGTCGCTGAGAGTCGCGGCGTGCTCGCCTCCATCTCAGCGCCTCCTGCTGTGCATGGCGCGGGCCCGCATCGAGACTCCCTCGCCCTGCGTCGTCTCGCGGATCTCGCGACCGGTGAAGTGGAGAAAGACGTCGTCGAGCGTGGGGCGGTGCACGTGCACATGGCGGACCGGCACGCCGACGCTGGCGATCAGCGGCGCCACCGCCGCCTCGCCGTCGGCGACGAAGACGCGGACGCCGTCCGCGCCGGACTCAAGCCGGTAGCCCTCGCGCCCCAGCGCGGCAACCGCCGCGGCGTCGTCGGCGGTCTGGAGGTCGACGGTGTCGGCCCCGATCGCCGCCTTCAGCGCCATAGGGGTGTCCAGGGCGACGATCTTGCCGTGGTCGATGATCGCGATCCGGTCGGCGTACTCGGCCTCGTCCATGTAGTGGGTGGTGAGGAAGACGGTGACGCCGGCTTCCTCGCGCAGGCGCAGCACGTCTTCCCACATCAGCGCCCGCGTCTGCGGATCAAGGCCGATCGTCGGCTCGTCGAGGAACAGCACCTTCGGCACGTGCAGGAGGGCTCGGGCGATCTCCAGGCGGCGGGCCATGCCGCCGGAGAACTCCGAGACCAGGTCATAGCGGCGGTCGCTGAGCTCGACGAGATCGAGCACCCGGGCGATCCGCCCGTCGACCTGATCGCGCGGGACCCGGTACAGCACGGCGTGGAAGCGCAGGTTCTCCTGGGCGGTGAGCTGGTCATCGAGGGTCGTCTCCTGAAAGACCAGGCCGATGTGGCGTCGCACCGCCTTCGGTCGTGCGACGACGTCGAAGCCGGCGACCCTGACCGCTCCCGAGCTCGGCCGCGAGAGCGTGCAGAGCATGTTGATCGTCGTCGACTTTCCGGCCCCGTTGGGGCCGAGGAAGGCGAAGACCTCGCCTTCGCGGACCGCGAAGCTGACCTCCTCGACGGCGCTGAAGTCGCCGAAGCGCTTGCTCAGCCGATCGACCTCGATCACGTTCGGCGCCATCGCCGCCGCGGCGATGCCCTGCGGCGGGAACTTCGTGGCGGTGCCGGCGGCCATCGCCGAAGTCTCAGGCGGGCGCGAGCCCGGCACATCGGTACTTCACCGCTCTGCCTGCGTAATACTCCGCGCATCGAGGCCTAGCGACGGCGGGTATGGATGGCGCAACGCTGTCGGTGCGCGCTGCGCCTCCAGCAATCGCCGTCGACCCGATGGATCGTGTAGCGGTCGTTCCAGACGATGATGTCGGCGGCGCGGTCGAGCGCATAGAGGACGGTGATGGAACCGAAGTAGCGATCACCGCTCTGCCGCCAGGCGATCCGGCATCTGAACTCTGCCCGCGCGATCCGCCGGCAGCCGAGCCGGCGGGCCGCGATCGCTCGATGGCGAAAGTTGAAGTCCTGCTCGAGGCTGCTCCAGCTCAGATCCCTGGCCTGGGAAAGCGTCATTCGCGGCGGCCGCGGGTGGGGTGTCTTCACCACTGGAGCACGAGCCCCGGATTCGACCGCTGCGATCCAGTCTGCGACCCAGGATGAGACCCGATCGACCCTGGTGTAGATGTCGGGAAGGCTGGGACTGCACCCGGGCCCGCCGGTGCTGGTAATGCCCACCTCCACAGGTTCTCCCGCTGGGCTGCGGACGACGGCGGGGCCGCCGCTATCGCCAAAGCAGCCGCTGACGGCGTGGCCGGCCTGATTCACCGTGCAGAGTTGGCTGGCCGAGGAGTAGAACCGACCAAAGGGCGCCGCATGCTGGCGGCAGTAGGCGGCGCTTTGAATTTCGGTCGAGGCTGACTGGAGGGTGTCTGGCACGGTTTCGGGATCGGTGCCAGTTAACCCCCAGCCGGAGATCTCCGCCCGGGAACCTGCCTGCAGCAGGCCGAGATCTGAGCCAGACGCCAGTTGAATCGGCGGCGCCTCTGTCGGCGCCGACAAGATGAGGAGCCCGGCGTCACCGCGCAGCGTGTGGGAGTTGAAGCCGGGGTAGACGAGCACTCGAGACACCGTCGTCAGATCCGTGGGCGTCACCGCCGTCCTGGTCCCGACCCCGGTGGCGACGAGGTACTCGGCTGGCGGCGTCAGCGTTTCGCTCTCGGGACTCTCGACGCAGTGGCCTGCAGTCAGGATCACGGTTGGTGCGACCACGGTCCCGGTGCAGGCAAAGCCAGTGCCCCAGTCCTTGGCTTCGACATAGGCAAGCCAGGGAGCTTCCTCGATCGAGGTTGGGCTGCCGCCGATGATCGAGGCACTCGCGGTCGGGCCACCCCGAGCGCGATCACGGCCCTGTCCTGTCCCTGATCGCAACCGCGAGTGAGCCGCCTGCCCTGCCGTCGCCGCAGCCGTGAGCGGGCTGGGGAGGGCGAACCCGAGCAATGCGATCCCTGCGGCAATCAGTGCCGAGCGCATTCTGAGCGAGCCGATCGCGGGCAGGGTCACGATCAGCTTCCGACGGAGCGAACGGCTGCCGCGCTCATCGGGTCCTGCGGTCGACGAAGTGCTTCATAGCGGCCATTCTGTGTTCAGATCGCATGCTCGACATCAGTGGCCGACCGTACGCTGGGCTCGGGGGACTACTGACGCACGGCGCCGCCTGGAGACCTGGAGATCGTTCAGGGCGAATCGTTCGTCGCAGCGATCCGTTCTGTGGGCGCGGAGAGGAAGAGTGGCCGCGACCTAGCGCCGCTCCAGAACTCGACCCCAGACGCCCCACGCCCAGAATCGCAAACCGGGGCGCAGCATCAGGCTTCCGCGGGAAGGCGTCGTGCTTATCTCTTCGTATGAATGATCATCACCGAGCGCTTGCTGTGCTGGGCGACTGAGGTAGCGACGCTGCCCAACAGCACGTAGCTCAAGCCCGAGCGGCCATGAGAGCCGATGACGATCAAGCCGGCATCCAGCTCCTCGGCTGCCTCCACGATGCACAGCCACGCAGGGACCCCGGTCTTAACGGCGGGCCTGGCGCTGAGGCCCGCATCAAGCGCGAGCCCTGCTCCCTCTGAGGCCACCGCCTCGGCGCCGCGCTCGTTGCTTGCGGTCACCTCGTCGATCGCACCCTGATCTGGGTCCATGCCGCCAAAGCCAAGGAAGGAAATCGCTTCCAGCGGCTGTCTCACGGTGAGGACGATCGCCTCCCGGCCAGCGGCCAGCTGGCCTGCCGCCTCCTCGATCGCCGCCTTGGCGAAGTCCGAGCCGTCATAGCCGATCAGGACGGGGCGGATGTCGGGATCTGGCGCAGTCATCCTCGCTTCGCGCCGAACACTAGACCCTGGCGGGTCGCGGCCAACCTGCGGCCAAAGCCGACCGCGACGTCGCCGCCGAGGCCTCGCGCGCCAGCGTGCAGGTGGTGGCAGCACGAGAGGAGCTCGTTCTCGCCGGGTCGGCTCGGGCTGTGCTCGATGACAGACAGGACCGAGGATCCAGATGGTCGAAGGATGAGGCAGCCAGCCGATCAGCCCAGTGGCAATCCAGCGCCCTGACGCCGGAAATCTCGGCGGGCGAGGCTTGCCTGCCACGATAGGCCGATGGCGGTAGAGGTGAGGAGGACCAAATCCCCGCCCGCCAACGCTTGGCGTGCCCTGCAGCTGCGCTCGGCCGCGACGATGTCCCCCGCTGGAGTCCTCGGTGCCCTGGCCAGCGAGGAGAACGGACTCTCGCCCGCCGAGGCCCGGCGCCGCCTGCAGCAGGTCGGGCCAAACGCGCTTCGCAGTCATGGGGCGCGCCCGCTGGCGGTGCTCTTGCGCCAGCTGAGGAATCCGCTGCTGATCCTCCTCGTCGCCGCGGCGCTGACGCGTTCGGCTTCTTCGGTCACGTCCGGGAGCTTGTGACGTGGCGCGCTGGCTGAGGTCGGCCCCAACACGGAGCGCTTCGAGGAACCTTGAATAGATCCTCAACTTAGGACGCGTTGCGTCCCCATCTCCGTCCCCACGAGTCGCTGAAAAGCTTGATTAGCAGGTAGTTAGTGGTTGACGGCGCCGGAGATGGTGACCGACGACGCCAAGTTCGCGCTCGGCTTCTAGCCGGACTCGTCGTCGATGCGCGGCAGCTGCCGCTCGCTGCCGTTGCCGTTGGTCGGCATCTCCTCGGCGCTGACGTCGAAGTCGTAGGGGCGGGTGTCGGGAGGCCGGGCGCCGGCGCCGCCGAACGGGTTGGGGCCGCCGCCGGGGATGTTCACCACGGTGAAGCGGCCGACGGTGAAGCGCTTCAGCAGGCTGCGGGAGATCGCTCTGGTCGGCGGGATCAGCAGGAAGAGGCCGACGATGTCGGTGATGAAGCCGGGGGCGAGCAGGAGGGTGCCGCCGATCACGATCAGCAACCCGTCGGCGACCTCCTTGCCCGGGAAGCGGCGCTGTGCCAGGGCTTCGTTGAAGCGGCGCCAGGCGCCTCGCCCCTGATGGCGGAGCAGCAGCGAGCCGAGCACGGCGTCGAGCAGGAGCAGCAAGAGGGTCGGCAGCACGCCGATCGCTTCGCCGACCTGGATGATCACGTAGAGCTCGGCGATCGGGACGACGATGAAGAGGGCGACGAGGAGGAACATCGTCAAAGCCTAGCCTCGGTCGTCCCTCGGCCCCGGGGCCGCGCCGCGCTCAGGCGGCGGCGCTCGCCTTGCCGGCGGCCTGCTCCAGCTCGGCCAGGGATTCGTTGATGCCGTCGGCGACGGCTTCGACGTCCTCCATCGAGTCGTAGTCGGCGAGCAGGCCGAACCCGACCTTGCCGTGGTAGCTCATGATCGCCACCGCGAGGGCGTGGTTCTGCGGCAGGAAGGCCACGGGGAAGACCTCTTCCAGCTCCCGCCCGAGGACGTAGAGGGGGATCTGCGGGCCCGGCACGTTGGTCACGATCATGTTGAGAGGCGGGTCGAGAAGTTGATCCGCGAGGCCTGGGCCAGCAGCGTCGGCGGCGCGAAGTCGTTGAAGCGGGAGATGACTTCGGCTCCCAGCGCCTGCTTGGAGCGCTTCAGGCCGGCCATCTCGTCGCTGATCGTCCGCAGCCTGCGGACCGGATCCTCGACGTAGACGGGCAGCGGCCCGCGCATCAATGCGATCCGGTTGCCGAGGTTGCCGCGCTCGTCCTCGGACCGGATCGAGACCGGCACCAGCGCCCGCAGCTCGAGGCCCTCGGTGCGGATGCTGCGGCGGTGCAGCCAGCTGCGGATCGAGCCGGTGACGACGGCGAGGACGACGTCGTTGACGGTGCCGCCGAGCGAGTCCTTGATCCGCTTGAAGGTCGCCAGCTCCGAGCGCGCCCAGACGTAGCGGCGGTGCGGTCCGATCGGCTGGTTCAGCGGCACGTCCGGGGCCGGGTCGGCGAAGGCGCTGACGATCTCGCTGACGCCCTCCAGCGCCTCGACCGCCTTGCGGGCCGTGGTCTCCGGGTGGAGCACCGCCTCGACCGCGCGCTCGGCGAACCTGACCGGGTAGGCGATCACGTCGCTGATCCCGCGCGCGACCAGCTCGGTCGTCCCCGGCTCGGGTTGCGGGACCCAGTCGTCGGTGACCTCCGCCGGCTCGGGCACGGGCTCGAAGTCGAAGAGCACGGTGCCGATGTCGACCCCGGAGATCCCGTCGACCATCGCGTGATGTGTCTTGGTCAGGATCGCGAAACGGTCGCGCTCCAGCCCCTGCGCGAGCCACAGCTCCCAGAGCGGCTTGGAGCGGTCGAGCTGCTGGGAGAAGACGCGCCCGGCGAGCCGTTTCAGCTGCATCTCGCCGCCCGGCTCGGGCAGCGCGGTGTGGCGGATGTGGTAGGTCAGGTTGAAGTTGATGTCGTCCGCCCACAGCGGCCGCCCTGCCTCCAGTGGCGGCACGACGAGTTTCTGGCGGAAGCGGGGAACCTGGCTCAAGCGCCCCCGCACGTGCTCGACCAGGTCGACGTACTTGGGGGGCGGGCCCTCGAAAATCAGGATCGCACCGACGTGCATGTGGCTGACCGAGCTCTCGTTGGTCAGGAACGAGGCGTCGATGGCGGTCAGGCGGTCTAGGTGGCGTCCCTGTGTACTCATCCCGCAAGGCTAGCTTCGCCCGGCCCCAAGGGCTACCCCGCCGCCGCGGCCGCAATCTTGCCACCGCTACCCTGGGGTCATGCCAAGCGCCGCAACCGCCGCACCCAAACGCGTACTGCTCGCCGCTCCGCGCGGCTACTGCGCCGGCGTCGACCGCGCCGTGCAGACGGTCGAGCGCGCGCTCGAGCTCCACGGCGCGCCCGTCTACGTGCGCAAGGAGATCGTCCACAACAAGCACGTGGTCGAGGAACTCTCCAAGCGCGGCGCGATCTTCGTCGAGGAGGAGACCGAGGTGCCCGAGGGGGCGATGGTCGTCTTCTCCGCCCACGGCGTCGCTCCCGCCGTCCACGACAACGCCGCCGCCCGCAGCCTGCGCACGATCGATGCCACCTGCCCGCTGGTGACCAAGGTCCACGTCGAGGCCCGCCGCTTCGCCGCCCAGGGCTACACGATCGTGATGATCGGCCACGAGGGTCACGAGGAGGTCGAGGGGACGATGGGCGAGGCGCCGCAGAGCATCGTCCTGGTTCAGACCGTCGACGAGGTCCCCGCCCTCGAGGTCTCCGATCCGGAGAAAGTCGCCTTCATCACCCAGACCACGCTCTCGGTCGACGAGACTGCCGAGATCATCGGCGCCCTGCGGTCGAAGTTCCCGGCGATCGTCAGCTCCAAGTCGGACGACATCTGTTACGCCACCACCAACCGCCAGATCGCCGTCAAGCAACTCGCCCGCGAGTGCGACCTGGTCCTGGTGATCGGCTCGACCAACTCCTCCAACTCCAACCGCCTGGTCGAGGTGGCCCGCGAGCACGGCGCCGCCTCGCACCTGATCGACAACCACACCCAGGTCGAGGAGGATTGGCTGGAGGGGATCGAGACGGTCGGCATCACCTCCGGCGCCAGCGCCCCCGAGGAGCTGGTCGAGAGCCTCGTCAACTTCTTCCGCGACCGCGGCGCCGACGACGTCTCCGAGCTCCGCACCGTCCACGAGGACGTGCGGTTCATGCTGCCCAAGGAGATCCGCGAGGAGCTCGCCGCCCGCGCCTAAGGCGTCCCGGCGGCGAAGCTGACCGACCAGACCCGTAGGCCGGGAGTGGGGCGGAGGACGAGGCTGTGGGCCTCGTGGCTGGGGTGCTCGGCGAGCGTGTAGAGAGCGGGGTCGGTGGTGGAGATGGGCTGCTGCCACTTGCCGTCGATCTCGATCTCGATCTCGCCGGCTCCCTCCACCGTGGCGAAGGCCCCGCCGGCCTGGTAGTCGAGGGCCAGCACCTCGCCGTCCTCGCCCGCGGTCCAGGCACGCTCCCAGGAGCCGCCGGGGAAGACCTCGGTGCTGGGGGCGATGACACGGGCGCCGGGGGCATCGGTCGGGCGCAGCGGCGCCATCGGCTCGGGCAGCTCGCGCAGGGCGTCGATCTTGCGCAACTCCTCCTGGATCGCAATCTCGGTGGCGAGGTATTCGCCCTCGCCGAAGTGGACCCAGGCGAGCGCGCCGCCGAGGCTCCAGAGGAAGAGGCTGGGCCAGCCCTCGCATCCGTAGGCGCTCCAGAGCTCGCGCTCGGCGTCGATCGCGACCGGGAACTCCACTCCCAGCGCCGATAGGCCCCTGGCCACGGCTTCGGGCTCGGCGCCGAACGGGAAGCGCGGCGCCTGGACGCCGATCACGCTGAGGCCGGCCTCGCGGTAGCGCCGCGACCACTCGCCCAGGTAGGGGAGGGTTCGCACGCTGTTGAGCTGGGCGAAGTCGATGAAGTGGACGATCGCCGGGCCACTGGCGGTCAGCGCCGGCATCGACTCGGGTTCGGTCCCCACCCAGGCGAGGCCGCTCGGCAGGTCGGGGGCGGCGATGTTGTCGCGTCCGGGGCGCACGCGCGGACGTTATCCTGGGCCGCCGTGATTCAGCTTGGCGCCTTCCTTCTCCCGGTCGTGCCGCTGCTCTTCCTGCTCGTCGCCCTGTTGCTGGGGCGCTACCCGGGATGCGACGCGATTGTCCGGCTCTCCGAGCGGCTTGCCTCGCGCTCGGGCTCGAGGGGATCCGCCGCGGCCGGCGGACGCCTGCCCAAGGCGCCCCGCTCTTTCGCCCCCGCTGGCGGTCTCCTGATCGCACTTGGGCATGCCCAGCGCCCGCCCCCGCTCACCGCGTAGGTCCAGCCCAGAACGCGCGGTTCCATGGTTCCTTTCGCACGTCCCTCGTAACGAAGGAACCACGCGACCGCGATCGGATGGTGCGCCGACAGGCGGCGCGCCCGAGCGAAGGAGCCAACCGTGAATGCAAGGACCATGCGCCTCGTGGCCGGAGCGATCGTGATCGTCGTCGCGATCGTTCTCCTGATCGTTCTCAAGAACGACGGCGGCGAAAGCACCGCGACCGATGCCGGCAAGGCCCCGACGATCGTCGTCAACGCGGCCGGCAAGCCCGTCGGCGGCATCGCCGACCTCACCTACAAGGAGGGCGACCAGATCAACTTCAAGGTGAAGTCCGCGGTCGCCGACGAGATCCACGTCCACGGCTACGACCTGATGAAGGACGTCAAGGCCGGGGGCACGGTCGCCTTCGACTTCCCGGCGAGCCTCGAAGGCGTCTTCGAGGCTGAGCTGGAGGGGCGCAAGGAACAGATCATTCAGCTCACGGTGGAGCCGTGAGCATCTTCAGCTCACTCCCCTTCGCCCACGCGCTGGTGGCCAGGCAGGATCTTCCGATCCCTGCCTGGCTCTTCGCCTGGGGGGCGTCGATCGTCCTGATCGTCTCCTTCTTCGCCCTCTCGGCGGCCTGGCGCAAGCCCCGCTTCGAGCGGGAGAACTGGCGATCGATCGGCGCCGGGCTCTCCCGGGGGCTGGTCAGCCGCCCGACCCAGATCGTCTGCGGGCTGCTCGGCGTCTTCCTGCTCGGGGTCGCGATCTACGCCGGCCTGCGCGGGACCGAAGCGCCGGATCGCAACTTCGCCCTCACCTTCCTCTTCGTCACCACCTGGCTCGGCTTCCCGATCTTCTCCGCCCTGCTCGGTGACATCTTCCGGCCGGTCAACCCCTGGCGCGCGATCGGACGGACGGCGGGGGCCGGCTTCAAGGCGATCGCCGGTCAGGGCCCGGCCCACCTCGAGTACCCGCGGCGCCTCGGCCGCTGGCCGGCCGCGATCGGGCTCCTGGCGATGGTCTGGCTGGAGGTCGTCTACGGCTCTAGCGGCGGCGTCGCCGTCGGCCTCGACCCTCACGCCGCCGCCGTGGCCGCGCTCGTCTACAGCTTCTACACGCTGGCGATGATGGCCCTGTTCGGGGTCGAGAAGTGGTGCGAGAGGGGCGAGGTCTTCTCCGTCTACTTCGGGATGTTCTCCCGGCTCGGCTACTTCGGCGTACATGACGGCCGGCTCGGGCGGCGCCGGCCGCTTTCGGCGGCGACCAGCTGGGCGACGATCCCCGGCTCGGCGGCGGTCGTGATCGCCTCGATCGGCTCGACCAGCTTCGACGGCGCCCAGGAGGGTGCCTTCAAATCGGCGATCCAGCAGGTCTTCGAATGGCTCTCCGACGCCGGCTTCGGCCTCACCACCTCGTTGCGGCTCACCGACACGATCTTCATGGCGCTCTGCTTCGGCGGCGTCGGCCTCGTCTACCTGCTCGGCGTGCGGGGGATGCGGACGGTGCGCGGAGCGCCCTCGCTGGACAGGCTACGCGTCGGCTTCGCCCACACCCTGATCCCGATCGCCCTCGCCTACCTCGTCGCCCACTACTTCAGCCTCTTCGTCTTCCAGGAGCAGGCGCAGTTCACCTACCTGCTCTCGGACCCGTTGGGGACGGCCTCGACCGACCTCTTCGGCACCGCCTCCGGCGGCATCGACTTCGGCATCCTCAGCTCGACGGCGATCTGGTACATCCAGGTCGGCGCCCTCGTCGTCGGCCACGTCCTCGGCCTCACCCTGGCCCACGACCGCGCTCTCGTCTACTGGCCGGACTACCGCCAGGCCTCCCGCTCGCAGTACTGGATGCTGGCGGTGATGGTCGCCTTCACCTGCTTCGGCCTCTACCTGCTCTCGGCGGGCAACGGATGACCCTCCCGCTCGCCCACCTCGGCCACTACCTCTGGATCTTCTACGTCCTCCCGGTCGTGATCGTGATCGGCGGGATCCTCAGAACCACGATCAAGGAAAAGAAGACGGCCCGAGCAGAAGAAGCAAACGACAAGAGCGGGCGGGACGACTCACGAGCCACCGACACGGACGAGATCGCCGCTCCCGACGCATCGGCGAAGAGCCCCGGCCCGGGAGTCCCGCCGGAGCACCTCGGTCCCTAGAGAATCTCCGCCAACCGCTTCTCGAGAGCCGCCGAGACCTCGTCCCGCACCGGCCCCGCGGCCAGCCGTTCCACCAGCGACTCCAGGAACCCTTCGATGATCAGCGACTTCGCCGCCGCCGGGTCGAGGCCGCGCGAGGTCAGGTAGAAGAGCTGCTCCTTGTCGATCTGGGCGATCGCGGCGGCGTGGGTGCAGCGGACGTCGTCGGCGAGGATCTCGAGGCCGGGGATCGCGTCGGCGTGAGCCTCGGTCGAGAGCAGCAGGTTGCGGCTCTCCTGGAAGGCGTCGGTCTGTTGGGCGCCGGGGTCGACTTTGATCATCCCGCGCCAGACCGCCGTCGCGCCGGCGGCGAGGACGCCGCGGAAGGCGAGGTCGGAGTTGGTGTTCGGCGCCGCGTGCTCCTGCGTGGTGTCGTAGTCGAGGTGCTGACCGGGACCGCCGGCGTAGCCGCCGGTGACCCGCGCCTCGGAGCCTCGGCCCGCGAGCTTGGTCTCCATCCGCACCTTGCCGCGGGCGGAGCCGAAGCCGAGGGCGGCCCAGTCCAGGCGCCCGTCGCGCTCGACCTGGGCACGCTGGGTGGCGAAGATCCAGGCGGACTCGGAGATGTCCTGGGTGTTGACGTAGCGCAGGGTCGCGGCCTGGCCGACGCTCAGCTCGACGACCGAGTTGAGCATCGCGTCGACTTCGTCGTCGGGCGAGGACCAGTGCTCCCAGACCTCAGCCTCGGCGCCCTCCTCGAGCACGATCAGGGTCCGCCAGCTGATCGCGGTGCCGTTGGCCTCGACCGGCACCTCGATCCGGATCGGCTCGGTGACGGTGACGCCGCGCGGCACGTGGACGAGGACGCCATCGCGCCAGCCGGCCTCGTTGCGGGCGACGAAGGGGTCCTCGATCGGGACCAGGGAGCCGAGGTGCTCGTGCAGGAGCTCGGCGTGGGAGGAAAGGGCCTCGGCCAGCGAGACCACGGTCGCGCCCTCGGCACCGGTGACGTCGACCTCGGCGTCGGCCGCCACGTAGGAGCCGATGTCGAGCCCGGAGAGGTCGGTGAATTCCCAGCCCTTCGCCTTCTGGTCCGGGAGCGGCAGGCTCTCCGTCAGAGAGGCGCCCCTCTGGCGCCTCTCTGAAAGCCAGGCCGGTTCGGTCGCTACCTCAGCCAATTGAGCCCTCCATCTGAAGCTCGATCAGCCGGTTGAGCTCGACCGCGTACTCCATCGGCAGCTCCTTGGTGACCGGCTCGATGAAGCCGTTGACGATCATCTTCGAAGCCTCCTCCTCGTTGAGGCCGCGGCTCTGCAGGTAAAAGAGCTGCTCGTCGCCGATTTTCGAGACCGTCGCCTCGTGGCCGACGTCGGCGTCGTTCTCGTCGATCCGGATCGTCGGGTAGGTGTCCGAGCGCGAGTCCTCGTCGAGCAGCAGCGCATCGCAGACGACCTTGGAACGGGATTCGGTCGCCCCGTCAGCGACCTCGAGCAGCCCGCGGTAGGTGGCCCGGCCGCCGTCCTTGGAGATCGACTTGGAGAAGATCGAGGACGAGGTGCGCGGCGCGGCGTGGATGATCTTGCCGCCGGCGTCCTGGTGCTGGCCGGCGCCGGCGAAGGCGATCGAGAGGATCTCGCCGTGGGCTTCGGGCCCGAGCAGGTAGATCGACGGGTACTTCATCGTCAGTTTCGAGCCGAGGTTGCAGTCGACCCACTCCATCGTCGCCTTCTCGTGCGCGACGGCGCGCTTGGTGACCAGGTTGTAGACGTTCTGCGACCAGTTCTGGACCGTCGTGTAGCGGACCCGGGAGCTCTTTTTGGCGACGATCTCGACCACCGCGGAGTGCAGCGAGTCGCTGGAGTAGACCGGCGCCGTGCAGCCCTCGATGTAGTGGACGTCAGCGCCCTCCTCGCAGATGATCAGCGTCCGCTCGAACTGCCCCATGTTCTCGGTGTTGATCCGGAAGTAGGCCTGCAGCGGCATCTCGACCTTGACCCCGGCCGGCACGTAGACGAAGGAGCCGCCCGACCAGACGGCGGAGTTGAGGGCCGCCAGTTTGTTGTCGTTGGCCGGGATGATCGTCGCCCAGTGCTCGCGGACGAGGTCCTCGTGCTCGCGCAGCGCCGTGTCCATGTCGGTGAAGATCACGCCCTGGGCCTCGAGCTTCTCGTTGACCTGGTGGTAGACGACCTCGGACTCGTACTGGGCGCCGACGCCGGAGAGGAATTTGCGCTCCGCCTCCGGGATGCCGAGCCGGTCAAAGGTGTTTTTGATGTCCTCCGGGACCTCGCTCCAGTCGCGGCTGTTCTTCTCCGAGGCGCGGACGAAGTAGTGGATGTCGTCGAAGTCGATCTGACCGAGGTTGCCGCCCCATTCCGGGGTCGGGCGCGAGTAGAAGTGTTCGAGCGCCTTGAGGCGGAACTCGCGCATCCAGGCCGGCTCGTTCTTGTAGTCGGAGATCGATTCGACGACCTCGCGCGAGAGCCCCTTCGGCGCTTTGTAGGCGTAGCCGGACTCCGAGTCGTGGAATCCGAACTTCTCCTCGTAGTTGGCGTTGATGCCGGCAAGATCTCTTTTCTCTGCGACTACCTCGGGCGTTGCCACGTTCAGTCGACCTCCAGGGTGATGGTGTCGTCCTCGATGGCTATCGGGAACGTTTGCACCGGGGTGAAAGCCGGAAGCGTCTTCGGCCTGCCGGTGCTCAGGTCGAAGAGGGAGCCGTGACGGGGACACTCGACGGTACAGGCCGCCGGGTCGAACTCGCCCTCGGCAAGCGGGCCGTTGTCGTGGGAGCAGCGATCCTCGATCGCGTAGAAGGTTCCCTCGCAGTTGAAGACGCCGATCTTGCGCCCGTCGTGCTCGACCAGGCGCATCTCGCCGGGCGGGAGCTCGGTGGCTGGGCAGACGGCGATCGTGGTTCTTGCGGTGTCGGTCAAAAGAAGGCGCGGCTCCGTGGTAGTGCGAATCGAGACTTAATCCTACTTCTACAGTCGGATTTTAGCGGCCGGGGTCCCTCGGCCACTTTCAGAGGATTCGATGAGTTGGCGTGAGCGCGCCGGTCTTATGCTCGCAATACACCTTTGAGGAGAGGAAGAGATATGAGCGAGAGAACGAGCTATGTGGCCGGCACCCCCTGTTGGGTCGACCTGGGAGCACCCGACTTGGACGTCGCCGCGGAGTTCTACGGCGGCCTGTTCGGCTGGGAGGCGCCCGAGCGGGAGAACTCGGCGGAAGTCGGCGGCTACCGCCGGGCGTCCAAGAACGGAGCCGACGTCGCCGGGATGATGCCGCTGATGCAGGAGGGCCAGCCGCCCGCCTGGACGACCTACGTCTCGGTCGAGGACGCCGACGCCACCGCGGCGGCGGTCAAGGAGGCCGGGGGCAGCGTGATCGCCGAGCCGATGGACGTGATGGACCTCGGCCGGATGGCGATCTTCGCCGACCCGACCGGCGCCGTGTTCGGGGTCTGGCAGCCGGGCACCTTCGCGGGTGCCGCCCTCGTCAACGAGCCCGGCGCGCTCGCCTGGAACGAGCTCAACACCCGCGACCCCGAGGCCGCCAAAGCCTTCTACGGGGCCGTCTTCGGCTGGGGCTTCGAGGACCACGACATGGGCGAGATGGGGACCTACACCGAGTGGAAGCTCGGCGACGCTCCGATCGGCGGCATGATGGACATGGGCAACACCCAGATGCCCCCCGAGGTCCCCGCCCACTGGCTCGTCTACTTCGCGGTCGAGAGCACCGACGCCGCGGTGGAGACGGTGAAAGCGTCGGGAGGCAACGTCGCCTTCGGCCCGATCGACATCCCGGCCGGTCGCTTTGCCGTCGTCACCGACCCGTTCGGCGCGGCCTTCGCCGTGATCCAGATGCCCGAGGAGGCAGCCGCTTAACGCTCGGCACGCCGCTTCCGACCTTTGGGTTCCCATAGGGGCCACAAAGTCGGAAGCGGCGCTAAATCGCCGCCGCCTCCGTCGGGTCGCCGGTCTCGCCCTCGTCCTCCCATTCGGCGGGCTTGCCGAGGCTGGCGCTCTTGACGATCTTCAGGCCCAGCATCGCGCACTTCATCCGCGTCGCCGAGATCTCGATCCCGAGCAGCTCGAGGACGTACTCCTTCGGCAGTCGCAGCAGCTCCTCGCGCGTCTTGCCGACCAGCTCGTCGGTCAGCAGCGAGGTCGCCGCGGTCGAGATCGCGCAGCCTTTGCCCTCGAAGGCGATCTCGGCGACCCGGTCGTCGGAGTCGAGGCGGATCGTCACGTGCTGCTCGTCGCCGCAGAACGGGTTGGTGTCCTCGAACTCGAGGTCTGGGCTCTCGACGTGCCCGAAGTTGTGGGGGCGCTTGTAGTGCTCGAGGATCTGGTCTCGATAGAGCTCGTCCATTGCCACCGAGGCTAGCGAAGCGGAATCGAGTGCCGCCGCAAACTCTCGTCCAGGAGGTCTCTAGAGTGATCGAGCAAATTTCGACTGGGAGGTCGCATGCCTGACCGTTGCCGTGCCCTGTTCATCGCTCTCGCCGTCGCCGCGGTTGGCGTCGGCGCGCTGCTGCCCGCCGTCTCCGCCTCGGCCGCGACGAGGTCCCCGACCAAGGTCGCCGTCAGCCTCAAATTCCCCGCCTTCCACGGCGGCCTGCAGTCGCCCAGGAGCGCCTGCGTGTCGAATCGCGGGGTGAGGCTGTACCGGGAGAAGTCCGGTCCGGACAAGCTGCTCGGCACCGACAGGACCGACGCCAGCGGCAAGTGGTCGATCCCGATCGGCAAACGGCTGATCTCCGGCTCCTACTACGCGAAGGCGCCGGCTCGAGGCAACTGCAAGGCGGGCAAATCGAAAGTGCTCCCGGTCGACTAGGCCGGGTTTCGTGCCTCCCTCCCTCTCGACATATCGCCGTGGCTCAGGCGGCGAGGTCGGCCGGCATCGGCTCCTCGTCGACGGCGACCCGCTCGCTCCGCGCCAGTCGGCGCGCCTGCAGCTCGATCCTCGCTCCGCGCAGCGTCTCGACGAGCTGCGGATCCAACGCGCCGGCGCTCACGAGTGCTCCGTCGGTCGCTTCCACGAGGGCCTCGTCGTTCCCCGCTCTGGCCGCGTCGTCGAGGCGATCGATCCAGCCGTCGGCCTCGACGGCGGTCGCCACCGCCAGCCGTTCGACCTCTGACGGCACCAGCTCCAGCACGCCGCCGCCGAAGCTGCGGCCCTCGAGCTCCGCGGTCAGCAGAGTCAGCGAGCTGTGAAAGCTCGCGGAGAGGGCCCGGGCCGTGATCTCGGCCTCGGGCAGGGGATTGCCGCGGTAGATCGTGTCGGTCGTGTACGCGTCCGCCTCGTTGACGATCACCCGCGGGTAGAGGTGCGAGCGCTTGGAGAGCAGCAGGCTGCCCTTCTCGATCTGCGGTACCCGGAACCAGGGCTTGCGGATGCGGCATTTATAGCGGTCGTCCAGCTCTCGCTCCTCGCCCCAGTGGAGGTATCGCGCCGGCCCCGATCGCCGCAGTGGATCCGGCGCCTTCGCGGAGAAGTCGAGAAGCCAGCCCCGGGCTCCCGCTCGCAGCATCTGGCGATGATCGCCGGCCGAGTAGACCAGGCCGGGGGCGTGGCGAATCCGCGGCAGCAGAGGCTTTCCCCAGGGGCCGAGGTCGAGCGCCGCCAGGTCCGCGTCCGCCACGGTGAAGAAGTCGTTGGCCCCGGTGACGACACTGACCTGGAACCTCGCGAGCGACCCCAGGGGCCTGACCGAACGGCTCTGGCTTGCTCCCTCGAGCGCGAGCAGCTGCGCCGGGTCGAGCAGGTAGCGGGTCCAGTTCTTCTGCTCAGGGTCGACTCGGTGCGTCCAGGTCCGCGCCCCCCCGATCCTGTCGTGCTCGCAGAGAGTCAGCATTGCCGGGTCCGCCGGCTCTTCGGCACGCCGGCCGGAAAAGACCGCGACCTCCTGAAGCACCTCCGGAAAGGAGCCCGGCGCGAAGTGGTCGATCCGCAATTCTCCGAAGTTCTGCGAGACCCACGCCCTCAGACGGGATGCGGAGAGGCCGGTCAGCAGCTCGGTCGGGACGACGAAGCAGAATGCCCCTCCTGGCTTGAGACGGGAGAGCGCTGCGATCAGAACCGGCAGCCAGAGGTTGGAGACCCCGGCGAAGGAGAAGTCCAAACGATCTCCGAGGCGGGTGATCTGAGCCTTGTCCCGAGCCGAGATGAACTGATAGCGGACGAAGGGCGGGTTGCCCACGGCCGCGTCGAACCACTCGTCGGTGTCCGCTCCCCACCTGATTGCGCTCTCGACATGGACCGTTCCGTCGACTGACGTTCTCGCCAGGGACTGCCGGCACTTCTCCGCCTCGATGTCGAGAGGCTCGACCGCGAAGAGGTCGGCGGTACGGTCGGCGATGGATGGATGGGAGGCAAGGCCGCGCAGGAACGCTCCGTCGCCGGCGCTTGGCTCGAGGACTCTGAGGTTCCCCTCGGGGGGAAGGAGCGTGCGCAATCGCTCGAGACAGAACTGGACAAGCGGGTCCGGCGTGTAGAAGCCCCCGCGGAGCTTCCGCGCGTTGACGTCTCTCCGGACCTTCACCGGGCGGAGACTAAATCTCGGGACGGTCGCTCTAGATATCGAAGACGCGCCGGGCGTCTTCGAGCCCGTCGATGAGACGGTCGATCTCGCCCGGCGTCGTGTAGACGCCGAAGCTGGCCCGAGCCGTCGCGGCGACGCCGAGGCGGTCCATGAGGATCTGGGCGCAGTGGTGCCCGCCGCGGACCGCGACGCCGTGGCGGTCGAGGATCTCGGAGACGTCGTGGGCGTGGATTCCCTCGATCTCGAACGAGACCGGGCCGATCCGCTCAGCGCCGCGGGCCGGGCCGAAGACCTTGAGGCCGGGAATCTCTGCCACCCGCTCCAGCGTGTAGTCGGCGAGCTGGCGCTCGTGCTCGCGCACCGTCTCCATCCCGATCGCGTCGAGCCAGCGCAGCGCCGAGGCCATCCCGATCGCCTGCGTGATCGCCGGCGTGCCCGCCTCGAAGCGGGCGGGAGGGTCGGCGTAGGTGGTGCCGGTGCGAGTCACCTTGCGGATCATCGAGCCGCCGCCGAGGAAGGGCGGCATCTCGCGCAGCAGGTCGAGGCGCGTCCAGAGCGCGCCGATCCCGGTCGGGCCGTAGAGCTTGTGGCCGGTCAGCGCGTAGAAGTCGACCCCGAGCTCGGCGACGTCGATCGGCAGCTTCGGCGCCGCCTGGGCGCCGTCGCAGAGGATCAGCGCGCCGGCGTCGTGGGCGAGCCTCGAGATCTCGGCGACCGGGTTCTCGGTCCCGAGCACGTTGGAGACGTGGGCCACCGCGACCAGCTTCGGGCCGCGTTCGAGCAGCTGCGCGAGCGCACCCATGTCGAGCAGCCCGTCGTCGTCGATCGGCGCCCAATCGATCTCCGCCCCGACCCGCTCGGCCAGCTGCTGCCAGGGGACGATGTTGGAGTGGTGCTCCATCTCGGTCAGGACGACGCGGTCGCCGGCGCCGACATTGGCGTCGCCCCAGGCCCGGGCGACGAGGTTGATCGCCTCGGTCGCGTTGCGGACGAAGACGACCTCACGGCGGTCGGCGGCACCGATGTGGTCGGCCACCGTCGCCCGCGCCCCCTCGTAGGCTTCGGTCGCCTCGGCCGAGAGGGTGTGGGAGCCGCGGTGGACGTTGGCGTGGTGGCGGCGCTCGTAGCGGTCGACCGACTGGATCGAGGCGAGGACGCGCTGCGCGCTGGCGCCGCTGTCGAGGTAGGCGACGGGCTGACCGTGGACCTCGCGCTCGAGCGCGGGAAAGGCGGAGCGGACCTTCTCGATCGAGAACGACGTCGCGGGGGAGGGGCTCTTCGCGGTCGTCGGCTCCATCGTCGGGAGGTCAGGCAGAGGCGCCCGCCTCCACCTCCTCGCGGATCCAGCCGTAGCCCTTCTCCTCGAGCACGCCGACCAGCTCCGGGCCGCCTTCTTTGACGATCCGGCCCTCGAACATGACGTGGACGAAGTCGGGCCTGACCATGTGCAGGATGCGCTGGTAGTGGGTGATGATCAGGACTCCCATATCTGGCCCGGCGAACTTGTTGACGCCGTCGGCGACGGTGCGCAGGGCATCGATGTCGAGGCCGGAGTCGGTCTCGTCGAGAACCGCGATCTCCGGCTTCAGCAGCGCCAGTTGCAGCAGCTCCATCCGCTTCTTCTCGCCGCCGGAGAAGCCGTCGTTGAGGTAGCGGCTGGAGAAGTCTTTGGGGATGTTCGCCAGCGCCATCGCCTCCTGGGCGACCTTGGCGAAGTCTTTGATCTTGATCGCCTCTTCGCCGCGCACCTCGCGCTGGGAGTTGATGATCATCCGCAGGTACTTGCTGACCGAGACGCCGGGGATCGCGACCGGGTACTGGAAGGCCATGAAGAGGCCGGCCTGGGAGCGCACGTCGGGATCGGCCTCGGTGATGTCCTCGCCCTTGAAGTGGATCGAGCCCTCGGTCACCTCGAGCGCGGGGTGGCCCATGATCACGTTGGCCAGCGTCGACTTGCCGGACCCGTTGGGGCCCATCAGCGCGTGGACCTTGCCCTTCTCGACGTCGAGGTCGAGGCCGCGGAGGATCTGCTTGTCCTCGACGCTCACGTGCAGGTTGCGTATCTCCAGCTCAGCCAATTTCGCTCCGTTTCTAGGGGTTCGGTTCGGTCGGTCAGGCGGCGCTGGCGATCGCGGCCTCGCTGCGCCCGCCGGGGCTGGAGAACTCGACCAGCTCGGCCAGCGTGGTGCCCGCGAGGGCCTTGGTCACGCCGCCCTGCACCCGGGTCCAAAGCAGCTTCGTGGAACAGGAGCGATCGCCGTCGTCTTCATGCGAGCAGAGGACTTTGCCCTCCGGCGTCTCGTGGAAGCACTCCATCGGGGCGATCTGCCCTTCCAGCGCCTCGACCACCGCGTCCATCGTGATCTCGTCGGCCGGTCTTGCCAGCCGGTAACCGCCATGGGCGCCTCGGGTCGAGGTGACGAGCCCCGCCTTGCGCAGTTTCGCGACCAGGTGCTCGAGATAGGAGAGCGGCAGCCGCTCTGCCTCGGCGACTGCGTTGAGCGAGATCGGCGCCGAACCGGGCTGGCGACCGAGCTCGACCATCAGGCGAACTCCGTACTCGGCTTTGGTCGAGAACAACATTCGACCCTAAATCCTACTGGAGTGGTCGGTTATGCCGATCGTTACGTGTATCTATGGCTCGATCAGGCCACGCCGGATCGCGTAGCGAACGAGCTCCACCCGGTCGCGCATGCCGAGCTTTCGCATCGCGTTGGCGCGGTGGTTCTCGACCGTCTTCTCGGAAAGGTGGAGGACCTCTGCGATCTGCTTGGTCGTGTTCGCCTCGGCGACGAGCTTGACGATCTCCTCCTCGCGCGGGGTCAGCTCTTCCTCGCCGCTTGAGCCGCGCTCGAGCACGTCCTTGATCAGCGTCCGCTGCGCCTCCGGGGTGAGGAAGGGCTCGCCGCGCTCGACCGCCCGGATCGCGGCGAGCAAATCGGTATCTGCCTGGGCCTTCAGCACGTATCCGGAGGCGCCGGCCTTGAGCGCCTCGAAGAGGTAGCGCTCGTCGTCGTGCATCGAGAGGATCAGGACAGATACCTCCGGCGCCTGCAACTTGATCTCTCGCGTCGCCTGCAACCCCGTCAGCTTCGGCATCTTGACGTCGAGGATCGCCAGGTCGGGCCGCTCCCGCACCGCCAGGTCGCGCGCCTCGGCGCCATCGGCCGCCTCGGCCACCACCTCGATGTCCGGCTGGCGCTCCAGGAGCAGCCGCAGGCCGGAACGGACGATGCCGTGGTCGTCTGCGATCAGGACCCTCACCGCACCGATTCTCCCGGGACGGTGAGGCGGACGGTGGTGCCGCGGCCGGGGCGGGACTCGATCGTCAGCTCGCCACCGATCAGCAGCGCCCGCTCGCGCATGCCGGCGAGGCCGAGCCCGCCCTCGGACTCGTCGAAGGCGAAGCCGCGGCCGTCGTCGGCGACCTCGAGCTCGACGCCACGGTCCTGGCGACGCCGCAGCGAGACCTCGACCCGGGCGGCGCCGCTGTGGCGGGCGGCGTTGGAGAGCGCCTCCTGGGCGACCCGGTAGACGACCAGCTGGGCGTCGTCGCCGAGGTCGGAGAGGTCTCCCTCGGCGGCGAACTCGGCCGCGATCTCGCCCTGCGCGAGCTGCTCGATCTGGCCCGCGACCGCCGCCGCCAGGCCGAGGTCGTCGAGCGCGGTCGGTCGCAGCTGGCGGGCCAGCGAGAGCAGCTCGCGCATCGCCTGGTTGGCCAGAGCCTTGGTCTCGGCCAGCTCCGCCTCCAGCTCCGGCGGCGCCATCTCTCGCGCCGCCTCGAGGCGGAGCAGCAATCCCGTCAGCGACTGGTTGACCTCGTCGTGGAGGTCGCGGGCAACGCGGGCGCGCTCCTCCTCCTGGGCCTGCAGCGCCGCCGAGCCGGCCCGCCGCCGCTCGGCTTCCAGCCGCCGCATCATCCGCAGGAAGGCGAGCTCGATCCGCTCCACCTCCTCGGTCTCGCCGACGCCGTCGATCGAGGCCGGCAACAGCGGCCCGGGGCGGCTCAGGTCGACCTTCTCCATCTCCTCGATCAGCCGCTCCAGTGGCGTGAAGCGCCGCCGCAGCAGCGCCTGGTTGACGAGCAGGCCGGTGAAGGCGGCCGCCAGCCCCACCCCGATGGCGGCGGCGAAGTGGAGACCGCCGATCGCCCCGGCCGCCGTCGCGGCGGCGCCGACCAGCACCGCGTTGAGGGCCAGCATCTGGGAGAAGAGGGCGCGCCGTCGCACCCGCCAAGCCTAGGTGGCCCGGGGCCGGCCGATCGGCAGTAGGTGGTGGCTCCGGCGCCAACGGGGGCTGCCACCTATGGCCAAGCGTCCGCGGCATCGCAATACTCCACGGGCAACTCGACCTAGGAGCAACCACGAGATGAGCACCACCAAGCAATCGACTTTCGGCGCCACCCTGCGGACCACGATCCTGCTGGCGTCCCTCTCCGGCCTGCTGGTCGTGATCGGTGCCCTGATCGGCGGCCCGAGCACGGCGGCTCTGTTCCTCGGCTTCGCCCTGCTGATCAACCTCGGTTCTTACTTCTTCAGCGACAAATTGGCGCTGGGAATGAGTCGCGCAAAGCCGATCGAGGAGTCCGAAAACCCGCGCCTCTACCAGATCATGCGCGAACTGACGACGCGTGCCGGACTGCCGATGCCGCGCCTCTACATGATCCCCCAGGACCAGCCCAACGCCTTCGCCACCGGCCGTAATCCGAAGCACGCGGCCGTCGCGGTCACCCGCGGGATCACCAAGCTGCTCTCCGAGGACGAGCTCCGCGGCGTGCTCGCGCACGAGCTCACCCACGTCCGCAACCGCGACATCCTGATCCAGTCGGTCGCCTCGGCGATCGGCGCCGCGATCACCTACCTCGCCTACATGCTGCTCTGGTTCGGCGACGACGACAACTCGCCGCTGGGTCTGGTCGCCTCGCTGGCGATGGTCCTGCTGGCGCCGATCGCGGCCAGCATCATCCAGCTTGCGATCTCGCGCCAGCGCGAGTACGCGGCCGACGCCGGCGGTGCCGAAATCTGCGGCAACCCGGAGTCCCTGGCCAGCGCGCTGCTGCGGCTCGAGCAGGGCGCGGCGTCGGTGCCGATGCAGGTCAACCAGGCGTCGGAGCCGCTCTACATCGTGGCGCCGTTCAAGGGCAAGGGCATCCAGGGCCTCTTCTCGACCCATCCGCCGATCGAGGAGCGGGTCAAGAGGCTGCGCCAGATGCGCCCCTCGCTGTAACCAGAACCTTCCTCGTCCAAGCCCGGTGACCCGAGGCGGAGAGCCATTTTGGCCTTCGGCCTCGGGTCGCTATACTTTTGAAGTAAAAGCTGATCCGAATTAGGAGATTTAGCGATGCCCGGCATTAAGACGCAGCTGACGATCGAGGAGATTCAGCCCTTCGAGGCTTCCGAGGAGATCGGTGGCGGCGATGTCGTCCTGATCGACACCCGTGAGCCGCACGAGTATCAGGAGGCCCACCTCGAGGGCGGCAAGCTGGTTCCGCCCGGACTTCTGGGCGACGAGATCGAGTCCGCTGCCCCCGACAAGTCGGCGCGGACGATCCTCTACTGCCGCTCCGGCAACCGCTCGGCGCTCGCCGCGGCGCAGATGCAGGCGCTCGGCTACACCAACGTCGCCTCGATGGAGGGCGGCATCATCGTCTGGCAGGAGCTGGGGCTGCCGGTCGTCGCCGCTCAGGGCATGAGCGCCGAGCAGCGCGAGCGCTACTCGCGCCACACCCTTCTCCCCGAGGTCGGAGTCGACGGCCAGCTGAGGCTGCTGGACGCGAAGGTCCTGTTGCTCGGCGCCGGCGGACTCGGCGCCCCCACCGCGCTCTACCTCGCCGCGGCCGGGATCGGCACGATCGGCCTGGTCGACGACGACGTCGTCGACGCCTCCAACCTGCAGCGCCAGGTGATCCACAACACCGAACGCATCGGCATGCCGAAGACCGAATCGGCGCGCCTCTTCATCGAAGCGCTCAACCCCGACGTCAAAGTCGTGGAGCACCGGATGCGCCTCGATGCCGGCAACATCCTCGACGTCATCTCCGACTCCGACATCGTCGTCGACGGGGCCGACAACTTCCCCACCCGTTACCTCCTCAACGACGCCTCGGTGCGGCTGCGCAAGCCGGTCGTCTCGGCCTCCATTCTCAGCTTCGACGGCCAGATCTCGACCTTCGTCCCCTTCGAGGGTCCCTGCTACCGCTGCCTCTACCCGACGCCACCGCCGGCCGAGATGGCGCCGAGCTGCTCCGCCAACGGGGTGCTCGGGGTGATGGCCGGCACGATGGGCACGCTGCAGGCCAACGAGGTGATCAAGCTCGTCCTCGGGGTCGGCGATCCGCTGGTCGGCCGGCTGCTCCTCTACGAGGCACTCGGCACCCGCTTCACCGAGCTCAAAGTCCGTCGCGACCCCGACTGCCCGATCTGCGGAGAGCACGCGCCCGAGATTCCGGAGTCGGAGATGGGCCAGTTCCCCGACTACGACGCCTTCTGCGCCGGATAGCCGATAGGTTCCCGGCCGATGGCGACCGTGAGGATTCCCCCTGTGCTGCGGCCGAAAACCGGCGGCCAGCCCGAGGTCGAGGCGGCCGGCGACAACGTCGGCGAGGTGCTGCGGGCGCTGACCGCCGAGCACCCCGACACCTCCACCCAGCTCTTCGGCGATGACGGCGAACTCAACCGCTACGTCAACGTCTACCTCAACGACGAGGACGTCCGGGTGCTCGACGGGCTCGGGACCGCCGTCAAAGAGGGCGACACCGTGGTGATCCTGCCGGCCATGGCCGGCGGTGCCTCCTAACGCTCGAGCACGAGCCCGAGGAACTTCTTCGTCCGCTCCTCGCGCGGGTTGTCGAGGACGTCGGCCGGCTTGCCCTGCTCGACGATCACGCCGTCGTCCATGAAGACGACCTGGTCGCCGACCTCTTTGGCGAACCCGATCTCGTGGGTGACGACGAGCATCGTCATCCCTTCGGCCGCTAGTTCGCGCATCGTGTCGAGCACCTCCTTGACCAGCTCGGGGTCGAGGGCGCTGGTGACCTCGTCGAAGAGCATCACGCGCGGTTCCATCGCCAGCGCCCGAGCGATCGCCACCCGCTGCTGCTGGCCGCCGGAGAGCCGTTCGGGGTACTGGTCGAATTTGTCACCGAGGCCGACGCGTTCCAGCAGCGCCTTCGATTTTTCGTCGCACTCAGCGCGCGATTTGCCGAGCACCGTGCGGGGTGCCAGGGTGACGTTGTCGAGCACGCTCTTGTGGGGGAAGAGGTTGAACTGCTGGAAGACCATCCCGACCCGTTGGCGGACGAAGTCGAGATTCCAACTGGACTCGCCGCTGCCCGACCCGGGACCCTTGCAGATGTCCTGGCCCTCGAGGAAGATCTCGCCCTTCTCGGGTGGCTCGAGCAGGTTGACGCAGCGAAGCAGCGTGCTCTTGCCCGAGCCACTTGGGCCGAGGATGCAGACGACTTCGCCTTTGGCGACGTCGAGATCGACGCCTTTGAGCACCTCCAGCTCGCCGAAGCGCTTGTGGATGCCGTTGAGCCTGAGCATCGCTTCGGCCATCTCAGGCGACCTCGATGTGGGAGCCACGCGCGATCTTGAGCTGGTTGCGCTCGATCAGCTTGTCCACCACCCGCGCTAGGGGGAGGATGATGACCAGGAAGAAGATTGCGGTCAGCGTCAGCGCCGAGCTGTTCAGCCGTTCGGCGAGAACTTCGCGGCTGACCAGGACCGCCTCGCTGAGGGAAATCACGCTGATCAGGGTCGTGTCCTTCAGCAGCGAGATCAGTTCGTTCAGCATCGGGGCCGGGATCTTGGTGATCCCCTGCGGCACGACGACGTGGCGCATCGCCTGGAAATGGCTCATGCCAAGCGATCTCGCGGCCTCCATCTGGCCGCGGGGAACTGCTTCGATGCCCGCCCTGTAGACCTCGGCCGTGAAGGCTCCGTAGACCATCACCAGCGCGGCTATGCCATACCAGAAGGGATCAGGCCGCCCGAACCAGTGCGGAATTCGGACTTCCTGCGGCAGGAAGGTGAGGAAGGGAACGCCTCCCGAGATCATCAGGATGAGGATCAGGATCGGTACCGCGCGGAAGACGTCGATATAGGTGATCGTCAGGAAGCGGATCGGCATCAGCTTCCTGCCCGGCAGCTGACGCAGCAGTGCCAGGGCAAGTCCCCAGAGGAGGGCGAGTGCAGTGGCGACGGCGAAGACGAGGAGGTTCTGTAGGAAGGCGACGAATACGTCGCCGAAGTGTTCCCCCATCACGTTGAAGTTGAAGTACTGGTTGAAGAACTCGCTCATCGCCGTCTCCTAGTAGTTCCCTGGCTCCAGCAAATGAAGGGGCGCCATCCCTGGCGCCCCCTTCACAACATCAGACCTGCAGGTGCCTCGTCGTCATTCCGCTTCGCTAGCCGACGATCTGTTTCGGCGGTTCGAGGTGGAACCACTTTTGGTAGATCGTCGTGTAGGAGCCGTCTTCGATCACTTCTTCCAGGCCCTGGTTGATTTCGTCGAGGAGTTCGGTGTTGTCCTTCGCGACCGCGATTCCGTACGATTCTTCGGTCGGAACTTTTTCGGCGATTTCAACGCCGCCTTCTTCTTCGACCGCGTTTTGCGCGACCGGCGCGTCGATGATCACCGCTTCGACGGTGCCGGCCTTCAGCGCGTTGATCGCGTCCGGGCCTTCGGGGTAGGGGCGGAGTTCGCTCGCATTGGCTTTTTCCTTCCCGAGTTCGAGTCCGGTCGTGCCCTGCTGCGCGCCGACGACCTTTCCTTCGAGTTCGGCGATGCCTTTGATTTCGCTTCCTTCTTTGACCAAGATCGCCTGTTCGGAGAGGTAGTACGGGTCGGAGAAGGCGACTTCTTTTTCACGTTCGGCCGTGATCGTCGCCGCCGAGATCACCGCTTCGAACTTGCCCTGACCGACGTCGCGGAAGATCGTTTCGAACGAGGTGTCCTGGAATTCCGCGGTCCGGCCGATCTTTTCGGCGATCGCTTCCATGAGTTCGACGTCGAAGCCGGTGTAGCTGCCCGGTTTGCCCTGCTCGAAGGGGGGATAGGGGATGTCGGAGCCGACCGTAAGCGGTTCACCGCCCCCGCCCCCGCCACCGCCGGCGCTGGTTTCGCCGGAGCTGCTGCTGCTGCTCCCGCCGCAACCTGCCGCCACGAGGGACACGACGCCTACGAGGAAAACCGCGAAGAAAGCGGTTAGCCAGGGTTTGCTCATTTGGGTACGGCCTCCGATCCAAAGGGTGCTGGACCCCGGCGAAGATACTTGCCTGGCCAGCCAGACGCATTCCGACAATTCGGTCACGAGGCCAATTCCCTCGCTATACTTTTTGAAGTAACGGGGTGGCCATGCTTCAGGACCAATTACTCAACAGACCTTGCGGAGGGCGCTTCGGCAACATCGTCGAGTCGATCGGCAATACGCCGCTGGTCGAGCTGCCGCGCCTGTCCCCGAAGCCCGAGGTCCGCATCTACGCCAAGCTCGAGGGGCACAACCCGACCGGCTCGGTCAAGGACCGCGTCGCCAAGTCGATGATCGAGGCGGCGGAGGCCGAAGGAGCGATCGAACCCGGCCAGACGATCCTCGAACCGACCTCGGGCAACACCGGCATCTCCCTGGCGATGATCTGCCGCCGCAAGGGCTACCCGGTCAAGGTCGTGATGCCCGACAACGTCACCGAGGAGCGGACCCAGCTGCTGCGCATGTACGGGGCGGAGATCGTCTACTCCGAGGGGGCCAAGGGCTCCAACGGCGCCGTCGAGCTGGCGCTGGAGATGGCCGGGGACCCCAGCTACTACATGCCCTACCAGTACGGCAACGAGGCCAACCCGCTGGCCCACTACAACGGCACCGCGGTCGAGATCCTCGACGAGCTGGACGAGGTCACCGCCTTCGTCGGTGGTCTCGGCACCGGCGGCACCCTGATGGGCAACGGCCGCCGCCTCAAGGAGGCCAACCCGGAGACGCTGATCGTCGCCGCCGAGCCGATGCAGGGTGAGCTCGTCCAGGGCCTGCGCTCCCTCGACGACGGCTTCATCCCGCCGATCATCGACCTCTCGATCCTCGATCGCAAGATCATGGTCTCCAACCGCGACGCAATCGTCTGGACCAAGCGCCTGCTCGACGAGGAGGGCGTCTTCGCCGGCGTCTCCGCCGGCGCGATCGCCGCGATCGCCGCCCGTATCGCCGGCGAGCTCGAGAGCGGCAACGTCGTCTTCCTGATCCCCGACGACGGCTGGAAGTACCTCTCCTCCGGCGTCTACACCAAGCCGATCGAGGAGATTGAGAATCTCGACTCGACGGTCTGGTGGTAGGGCCAGCGCCGCCGCCGCGATGCGCATCGCCCAAGGCCTGATCGACGAGATGGTCGCGCACGCGCGCGAGGACCTGCCCAACGAGTGCTGCGGGATGATCGGCGGCAAGGAGGGTGAGGCGACGTCGGTGATTCGAGTCGCGAACTCCGCCGCGAGCCCGTTGCGCTACGAGATGGACCCGCAGGAGCAGTTCGACGCGCTGAAAGGGGTCGAGGCCGACGGCGACGAGCTGCTCGGCATCTACCACTCCCACACCAAGAGCGCCGCCTATCCGTCCCAGACCGACGTCAACCAGGCGGTCGCCTGGCCGGAACAGATTTACGTGATCATCTCCCTTGCCGATGAAGAGGCGCCGGACGTGAAGGCGTATCTGCTGAAGGATCTGAAGATCGCCGATGTCGAGATCGACCTCCACTAGCCACAAACGCGGTTCCCACCACAGCGGCGCCCACGGCGGCGGTGGCTCGCACGATGGCGGCGATGGCGGCGGCGGCGGCGGCGGAGGCGGCGGCAAGCTCGTCAAGATCGCCTTCGCCCGCACCCAGGTCGAAGCCGAAATGATCCAGGGGCTGCTGCTCGAGTCGGACATCCCCAGCATCCTCAAGCGGGCCCGAGGCTTCGACGCGCCGGAGTTCATGGCGGCCGGGCCGCA
>JADGPJ010000029.1 GCA_017882505.1 Solirubrobacterales bacterium | reverse complement strand
TTGCGGCCGGTGATCTTGATGAAGCCGTCGGAGTCGATCTCGCCGATGTCGCCGGTGTGCAGCCAGCCGTCGACGATCGTCTCGCGGGTCGCCTCCTCGTTCTTGTGGTACCCCTGGAAGACGTTGGGGCCCTTGACGAGGATCTCGCCGTCGTCGGCGATCCTCACCTCACAGCCGGGGAAGGGCTTGCCGATCGTGCCGACCTTGAAGTCGTCGGGTTTGGAGATCGTCGCCGCGGTCGAAGTCTCGGTCATCCCCCAGCCCTCGAGCACGAGGACGCCGGCGGCGTCGAAGAAGCGCAGGATCTCCGGGTTGATCGGGGCGGCGCCGGATACCGCGAGGCGCAGCCTGCCGCCGAAGAGGTTGCGGATTTTCGACAGGACCTGCTTGTCGGCGAAGGCGTAGGAGCGGCTGAGCAGGAAGCCGGGTTTGCGACCGCTGCGTTCGGCTTTGCGCATCTTCGCGCCCACTCCGATCGACCAGTCGAAGATCGTCTTTTTCAGGCCGCCCTGTTTTTCCATGCCGCTGTTGGCGGCGGTGTAGATCTTCTCGAAGATGCGCGGCACCGAGGGGAAGTAGGACGGCTTCAGTTCGGCCAGGTTGGGGAGGATCTGCAGCGGGTCGCGCTCCCAGTAGGCGATCGTGGCGCCGAGGTCAAAGCTGCCGAGCTGGATCAGCAGGGCGAAGGAGTGGGCAAGGGGCAGGTAGAGGTAGCTGACGTCCTGGTCTTCGATGACGCTGGTCTCGTTGACCATGTCGAGCATCGAGCGGTAGTTGCCGTGGCTGATCACGCAGCCCTTCGGCGGGCCGGTGGTGCCGGAGGTGTAGATGAAGGTGCAGATGTCGGCCGGGGCGACGGCCGAGTAGCGCTGCTCCCAGAGCCCGGTGTCGACGCCGGCGCCCTTGGCCGCCAGATCCTCGCTCGAGATCGCGTCCTCGGCGCTGCCGGTCATCAGCACGACCTGCTCGAGCTTGGGCACCTGCGCCCGCACCTCGCGGATCTTCTGCAGCTGTTCCTCGTCCTCGACGACGACGACCTTGGCGTCGGAGTTCTCGAGCACGTAGCGGCACTCCTCGGGGGAGTTGGTCTGGTAGATCGGGACCACGATCGCCCCGATCGAGAGCGCGGCGAAGTCGAAGTAGGTCCACTCCGGGCGGGTGTTGCCGAGGATCGAGACCCGGTCGCCCTTCTCGATTCCCAGCGCGGTCAGGCCCAGCGCCAGCGGGCGGACGATCTCCAGCACCTCCAAGAAGCTGCGGTCGACCCACTTCCCGCCGTCCTTGTAGCGGACCGCGGGGCGGTCGCCGTACAGCTCGGCGGCTCGCGGAAGCAGATCCGCGAGCGTCTTCGACTTGGTACCCCTCCCCGCCATTCGGGGGGAGTCTATTCAGTGCCGGGTGACGGCGGCAGGTGGCGGGGCCTGACCGGCGCCGAGGCTTCGCAGCGAGGTCTCGAAGAGAGTCCTGTCGATGCGGCCGTGGAAGATCGGGACGCCCATCTCGACGCACCTCCCGATCACCTCCTGCTGTTTCATCTGCAGCTGGTCGGCGAGCTCGCTCGGCGTCAGGTGATTGGCCATCGATGACCTCCCATGTGGGTTGAAAGTGGGTATTTGCATATTTATCGCTCGGCGCGGACATGTCAATCTCCGCCGCGCACGTTGCGGATTCCCGGATCGCCGGGTCGCGATAATGGACTCCGATGCCTGAGATCGCCGCCAAAGCGATGCCCCGCCGAGGCCGGCTCTGGGTGATCGCCATCCTCGCCTTGGGCCTGTTTGCGCTCGCCTACTCGATCGTCCAGATCTCGACCCAGAAGGCGGACAAGAACATCATCCACATCGAAGGCATCTCCGAAGCCCAGGAAATCTTCGGCGGGGTGCCGCAGGAAGGCGACCGTCTCGGCTCCTCCGATGCCCCGGTGACGATCCAGATCTTCAATGACCTGCAGTGCTCGAGCTGTCGCGAGGACTTCCTCAGCACGATCCCGGCCTTGACCGAAAACTACGCTCGGCCGGGTGACGTGAAGCTGCTCTACCGTCACTACTCGAACGCCGAAAACCCCGTGGAGCTCGGTTTCTTCGGCGCCGAGGCGGCCGCCGAACAGGGCTACGGCTGGCAGTACACCTACCTCTTCTTTCGCAACCAGGACGAAGTGGAACGCGTCGGCAGCAACCACTTCCAGGAGTTCCTCGACTCGGTCGCCGGCGGGGTGGAGGAACTCAACGCGCCTGAATGGGAAGCGTCGCTGGAAGAAGACGGCCAGAGCGACGGCCCGATCGCCAAGCGCCTCGAAGGCTACGAGGAACTCGGAACCAACCTCGGCATCCGCACCGGCCAGGCGGCAATCGTCAACGGTCCGAGCGGCACCGAAACGCTCCAGGACGGTCCCACGCTCGGCGAAATCGAACGGGCGATCGCGGCGGTCGAGTAGCTCAGGCGACCCGGCGGATGCCGGCTCGCCCCCGCCGCTCGATCATCGCACCCCATTCCGAATCGTCGATCAGGACGGGCTCCGTCGTCGCCATGAAGTCCGCCAGCGCCTCCGCCAGGCCCGCGGGATCTTCCAGGTTCGGAAAGTGGGCGGCACGTGGGAGGCTCTGGAAGCGACAGTTGGGGATCGAGCGCTGGGCTTCGAGCCCGTGGCCGATCGGGATCGTGCGGTCGCGCTCGCCCCAGACGATCAGGGTCTGCATCTCGCCGAGCAGGTAGAGGCGGTCGCGAGCGCTGACCCGTTGCCCCTGGAAGTCGATGACCGAGCGCAGGGTCTCGAGGAAGGCGCGCCGCGAGCCGGGCTCCTGCAGCGGTCCCAGCGCCCTGGCGACGGCCTGCAGGTAGACGCCGGTCGAGTTGCCGCGGGCGCGGAGCCGTCCCCCGGCGCCGGCCAGCGCGTCGACCAGTCGCGGCCGGGTGGCGAGGCGCAGCAGGGTTGCCGAGCCGGGGAGGGCAGCGCCGCGCAGGAGCGGGCTGACCCCGTGTCCGAGGCCGCCGCTGGAGATCAGCGCAAGGCGCTCCGTGCGCTGGGGGAACTGGTAGAAGAACTGCATCGCGACGCCGCCGCCGAGCGAGTGGCCGACGATCGTCGCGGATTCCACGCCGATCGTCGTCATCAGGTCGCGAATGCTGGCGGCATGGGCGCCGAGCGAGTAGTCCCCCCGCGGCGTCGCCGAGTCGCCGTGGCCGATCAGGTCCGGGGCGATGACTCGGTAGGAGCCGGCCAATCGCGTCGCCACTGCCTCCCAGTGCTTCGAGGAGTTGATCATTCCGTGAATCAGGACGATGGTCGGGCCACTGCCGGCGGTGCGGTAGACCGCCCGGTGTCCGTGGAGATCGACCTCGTGCGCCTCGAAAGTGCCGCTGGCGTCCATGTCGAAACCCTAGAGGGCCGGGCTCAGCGCTTCGTCGCGCGGCGGATTGCCGATCCCCACGGCCCAGCCGGCACCCTGATCAGCTCTCGCGGCACCTAGCAAGAGGGGCGGCCCGATGGGGCCGCCCCTTTCGTGTTTCGGGCGGGCCGGCTGACCGCTTATCGGGGCGCCCGGATTTGAACCGGGGACCTCACCGACCCGAACGGTGCGCGCTACCAGGCTGCGCCACGCCCCGAGAGCGGCGATTATCCCAAAGTGGCGTTCCGGCGCGGAGCCGTCCCTCCGAGGGGGAGGGCGCTACTTTGCCAGTGACGTCGGTTCCAGCAAAGGACAATGCTCCGCAAGCTTCCCCTTTTAGTTGCAATCGCGCTGATGGCGCTGGCGCCGTCGGTCGCCCAGGCCTACCTTCCCGCCGGGTTCATCGGGGTCTCGCCGCAGAGCGCGGCGAGCAGCAAGGACTTCGAATTGATGAGCGAGGCGGGCGTCGACAGCGTCCGGCTGCCGCTCTCTTGGTCGGGGATCGAGACCAGGAACCCGGAATACGCCGCGCCGGACTGGTCGAACTTCGACCGCGAGGTCGAGCTGGCGGCCGAATCGAACGTGCGGGTGATGCCGTTCGTCTTGAGCACTCCGAAATGGGTGGCTCCGGAAACGATCGATCTGCCGGTCCACAGCTACCTGCAGCGCCGCGGTTGGGCTGGCTTCCTGCGCGCCGCCGTGGAACGTTACGGGCCCTACGGCGATTTCTGGACCGAACACACGAAGCTGCCCTTCCTGCCGATCCACCGCTGGGAGATCTGGAACGAGGAGAACCTCGTCACCTTCGCCGAACGACCCGACCCGGTCGCCTACGCGTCCCTGCTCCGGATCTCCGGCCGGGTGCTCCATCACGCCGATCGCGGTTCCCAGGTGATCGTCGGCGGACTCTTCGGGAGGCCGCTGCAGGTGCCGCCCAACATCGCCTCGGGGGCCTTCCTCTCGCGCCTGTACCGAGCGCGGAACGTGAAGCGCTATTTTGACGGCGTCGCCCTGCACCCCTACGTCGCCGATGCCCGGGCGATGGGCGTCCAGCTCGACAACCTGCGGCGGATCCTGCGGGTCCACCACGACACCGCGACCCCGCTCTACGTGACCGAGCTGGGGTGGGGCTCGCGAAGCGGGCCGACGCGCTGGGAGCGCGGCCTCGACGGCCAGGCCAACCAGCTCTCGAAGGCGTTCTCGATGCTCTCCGCCAACCGGCTGCGCTGGCGGCTGGGCGGCGTCTGGTGGTTCACTTGGACCGACGAAGGCGGCAGCTGCCAGTTCTGCCGCTCAGCCGGTCTGCTGACCGAAGATCGCCAGGCGAAGCCGTCCTGGTACCGGTTCAACGCCTGGACCGGCGGCGATCCGGACACCGTTCCGCGGGCTCGGTTCGAGAACGGCGAACAGATCGAAGAGGCGGAAGCGGCCGAAGAATTCGAATCGGGGGAAGTCGCCGGCGAATAGACGGCGGCGGCCCCGAGCGATCCGCGTCGTTAGGCTCCCTTCCTCGACTTCGAACTCGACCAAAGGAGACGCCAGATGCCTTTCTCCGTACCCGACCTTCCCTACCCCTACGACGCGCTCGAGCCTCACATCGACGAGGAAACGATGCGCATCCACCACGACAAGCATCACCAGGCCTATGTCGACAAAGCCAACGGCGCCCTCGAGGGCACCGAGTGGGCCGACAGGGACATCGAGGACGTCCTCAAGAACCTCTCCAGCCTGCCCGCGGACAAGCAGGGCCCGGTCCGCAACAACGGCGGCGGTCACTACAACCACTCGCTGTTCTGGCAGATGATGAGCCCCGACGGTGGCGGCGAGCCGCAGGGGGAGCTGGGCGCGGCGATCACCGCGGCCTTCGGCTCCTTCGACGCCTTCAAGGAGGAGTTCAAAAACGCCGGCATCGCCCGCTTCGGCTCCGGCTGGGCCTGGCTGGTCAAGGACGCTTCGGGTTCGCTGGCGGTCGTCTCGACGCCGAACCAGGACTCGCCGATCTCCGACGGCAGCACGCCGCTGCTCGGCTGCGACGTCTGGGAGCACGCCTACTACCTCAAGTATCAGAACAAGCGCCCCGAATACCTCGACGCCTTCTGGAACGTCGTCAGCTGGGACTACGTGGCGGAGGCCTTCGCCGGTTAGTTGATCGGGGCCGGCCGCGCTGCTTCCGGGTGGCGCGGCTCGGTCTCGCCCTTGGCCGGGATCTCGCTCATCGCGTGCTCGGCCAGGGCGGTGATGGTCAGGCTCGGGTTGACGCCGACGTTGGCGGGAACCGCGGCGCCGTCGCAGACCAGCAGGTTCTCGTAGCCGAAGACGCGCTGGTGCGAGTCGACGACGCCGTCCTCGGGGCCGTGGCCGATCACCGCGCCGCCGAGGATGTGGGCGGTGGTCGGGATGTTCATCAGCGCCTCGGTGGTCGAGCTCTGGGCGATTCCGCCCGTCCGCTTTGCCAGCCACTCGGCGGCTTCGTTGGCGACCGGGATGAAGGTCGGGTTGGGGCGATCGGGATCCTGCTCGGTCTGCAGCCGGACGTCGCCGGAGCGCTTCAGCGTCGGCCGCAGCGCGATCGCGTTGTCGAGCGTCTGCATCACCAGGAGGATGATCGTCCGCCGCGACCAGTTCCGCGGGAAGAGGACCTTCGCGAAGCGGCCGGGATGGCGGAGGATCTGCCCCAGCAGCTTCAGCGGCCGGGTGACCCTGGTTCCGTCGCCGACCATCAGCGTGTAGAGCATGCTCATCGAGTCGCCCGCTTTGCCGTAGGTGACCGTCTCGATGTGCGTGTGCGGGTCCGGGTAGATGCTGGAGGTGATCGCCACCCGTCTGGTCAGGTCGTCGGGGTAGTCCTCGGGGACCGTGACCGCGAGGATCATCTCGCTGTTGGTCCGCACCAGCTCCCCCAGCCGCGAGGAGATCCGCGGCAGGGAGCCGCCGAGGCGGCAGCGCTGGAGCAGCTTGTTGGTGCCCAGCGGGCCGGCGGCGACGATGACGCCGCGGGCGGTGAGGGTCTTGCGGCCGCGACCGGAGATCATTCCTGAGCGCTCGCTGGTGACCGCGTAGCCCTCGCTGCCGTCGGCGGGGCCGAGGGGACGGATCTCGGTCACGGTGCGGTCGGCGCTGACCTCGACGCCGCGGCGCTCGGCCAGCCAGAGGTAGTTCTTGACCAGGGTGTTCTTCGCCCCGTGCGGGCAGCCGACCATGCAGCGGCCGCACTGCATGCAGCCGGTGCGCTGCGGTCCCTCGCCGTCGAAGTAGGGGTCGGGGACCGTCTTCCCGGGCTCGCCGAGAAAGACGCCGATGGGGGTCTTGCGGTAAGTGTCGCCGACTCCGAGCCGCTCACCGAACTCGCGCAGCAGCTGGTCGGCGGGGTCGTCGTTGTCGTGGACGACGACGCCGAGCATGCGCTGAGCCTCGGCGTAGTGGGGGGCGAGCACCGACTCCCAGTCCTCGAGGTCGCCCCACTGCGAATCCTTGAAGAAGTCCGAGGGCGGCACGTAGAGGGTGCTGGCGTAGCCGAGGCTGCCGCCGCCGACGCCGCAGCCGCTGACGACCGAGACGTCCTTGAAGGGGGTGAGCCGGAAGATCCCGCGCAACCCGATCCGCGGCGCCCAGAAGTAGCGGCGCAGGTCCCAGGTGGAGTTGGGGAAGTCCTCGTCGCGGAAGCGCTTGCCGCACTCGAGGACGCCGACGCCGTAGCCCTTCTCGGCCAGCCGCAGCGCCGATACCGACCCCCCGAAACCGGACCCGACGACGATCCAATCGAAGTCAAACTGGCTCATCAGCCAAACCCTAGCCGCTCGGGCCGCGCGAACTACGGAGGACTGCTCACGCCTCGCCCGGCTCCAGCGGTCGGAAGTCGGAGGTGCGGGCGCCGCAGACGGGGCAGAACCAGTCCTTGGGGATGTCCTCGAAGGACGTGCCCGGCGGGACTCCCCCGTCCGGGTCGCCGATCGCCGGGTCGTAGATGAACCCGCAGCTCTCGCAGATCCAGAGCGTTGCCTCTTTGGTCGCGGTCATACCCAGATTCTACGGAATCGACTATTTGTCGCCGAAGCTGACCGAGACCGGCGCGCGCTCGGATTTGTCTTCGATCTCGAAGTAGTCGCGTGCGGTGAAGTTGCCCTGGCTGGCGATGATCGAGCCCGGGAACTGCTGGATGTCGGTGTTGTAGGACTGGACGTTGGAGTTGTAGATCCGGCGCGAGGCCTGGATCTCGTCCTCGAGCTCGGAGAGGTTGCGGCTGAGCTGCTGGAAGTTCTCGGTCGCCCGCAGGGTCGGGTAGTTCTCGGCGACGGCGCGGAGGTCGGTCAGCGCCCCGCTCAGGTTGGACTCGGCTTTGGAGGTGTCGCTGACGCTGTGGGCGGACATCGCCTCGGCCCGCGCTTTGGTCGCTTTCTCGAAGACCTCGCTCTCGTGCGAGGCATAGCCTTTTACCGTCTCGACCAGGTTGGGGACGAGGTCGTGGCGACGTTTGAGCTGGACGTCGATCCCGCTCCATGACTCATCGACCCGGTTGCGCGAGGCGATGATCGAGTTGCGTTTTCCGATGTAGTAGAGGACCGCGATGACGAGGATCACTACTACGACGATTACGGCGATAAGCATGGAGGCTCCTGTGGTCGACCGGACTTGGAGCTCATCCTAACGCCGTTCGGCGGCGCCGACGCGGCTTTGGACGCAGACACGAGCGCCCGCCCCGAGCCTTAGGATCGGGCGATGGGCGCCAAGCAGGAAGCGCAGGAGTGGGCCGAGGCGGTGCGCCGCTACGGCGAGCGCGCAGGCGTCACCTACGAGGAGGTCGGCGGGATCAACCCGAAAGACGCGCCGGTGGCGCTCTGCGTCGGTGGCGTCAACCGGCTCACGGGCCAGCTGGTCGAGGGTTTCTGGGGCGCCTCTTGCGACGCCGACGAAAGGGAAATCGGCAGCCTCTTCAACAAGGCGGTGCTGCCGACGGCGATCCTCGCCAAGGCCCACATGCCCGATCTGGCGAAAGTGGTCCCCGCCTTCAACGTCGAGTCGATCGAGGGCCACGAGGTGGTCACCCAGCGCTTCTCGCGCAAGGTCGAATTCGAGTCGATCGACTTCAACAAGCGCTTCTGGGCGACGGTGCCGAAGGAGCACGACCCGGTCGCCCTGCGCGAGCTGTTCAGCCCCGGATTCCTCAGCTGGGTGACGACGATGACCGGCGAGATCGACTTCGGGATCAACGATCGCCAGCTCTGGTTCCTCTGGCGACTGCGTGAGCGCTCCGAAGCCGAACTGAAGAGCGCGCTCAAGAACGCCGGCGAACTGTTCAAGCGCCTGCAGGGGGAGATGGACGAGAGCGGCATCCACGCCTATCCGCCCGGCCCCTGGCACGCCGGGTTGGAGCCCTTTCCTCAGGGCTGAATCTCCGGCCTGTCTCTAGGCGGGGTAGTCGGGGTCGCCGGGGAGGACGACCCGGTGCGAGTCGCCGTCCGGGATCACCTTCGGCGTGATCGAGTCGACGGTGCTGCCGCGGTAGGCGGCGAGCGCCTCGTCGGAGGTGCGGAACTCCTGCAACCAGCGCAGCTGGTTGATCGTGGGGAAGGAGAGCGATAGCTCGCCGGCCGCTTGCGCCTCCAGTGCGTGGGCGGGGCGGAACCAGGCGGCGTCGATCGTCTCGTTCCCGTCGGCCTTCGGCGGCGTGTGGGCAGGTGCCAGAGCGAGGAAGAACCAGGCGTCGAAGCGGGTCGAGATCACCTCAGGCGTGATCCAGCGGGAGAACAGCACCAGCTCCTCGCCGGCCTCCAGCTCGATCGAGGCCTCCTCGGCGAGCTCGCGCATCGCGCAGGCGCGGTGGCCCTGCTCGCCCTCACCGTCCTCGGGATCGACGGCTCCACCGGGAAAGACCCAGACGCCCGGCATGAACTTGGCCTTCTCGCTGCGCTGCAGCAGCAGCACCTCGAGGGCTCGTTCGGAGTGCCTGCCGCCGCGGCGGAGAAGAACGATCCCCGACGCGGGCCGGGGAGTCGAGGGCGGGCCGAAGTTCGGCAGCTCAGCCGGCCCGTGCCTTCTCGGTTCGTCCACCCGCTCACCCTACCTCGGCGTCCGAGCTCGGGCACCAGATTCGGCTCTCGCGCTCAGGCGCGCCTCCAAGTCGGTCAGCCAAGCGCGCGCTCGCGGCCTCGTCGCAGGGCGTTGTCGATGCCCCAGCCGCCGCCGGAGTTGGAGGAGGAGGCGCTCGTCTCGATTCGCAGCGAGACCCGCGAAAAGGTGGCGCGTCGCTGCAGGTTCGTCAACTGGGCCTTCAGCGCGGCGGCGCGGTTGCGCTCGGAGCGCAGTTGCGCTTCGACGGCTTCGCGCTCAACTTCGGTTTCGGAGCCGGCGAGCTCGTTGAGCAGCCCGTCGATCTTCGCGTTGGAGTCCTGCAGGCGTTCGCTCAGTCCGACCAGCTTGCCTTTCATCACAGGCGGACGTATATGGCACGGTCCATATCCGCCCGTTGCCAGCTACTGCGCCAAGTCAGCCGTCTGCGCCGCCGCCACGATCGAGTCGGCGGTGATCTGCACGAGGCGGCGCAGGTCCTCCTCCGAGATCGAGAGCGGCGGCATGAGGACGACGGTGTTGCCGAGCGGCCGCACGATCGCGCCGCGCTCGCGCGCCTCGTTCGTCACCCGGTGCCCCATCCGCAGGGCCGGGTCGTGGGCGCCGAGGTCGATCCCGACCATGACGCCGCGACTGCGGACCTCGACCACCTCCGGCATCGCCGCGACGCCCTCGAGCAGCTCTTCAAGCAGGCGGATCTTCGGCTGCAGGCGTTCGATCGTCCGCTCGGACTCGAAGACGTCGAGGTTGGCCAGCGCCGCCGCGCAGGCGAGCGGGTTGCCGGTGTAGGTGTGGCCGTGGAAGAAGGTCCGGAACTCCTCGGCGGCGCCGAGGAAGCCCTCGTAGATCGCCTCGGTGGTCAGCGTCGCGGCCAGCGGCATGTAGCCGCCGGTGATGCCCTTGGCGAGGCAGAGGAAGTCGGGAGAGACGTCCTCCTGCTCGCAGGCGAACATCGTCCCGGTGCGGCCAAAGCCGGTCGCGACCTCGTCGCAGATCAGCAGTACGCCGAAGCGGTCGCAGAGCTCGCGCACCGCCCGCAGGTAGCCGCGGGGGTGGACGATGATCCCGCCGGCGCCCTGGACCAGCGGCTCGAGGATCACCGCGGTGACCTCGTCGCCGACGCTGGAGAGGATCCGCTCCATGTCCGCCGCGTCGCCGGGCTCGGCGGCGTGGGTCTCGAACAGCAGCGGTTTGTAGGTGGCGTGGAAGAGGTCGATGCCGCCGACCGAGACGGAGCCGATCGTGTCGCCGTGGTACGCCTCGCGGAGGTGGACGAAGGAGGTGCGGCGGGAGTGTTCGCCGCCGCGCTGCTGCTGGTACTGGAAGGCCATCTTCAGGGCGATCTCGGCGGCGGTCGAGCCGGAGTCGGAGTAGAAGACGCGGGAGAGGCCGGCCGGGGCGATCTCGACCAGGCGCGCCGCCAGCTCGGCGGCCCCCGGATGCGTGAGGCCCAGCATCGTCGAGTGGGCGACGCGATCGATCTGGTCGCGCAGGGCCTGGTCGATCGCCGGATGGCGATGGCCGTGGACGTTGCACCAGAGCGAGGAGTGGCCGTCGATATAGCGGCGGCCGTCGCTGTCGATCAGGTGCGATCCCTCGGCGCGCTCGATCACCAGGGGCGCCTCCTCACTCCAGCCCTGCTGCTGGGTGAACGGGTGCCAGAGATGGTCTTGGTCAAGCTGCGCGGGGTCAGCCGGCATCGCACGCTTGACCCTAGTGGGAATCGACCGTCGACCGATCCAGAGCTGTGGACCGCGGCTCGGTGAGATAGGTCACAGGAACAACTATTGCTCGTGAGAAATGGTTGTCGATATGCAACTATTGTCGATATGCAAGCGAGCGATGTGAAGGCAGTCGCCGAGAGAGCGGCCTCGGAAGTCGGGCCGGAGGCGCAGGAGACCGCGGCCCGGCTGACGGCGCTGCTGCGTCACGTCTTCCTCTACGACCGCGGTAACCAGCTGCGGGTGATCGAGGACTCCGGGCTTTCGATGACGCAGTGCAAGGCGCTGCTGGAGCTCGGCGGGCCGGGGCAGTCCGACGAGACCTGGCAGGTGGGTGACCTCGCCGAGCACTTCGGCGTCTCGGTCCCCTCGATGAGCCGGGCGGTCGACGCGATGGTCAAGAAGGGACTGGCGACGCGGGTCGAGGACCCCGACGACCGGCGCGTGCGCCAGGTCAAGATCACCGGCCAGGGCAAGGACCTGGTCGAGACCCTGGTCGCCGTTCGCCGGAGCGGGATCGAGGCCTTCGCGGCGACGCTGAGCGCCGCCCAGCGACGCAAGCTCGACGCCGCCGTCGACTCGCTGATGGACCGCGACGACATCGCTCAGACCTACCAGCACCTGCAGGGAAGTGAGTCCGCTTGACCACTCGTTACAGCCACCTGATCACCGACGAGAACCGCAAGTGGTGGACGCTCGGAGCGATGTGCTTCGCGCTGTTCATGATCATGCTCGACAACACCGTCGTGAACGTCGCGCTGCCGTCGATCCAGAGGGATCTCGGTGCCTCGATCTCTGGGCTCGAGTGGACTGTCAGCGGCTACACGCTCTCCTTCGCGGTGCTGCTGGCGACCGGCGGGCGACTCGGCGACATCTTCGGCCGCCGCCGCATATTCCTGATCGGCGTCGTCGTCTTCGCCCTCTCGTCCGCCACCGCCGGCCTGGCACCGGATTCGACCTCGCTGGTCGTCAGCCGCGTCGTCCAGGGCATCGGCGCGGCACTGATGATGCCGGGCACGCTCTCGATCATCACCGACGCCTTCCCCGCCCACGAGCGCGGCAAGGCGATGGGCACCTGGGCCGGCGTCTCGGCGCTGGCGCTGGCGATCGGGCCGGTCCTGGGCGGCTTCCTGACCGAGCACGTCACCTGGCGGGCGATCTTCTACATCAACGTCCCGGTCGCGATCGGGGCAGTGGTGGCAACGCTGTTCGCCGTGCGCGAGTCGCGCGACACCTCCGTCGGCCGCGACGTCGACTACCCCGGGGTCGCGATCCTGACCGTAGGCCTCACGGCCCTGGTCCTCTCGCTGGTCGAGGGCAACAGCTGGGGCTGGGGCTCGAATCAGATCGTCGGCCTGCTCGTTGTCGCCGTGATCTCCCTGCCCCTCTTCGTGTTCGTCGAGAACCGGGTCAAAGCGCCGATGGTGCAGTTCGACCTGCTCTCCGATCGCAATTTCCTCGGCGCGGTCGTCGTCGCCCTCGTGATCTCCTTCGCGATGCTCGGCGTCTTCTTCTTCCTCGCCCTCTACATGCAGGACATCCTCGGTTACACGCCACTGGAAGCCGGGATCAGGTTCCTCCCCTCGACGCTGATGATCGTCGCTATCGCTCCGATCGCCGGGCGACTCTCGGATCGGTACGGTCCGCGCTGGCTGATCGGCGGCGGACTGCTGATCGTCTCCGCTTCGCTGTTCACCTTCAGTCGCATCGCGGTCGACTCCAGCTATCTCGACCTGCTGCCCGGTTTCATGCTCCTCGGCATCGGCATCGCGATGACGATGTCGCCGATGACCAGCGCCGCGATGAACGCGGTGCCGGTGCAGAAAGCCGGGATCGCCTCTGGGGTGCTCTCGATGTTCCGCATGGTCGGCGGCAGCCTCGGCGTCGCCGTGACCGGGGCGATCTTCCAGGGCCTCGTCAGCTCGCATCTCGACTCGCTACTGAGCGGCTCGGGGATCTCTGCCGCCGACCGCGCTGAAATCTCCGAACAGCTCGGAAGCGGGTCGGTCTCCGGAGCGCTCGACGGTCTCGATCCCGTCCAGGCGAAGCAGGCCGCGGCGGCGGGCGCGGAATCGTTCGTCTACGCGCTCGGGCACGCGATGAGCGTCTCGGCCACGGTCGCCCTGGTGGGTGCGGTCATCGGCGTCACCGCGATCCGCGCCAAAGGGAAGCATTCGACCACGCTCGAGGCGGCCGAGGCTGCCGTGAATCCCGGCGGTTCGGCGGTTACGGCGATCGAGGAGTCCGCGGAGCCGGTGGCGGCGGGCGAGCGCGTCAGCTGAAGAAGTTCCCCGGGTGCTGATCCTGCTGCCTCCCTCGGAGGGCAAGACGGCGCCCTCCAAGGGGGATCCGGTCGACCTCTCCTCACTGGTCTACCCAGACCTGCTCGGTGAGCGGCGCGCCGTCGACGTCGATGCCCAGCTGCGGTTGATCGCCAGCGCCCTCTGGGGCGGCGTCCGCCCCGACGACCGGATCCCCTGCTACCGCCTCTCGGCCAAAGCGAAGCTTCATCGTCCCCAGCTGAGCCGGGGCCAGGTCGCCGGGGCGTCGAGGTCGAGCTGGGGAAGGGTCTGGACGTCGACCGAGCCGAGGGAGGCGATGGTCTCGCGGTTCGAGGCCTCGATCGCGGTCGGCTGGTCCGGCCAGGGGGTGAGGACGACGAGGGCGACCTCGAGGCCGGCGGCGCGGGCGGCCTCGATCGTCAGCAGGGTGTGGTTGATCGTGCCGAGCCTTGGCACCGCGGCGATCGCCAGCGGATAGCCGAGGTCGACGGCGAGGTCGCGGACCAGGTAGCCGGGGGCGAGGGGAACGAGCAGTCCGCCGACCCCCTCGCAGACGAGCGCGCCGGCGCCATCGCCCGCGGCGCCTGCGGCGGCGCGCAGCCGCTCTGGGTCGATCTCCTCTCCGGCCATCGCCGCGGCGAGATGTGGAGAGGCGGGCGGCCCGTACCGGTAGGGCGCGATCTCGGCGTCGGTCTGATCCGAGCCGGAGGCGCGTCGCAGCAACTCGTGATCCGCCAGCCCGTCGGCGGGGAGTTCGTCGAGGCCGGTGACGCAGGGCTTGAAGACGGCGACGTCGAGGCCGCCGGCGGCGAGGGCATGGGCGATGACGGCGGCGACGACCGTCTTGCCGACCTCGGTACCGGTTCCGGTGACGAAGACTCCGACGGGGCCGCCGACCTGCTCGGTCACGGTCACCCCGATCAGGCCGGGACTGCCGCCAGGCCGACCTCGCGGGCGGCGGCGCCGACCAGTTTCGCGGCCTGCTCGAGCTCGCCGGCGGTGTGGGTCGACATCACCGTGAAGCGCAGCCGCGAGGATCCCTCCGGCACCGTCGGCGGCCGGATCCCCTGGGCGAAGACGCCGCGCTCGAGGATCAGCTCGCAGAGCTCCATCGTGCGGCCGGCGTCGCCGATCTCGATCGGCACGATCTGGGTCGAGGAGCGGCCGGCCGCCAGGCCCTCGGCGCCGAGGGCGGAGCGCAGGGTCGCGGCGTTGGCCTGGAGCCGCTCGACCCGGTCCGGCTCGGATTCGAGTAGATCCAGCGCCGCCGAGGCGGCGCCGACGGCCGGCGGCGCCAGTGCGGTCGAGAAGATGAAGGGCCGGGCGCTGTTGACGAGGAGGTCGACCGTCTCAGCGCCGGCGCAGACATAGGCGCCGTAGGAGCCGAGCGCCTTGCCGAGCGTGCCGACGACGATGTCGACCTCACCGGCGAGCCCGGCGGCGGAGACCGAGCCGCGACCGCCACGGCCGATCGCTCCCGTCGCGTGCGCCTCGTCGATCATCAGCCGGCAGCCGTGATGGCGGGACAGCTCGAACAGATCCTGGACGGGGGCGATGTCGCCGTCCATCGAGAAGACGCCGTCGCTGACGATCAGCGAGGCCCGCTTGCCCGCCTCGCGCAGTCCCCAGGCGAGGTGGTCGAGGTCGCCGTGGCGGTAGACGAAGGTCTTGGCTCGCGAGAGGCGGCAGCCGTCGATGATGCTGGCGTGGTTGAGCTCGTCGGAGAAGACGACCTCGCCGGCGCCGGCGAGCGCCGCGATCGTGCCGGTGTTGGCGAGGTACCCGGAGCCGAACAGCAGCGCCGACTCGTAGCCCTCGAACCGAGCCAGCTCGGACTCGAGGCGCAGATGGGGCTCCATGTTGCCGGAGATCAGGCGGGAGGCTCCGGCGCCCGCTCCCCATTTCAGCGCCGCCTCGGCGGCTGCCTCCCGGACCTTCGGGTGGTCGGCGAAACCGAGGTAGTTGTTCGAGCAGAGCAACAGCACCTCGCGGCCGCCGAGCGTCACGCGAGGCCCCTGCGGTCCGTCGACGAGGCGCAGGCGCCGGTGCAGACCCCGATCGCGGAGCTCCTCCAGCCGCTCCGCGACGTCAGTCACGCAGCGGTCGGGTAGGAGGGCGCCTTCTTGCCCTTCTTGACCACCCGCAGCTGCGTCGAGGGGTCCCAGAAGTTGGCCTCCTCCTGGTGGTCGATCAGCTCCTCCATCGGCGTCGCCGGACTCTCGCCCTCGAGCCAGCCGGAGCGGTTGTCGGGGCGGGGGTTGGAGCCGTTGTCGGGCTGGCGGGCGACGTTCAGGCCGAGCTCCTCGAACATCGCCCGGTCATCGGCCGGCTCGGCGCCGAGTGTGGTGAGGAAGTTGCCCATCATCACCCCGTTCAGCCCCGCTTTGACGGCCAGGCCGTGCAGCTCGCCGAGGTTCTCGACGCGGCCGCCGCAGAGGCGGAAGAGGGCGCCGGGGATGACCAGGCGGAAGATCGCGATCCACTTCACGACCTCCCACGGGTCCATCACCGTGCGGTCGCCGAACTTGGTCCCGTCCTTGGGGATCAGCAGGTTGATCGGCACCGAGGTCGGGTTGATCTCGGAGAGCTCGAAGGCCATCTCGACCCGCTGCTCGGGGGTCTCGCCGAGGTTGAGGATGCCGCCGACGCAGGTCTCCAGGCCGGCCTCCTTGACCGCCTGGATCGTCCGCAGCCGGCCCTCGTAGCGCACCGTTGAGGAGACTTCCGGGTAGTAGGACTTGGCCGACTCGACGTTGTGGTGGACCCGCTGGATCCCCGCCTCGCTCAGCGACTTCGCCCGCTCGACCGACATGTGGCCGACCGAGGCGCAGCGCTTCAGGTTCGTCTGCTCAGCGACCAGGCGGGCACCGTCGAGGATTTTCTGGAAGTCCTTTTTGGAGAGCCCCTGGCCCTGGGTCACCATGCAGAAGCGGTGGGCGCCGGCGGCCTCGGCGGCCTTGGCGTGTTCGAGGATCTGCTCCGGCTCCATCATCGCGTGCATCGGCGTGTCGGCCTCGGCGTAGCGGGACTGGGCGCAGAAGCCGCAGTCCTCGGCGCAGCCGCCGGACTTGGCGTTGACCAGTGAGCACATGTCGGTCGAGTCGCCGAAGTTCTCGCGGCGGACCTCCCAGGCGCGCTCTACCAGGGCGCCGATCTCCTCATGGTCGGTCAGGTTCCCGTAGTCGAGGGCTTCTTCGGTGGTGATCAGGGGGGGCATCGCGGTCTCTTTCCGGGAGTGTATTTGCCCGCAAGGCTAGGTACCCACCCGGACAAGGGGCGCCCTGTGGTCATCCCCAAGCGAAGGGTCGTAGCATCGAGCGATGGAGCGAGCGAGAGTGCGCCGGCGACGGCTGACCCTGGGCACGCTGGCCGGGCTGGCGGCCGGCGCCTTCGCCCTGGGCGTGGCGCTCGGCGAGGGGCGGGCGCCACAGGCCAGCGTCGCCAGCACCCTGCCCGCCCGCCAGCTGGCCGGTGAGCGGATCGTCGCCGGCCTCAGCGGCACCGATGTCTCGCCGCGCCTGCGGGCGGCGATCCACGACGGCTCCCTGGCCGGGGTGGTGCTCTTCTCGGCCAACTTCCCCAGCCGCGCCGCCGGCCGCCGCCTGATCGCCCGCCTGCAGGCGATCCGGCGTCCCCGGCCGCTGCGCGACCCGCTGCTGATCATGGTCGACCAGGAGGGAGGCCAGGTGAAGCGGGTCGGCGGCGCTCCCAACGCCTCGGCTCGCGAGATGGGCGCCCGCGGCGCCGCCTACAGCCGCGAACAGGGCCGGCTGACGGCGGGCAACCTGCGCGACCTCGGCGTCAACGTCGATCTGGCGCCCGTCCTCGACGTGGCTCGCCCGGGCGGGGTCATCGCCGAAACCGAACGCGGCTTCGGCGCCACCGCGCCGCGGGTCACCGCGACCGCGATCCCCTTTGCGCAAGCCCTGCAGCGGGGCGGGGTCGCGGCCACCGCCAAGCATTTCCCCGGGCTCGGTGCGGCGCCCGAAAACACCGATTTCGCGGTGCAGAGGATCGGCCTCTCCAAAGCCAGGCTTCGAGCGGTCGACGAGGCGCCCTACGAAGCGTTCATCGCCGGCGGTGGCGACATGGTGATGCTGAGCACGGCGATCTACCCGGCGCTTTCGCCGGACCCGGCGGCGTTCTCGAGGACGATCGCCACCGGCGAGCTGCGCAACCGGCTCGGCTTCGAGGGGGTCTCGATCACCGATGCGCTCGAAACGGTTGCGGTGCGGGCGTATGGGAGCCCGGCCAGGGCCGGGGTCGCGGCCGTCCGCGCCGGCACCGACCTGCTGCTCTTCGCCGATCTGGCGGCGGCCGAAGCGGCTGCGAAGGCGCTCGTCGCGAAGCTCCGCGCCGGCGCCCTGCGGCGGGGGGAATTCGAGGCCTCGGCGCAGCGCGTGCTCGACCTCCGCGGTGAGCTGGCAGCTCCCTAGTTGCTGGAGGCGTCGCCGCGGATCGCCAGCGGGTCGAAGACCCGGACGCCGTCGCGACCACCGTCCTTGGCCGCGTACATCGCCGTGTCCGCCTCGGAGACGACGGAGGCGATGCTGGTGCGGGGATGGTCGCCGAAGACCGCGACCCCGACGCTGGCCGTGACCGGTTCGGCGCCGTCGCTCTCGGGCTGGTGATCGCGGATCGCCCGCGCGATCGCTTCGGCGGTCAGCTGCGCCTCCTCGGTCGTGCAACGGGGGAGCACGACCGCGAACTCGTCGCCGCCGAGCCGCGCCAGCGTGTCGCTTTCACGGGTGCGGCGCCGCAGAACCTCGGCGACCTCCCTGATCAGACGGTCGCCCGCCGGATGCCCGTGGGTGTCGTTGACCTGCTTGAAGTAATCGAGGTCGAGCATCAGCAGCGCCCCGGTCGTGCGCTCCCGCCGTGCTCGCGCCATCGCCAACTGCAGGTCCTCCTCGAAGCGGCGGCGATTCTTCAGTCCCGTCAGCGGGTCCTCGCTGGCCTCTCGCTGCAGCTCATCGATCCGCTCCTTGCGGCTCCAGACGAAGATCAGCGACCCCAGCAGCGCCGCCAGCGAGATGCCGACGACGGCCAGCGCCAGCGGCAGACCGACATCGGGGCGGTTGGGGTCGCGAACGATCAGCAACCAGGTTCGGTCGGCGATGTGGATCGGCGCCGAATCGGGGTCGTCCAGCTGCCCCTGGGCTCCGACCAGGACCCCCCGGCCCAGGCGGAGCTGCACCGCGATCGAGTGGGGAACCGTCGACAGCGCCGCCGTGGCGAGATCGTGAATCCGGAAGGCACCGGCCGCGAAACCGACCAGGGCCGCTCGTCGCTGGGCGACCGTCGCCGTGGGGGCGCCGTCGCGGTAGACCGGCCGGTAGACGTTGATGCCGAGGCCGCCGATCAGCAGTCGCACCGGCCCCGTCGCGGCCGCTTTGCCACGGTCACGAGCGCGGCGCAGGTACGGCGCCCGCGATGGATCTGCCCCGAGGTCGAAGCCGACGGGCGCAGCGGAGCCGAGGCTGCTGACGGCATACGCGATCGGGTAGTACACCGGCCGGATGCGGGCAGGATGCGGGCCGCTCGGCCCGCTTTCGAAGATCGGCGCGCCGTAGCGCCGTTCGAATCCCGCCCGCTGGGCGTTGGTCACGCGGGGGATGAAGGCGGCGCCGCTCAGCGCTCCCTCTTCCAGCAGCGGCTTGGCGATGACGCCGAACTCATGCCGGTTGAAGGTCCCCTCGGCCTGGAAGAAGGCGGAGGCGCTGGAGAGCTGCCCGATCGAGAGCGCGGCCACAGCCTCGGCCTGGTGGGCCGAGCGCGTCGCCTCGTCCTGCTGCATTTCGTGGAATTTGGCTTCGTCGTTGGCGTGGACCAGCAGCGCCGCGACCACCGACCCAGCGGCGATCAGCAGTACGGCGGTCAGGCCGATCCAGAAACGAAGTCGCATATATGGGTTGTCGGCGGTTGGCGCCGGTCCATTGAGCTTGGGCCGTCCCGTGCGAGGACACCCTCAGACGCTGGGCACCGCGGCAAGCGACTCCCAGAGGTATAGCGAGGCGAGGCTGCGGTGGGGCCGCCATGGCTCGCCGACCTTCAGAACCTCTTCCGGCTCAGGCATCTCCTCGAGCCCGTACTCGATCCGGATCGCTTTGCGGATGCCGAGGTCGCCGCCGGAGAGGATGTCGGGGCGCTGCAGGTGGAACATCAGGAACATCTCCGCGGTCCAGCGGCCGAGACCGCGGACGGCGACGATCTCCTCGATCGCCTCCTCGTCGCCGAGATCGTCGAGGCGATCGAGCTCGAGCTCGCCATCGATCACGTGGGTCGCGAGATCGCGGATGTACTCGACCTTGCGGCCGGAGAGCCCGGCGCCGCGGAGGTCGGTCTCACTCGCTTCCAGCAGCTGCTCGGGCGAGGGCGTCTGGCCGTCGAAGAGGTCGAGGACCCGGAGGTAGATCGTTCGCGCCGCCTTGGTCGAGAGCTGCTGGCCGACGATCGCCCGCAGCAGTGCCCCGTAGGCGTCGGCCGGGCGCTCTTCGCCGCGCCTCGCCAGTCGCGTCGGCAGGTCGATCTTGCCGATGCGGTCGATCAGCGCCGCCATCGTCGGATCAGAGGCGGCGAGCGCCTTGCGCGCCCTGGCGCTCACTGGCCTGACCACTTTGGCCGGCGCTTCTCGGCGAAGGCCCGGATCCCCTCCCGCAGGTCCTCGGAGGAGAAGCAGGACTCGCGCAGCGCGATCAGCCCCGCCTCCTGCTGGTCGCTGAGGACGGGGCACTCGTTGAGCAGGTTGATCGCGTGCTTGTTGCCGCGCATCGAGAGCGGCGCGTTGGCGGCGATCGCGGCGGCCAGTTGGACCGATTCGTGGCCGAGGCGGTCGTCGTCGACGACTTCGTTGACCAAACCGATCCGCTCGGCCCGCTCGGCGTCGAGGTTGCGGCCGGTGAGGAACAGCTCCTTGGTCCGGGGCAACCCGATCGTGTCGAGGAACTTTCGCAGCCCGGTGTGGCCGTAGATCAGCCCCAGCTTTGCGGGCGGCATCCCCAGTTTGGCGCCGGCGGCGCAGATCCGCAGGTCGCAGGTGATCGCCAGCTCGAGGCCGCCGCCGAGGCAGTGGCCGTTGATCGCCGCAACGGTGGGCCAGGGGTGGCGGGAGATCGCCTCCATCGCGGCGTGAAAGGGGTGGGCGACGAGAGCCTCGGCGTCGCGCTCGAAGGTCTCCTCGGCGATCGTCGCGATGTCGTAGCCAGCGGAGAAGACCGGCGGCGCGCCGGTGATAAGGATGCAGCGAGTCTCGATTCCGCGGTTGAGCTGCGGCAGCACCTCGGCGATCGCGTCGAGAATCTCGTGGTCGAGCGCGTTGCGGCGCTCGGGGTTGGAGATCCGCAGCCGGGCGACCGCCTCGGCCGGCCGGTCGAGATGGAGCTTGCCGCCCGCGAGCAGTTCATCCACGGCGGCTACTCCAGCACTACGAGGACGTCGCCTTCGCTCACGGACTGGCCCTCCTCGCAGCGAATCTCCTTCACGGTGCCGTCGTCTTCGGCCTCGACCGGAATCTCCATCTTCATCGACTCGAGGATGACGACGGTGTCGCCGTCGGAAATCGTGTCCCCGACCGCGACCTCGATTTTCCACACGTTGCCGGTGATGTGAGCCTCGATGTCTGGCATGGCGCGGACAATAGCCGTCGTCGGGGCGAGAATGAGGGCCAATGGACGCTGAGGAGACAGGTGGCGGGGGCGGGCTCGCCGCGATCGTCGCCGCCCGCAACGAGGCCGACCGGGTGGGGGAGACGGTCGCGGCGCTGCGCGCGGCCTTCCCGGCGGCGGCGATCTGGGTCGCGGACGATGCCTCCTCGGACGGGACCGCCGAGGTCGCGATGACCGCCGGCGCGCAGGTAGTCAGCCGCGGTCGGCCGCACGGCAAGGGCGCCAACGTCACCGCCGCCGCCGAAGCGGCGCTGAGCGCCGAGCCGGTGCCCGAGGTGGTCCTGCTCTGCGACGGCGATCTCGGCGCCTCGGCGGCGCGGCTGGCGTCGCTGGTCGAGGCGGTCGAGCGCGGCGAGTGCGACCTCGCCGTCGCCTCCTTCTCGCGCCGGGTCGGCGGCGGCTTCGGGATCGCCCTCGGCTTCGCTCACTGGGCGATCCACAGCCTCTGTGGGGCCGAGACCACGGCGCCGATCTCCGGCCAGCGGGCGTTGCGGGTCGAGGCGCTGCGAGCGACGCTGCCGTTTGCCCGCGGCTTCGGGATGGAGATCGGGATCAGCGTCGACGCCGTCCGCGCCGGCTACAGGCTGCGCGAGTACGAAATCGACCTCGAGCACCGGGCGACCGGGCGCACCGCGGCGGGCTTCCTTCACCGGGCGGCGCAGCTGCGCGACTTCACCCGCGTGTATCTATCTCGCATGAGCGGGGGACGGAGGCCGGCGTGATCCTCGCGATCGACCAGGGGACCACCGGGACCTCCTGCCTCGTCTTCGACGCCGGGGGGCGGCCTGCCGGGCGGGCCTACTCGGAGTTCGAGCAGCATTTTCCGCGGCCGGGCTGGGTCGAGCACGACGCCGGCGAAATCTGGGAGGTGACGCGGCGGGTCGCCGCCAGGGCGATCGCCGACGCCGGGATCGACGGCGCCGCGCTGGACGCGATCGCGATCACCAACCAGCGTGAGACGGTGGTCGCCTGGGACCTGGCGACCGGCGAGCCGATCCACCGGGCGCTGGTCTGGCAGGACCGTCGCACCGCCGAGCGCTGCGACGAGCTGCGGGCGGCCGGGCGCGGGGCGCTGGTGCGCGAGCGGACCGGACTGACGATCGACCCCTACTTCTCGGCGACCAAGATCGAGTGGCTGCTGCGCAACGCCGAGGGGGCGGAGCGCGCGGTCTTCGGGACGATCGACTCCTGGCTCCTGTTCAAGCTGACCGGGCGCCACGTCACCGACTACTCCAACGCCTCGCGGACGATGCTGTTCGACATCCGGCGCCTGACCTGGGACGAGGAGCTGTGCGAGTTGCTGGGGATCGATCCCGCCAGGCTGCCCGAGCCGCTGCCCTCGGCCGGGGTCTTCGGCACCACCTCCGAGTTCGGCGGCGAGGTCCCTGTCGCCGGGGTCGCCGGCGACCAGCAGGCGGCGCTCTTCGGGCAGGCCTGCCACAGCCCCGGCATGGCCAAGAACACCTACGGCACCGGCAGCTTCGTCCTCCTCAACACCGGCCCCGAGGCCCCGCAGCCCCCCGACGGCCTGCTCACCACGGTCGCCTGGGGCCTCGAGGGGGAGATCACCTATGCGCTGGAGGCTTCGATCTTCGTCACCGGGGCGGCGGTGCAGTGGCTGCGGGACGGACTCGGAATCATCGAGGAGGCGGCGGAGACGGAGGCGCTGGCGGCGTCGCTCGACTCCAACGACGGCGTCTACTTCGTCCCGGCCCTGACCGGGCTCGGCTCGCCGTACTGGGATCCCTACGCGCGCGGGACGATCGTCGGCCTCACCCGCGGCAGCGGCCGGGCGCACCTGGCGCGGGCGGCACTGGAGGCGATCGCCTACGAGACCGTCGACGCGGTCCGGGCCCAGGAGGCGGCCTCCGGCGAGCGCTTGGCGGTGCTCAAGGCTGATGGCGGCGCCGTCGTCAACGGCTGGCTGATGCAGTTCCAGGCCGACCTGCTGGGCACTCCGGTGGTGGTGCCGGAGATCGCCGAGACGACCGCGCTCGGCGCCGCCTACCTGGCCGGGATCGCAACCGGGACCTGGACCCGGGAGCAGGTGGGCGAGATGTGGCGGCAGTCCGCTCGCTACGAGCCGCGGATGGGGGTCGACCAGCGCGAGGCGCTGCTGACCGACTGGCACCGGGCGCTGGAGCGCTCGCGCGGGTGGGCCGCACCGGCGCCGGAGCGCGACTGAGGGGTCTCGTGCCCCCGCCATTCGGTGGGTTGCCGCCCGCGTAACCGTTCCGGCTGACTAGGTTAGGCACCAACGGCGGGCCGCTTCCGCCCTCTCGTCATGGCGGACATGAAGCCACAGGTCTATAAGGATCCGCGCCCGGCGGAGTACTTCACGCAGTTCCACACCTCGGCGCGCCAGGGCTCGACCTGGACCTACACGCTGGCGCGGATCGTCGTCAGCCTGCCGACGATCCTGATCTACCGGCTGCGCGCGATCGGCGTCAAGAACGTTCCCCGCGAGGGCGCGCTGGTCCTCGCCCCCAACCACTTCAGCCAGATGGACCACTTCTTCGCCGGCGTCTACCTGCGGCGGAAGATCCGCTTCATGGCGAAATCGCAGCTGTTCGGGCCACCGGTCCTGACCTACATCTACAAGCACGGCGGCGTCTTCCCGGTCCGTCGCGGCCACCACGACGAGGAGGCATTCAAGACGGCCTACGAGCTGCTCGACCAGGGGGAGATGCTGCTGGTCTACGCCGAGGGCGGCCGCTCGCGCTCGGGCGAGATGGGAGAGCCGAAACCGGGGATCGGCCGGATCGCCCTCGAGTCGGGCGCTCCGATCGTCCCGGTCGCGATCCACGGCTCAGCCCGGGTGCGCGGCTGGAAGCGGCTGCGCTTCCCGAAGGTGACCATCGAGTTCGGCGAGCCGGTCAGCTTTCCGGTCGAGCCGGCTCCCGGCAGCGAGCGCCAGCTCGAGGTGGCGACGGAGATCTTCAACCGGGTGCGGGATATGTACGCCGGGCTCGCTACTCGTAGCGAGACTCGATCCGGGAGTAGAACTCCGGATCGTGCCCAGGCGTGATCACCACGTCCGGGAACTGACGGTGGAAGAGCCGCAGCTCCTGGAGTGAGCGGCGGAAGTTATGGGCGTCGAAGGGCCGCGGTGGCAGCGCCGCGTCGCCCTCGAGTTGGGCGAGCATGTACATCGCGTCGCCGCCGATCACGAAATCGCGCTGGGCGAGGTGGGCGATGATCGACATGTGGCCGGCGCTGTGGCCGGGGGTGAAGGCGAGGCGGATCGAGCCGTCGCCGAAGAGGTCAAAGGTGCGGCCGAAGCTGGCGTAGGAGTCGACGCTGCCGCGATCGAAGGAGACCGTGCGGTAGTCGAAGGCGTAGTCGAAGTGGGGCCGGCGGTAGCCGTTGAAGGAGGGTCGCGAGCCGGTGACCGCGTCCTCCCACTCGGTCTCGCTGACGACGAAGGTCGACTTCGGGAACTCGGAGATCGCCGAGGTGTGGTCGATGTGCATGTGGGTCATCACCACGATCGGGATCTCGCCCGGGTCGAGGCCGCGTTTCCGCAGCTGCGCCGGCACGTCTTCGCCCGGCTCTAGGGACGGCTTGCCGAAGCGGTTGGCGGTGCCGCCGAAGTTCTGCTTGCCGTCGGTGGCGACCGAGGGATGGAGGCCGGTGTCGACCAGGATCGCGCCGGCGCTGGGGTGGCGGATCAGGAAGGCGGGGACGGGGATCACGTGGGGCGGCTTGCCGCGCAGCAGCGCCCGCAACAGCTTCAGGGTGAGGAAGCGGCCGCCGGGGCTGACCATCATCTCCCGCGGGAAGTCGAGGTGGCCGGCGACGATCGGCTCGACCGTGACGGTCGAGCCCGGGGTGCCTCCGGCAAGCGGCTCGTGGAGCGGTTGAGGCTCTACGTGGACCTTCATCGGAATCACACTAGCGCCGCACAACCCGCCTATAGGCTTGCTGGCCAATGGCTGAAAGCTCGCATTCGCAGGTGTTTCGTGACGGTCTGCTCGACGGCCTGGTCTGCGCCGTCTCCGGCGCCGGCACCGGTTTCGGACGCGAGACGGCGCTCGAGCTCGCCCGTCTCGGCGCCGCCGTCGTCGGTTGCGGCCGCCGTTCCGAGCCACTCGAGGAGACGGCCGAGCTGGCGCGCGCCCTGCCGGGAACCTTCGAGTTCGAGCCGCTGGACATCCGCAAGGAGGAGCCGGTCGATCGCTTCTTCGACGGCCTGCTTGAGCGCCACGGCCGCCTCGACCTGCTGCTCAACAACGCCGGCGGCCAGTTCCTCGCCCCGGCCGAGTCGATCACCCCGAAAGGGTTCCGTACGGTGATCGACCTCAACGTCAACGGCACCTGGCTGATGACCCACGCCGCCGCGACCAAGGCCTTCATCCCCGGCGGCGGCGGCAAGGTGATCAGCGTCACCCTCTCGCCCCACAACGGGATGCCGGCGATGGTCCACTCCGGCGCCGCCCGCGCCGCGGTCGAGAACATGATGCGGACCCTGGCGGTCGAGTGGGCGCGCTTCGGGATCAAGACCTGCTCGCTGGCCGCCGGCCAGTTCGCGACCGAGACCTTCCTCACCAAGTACCCGCAGGAGATCGTCGACCACGTCGCCCGCTCGGTGCCAATGGGGCGCACCGGCAGGCCCGAGGAGATGGCCTGGCTGGTCGCCTACCTGGCTTCCCCGGCGGGGAACTTCATCTCCGGCACGACGATCACGATCGACGGCGCCCGCGACAACTGGGCCGGACCCTGGCCGCCGGAGGCGATAGCGACGGAGTCCGGTACTTCGGTAGCTGAGGAGCGGCGGGCGAAGGAGTAGTTGGCTGGTTCCGGGGTGGGTTTGGCGCGAGGTGCCGGGGGTCTCTCCCCGACACCTCCCAACGAAACTCCTCCCCGCTCCCAAGGTAGGCAGCTCCGTAGAGGGTCGGGTGCCCCTCCCTGGCCGCTGTCCCTACCGAGGTTCCAGAACGACCAGCGGAATCTCCCGGTCCGTCCGCGCCCTGTAGTCCTCGTACCCTCGGTAGGCCTCGACCGCTTTCGACCAGAGGCGCTCGCGCTCCTCGGGAGTGGCGACGCGGGCGTGGACCTGGCGAACCTCGGAGCCGATCTGGACCGAGGTGTCGGGTTGGGCCATCAGGTTGTGGTACCAGGCGGGGTGCTTGGGAAAGCCGCCTTTGGAGGCCACGATGACGACGTCCCGGCCGTCGTCGACGTAGAGCAGCGGCGAGGTTCGCTTGGTGCCGCTCTTGGCCCCGACGTGATCCAGCAGCAGCATCTTGCCACGCACGCCGGGGATCGAGTGGCCGAGGCGCCCACCCGTCCTCCGGTAGAGAAACGTGTGGGCGCCCATGAAGCGGCGCGTGGCGGGCCAGATCCGGTCGGCCAGATCGAGATAGCTGGGGACCTTGCGACCCCCACCCTCGGGACTCAGGTGTACATCCCCCCGAACATGCCGCCGGTGACGTTCAGCACCTGGCCGTGGACGTAATTCGCCAGCGGCGAGGCGAGGAAGAGGACCGGGCCCGAGGCCTCCTCGGGTGAGGCGGGACGGCCGACCGGGATGATCGCCGAGGCCATCGCCCGCATCTGCTCGGGGATGCCCAGCTCGATCTTCTCGCCACCGGGAGCGGTCATTTCGCCGCCCTCCTCTTTGGCGGCGGTGAGGCGGGTGTCGACGAAGCCGAAGGCGACCGCGTTGACGTTGATCTTGAACTGTCCCCACTCCTTGGCGAGGGTTTTGGTGACGCCGACGACGCCCATCTTGGCGGCCGAGTAGTTGACCTGGCCGGCGTTGCCCATCGTGCCCGAGGTGGAGGAGACGTTGATCAGCTTGCGGAAGACCTCCCTGCCCTCGGCGCGCTCCGCCTTGGCGGCCTCGCGCCAGCTCGGGGCGAGCGCCCGGGCGACCCGGAAGGGGACGACCGTGTGAATTTCGAGCATCGCCTGGAACTGCTCGTCGGTCATCTTGTGAGCGACGCCGTCCCAGGTGTAGCCGGCGTTGTTGACGACGATGTCGACCGAGCCGAAGGCGTCGATTGCGGCGGCGACGAGCTCGTCGGCGGCGTCGGTCTGGGTCAGGTCTCCGGCATGGACGGCGGTCTCGCCGGCGATTTCCCCCGAAGTCTGCTCGGCGACGTCGGCGTCGAGGTCGTTGATGAGGACGTTTGCGCCCTCTCCGGCGAACAGCTCCGCGGTCGCGCGGCCGATTCCACGCGCGGACCCGGTCACGATCGCCGATTTACCGTCAAGAAGTCCCATCGATGCTCCCTCTCCTTAGTTCGTGCAGTCGGGCGGGGAGGCTACATCGAATCGCGCAGCCCTGGTCGACCGGCCAGTCGAGTCACTCGCGAGGGAATATCTGATCGTCTCCGGCGGCGGGCTCGCCGGCGCCGGCGCCCATTCCCACAGCGCCGGCAACGCCACCGCGGGGTCGGAGGAGGCGGCGCGGTTCGAGCGCGGCTGAGCGTCGGCAGCGCCCCCGGTACGCTGGCGAGCCGATGAGCTCCGCTTACGTCTACGCGGCGGTCCGCACCCCCTTCGGCCGCTACGGCGGCGCCCTCGCCGGCGTCCGCCCCGACGACCTCGCGGCCCACTCGCTGCGGGCGCTGCTCGACCGTGTCCCCGACTTCGCCGGCGAGGAGATCGACGACGTCCTCCTCGGCGACGCCAACGGCGCCGGCGAGGACAACCGCAACGTCGCCCGGATGGCGCTCCTGCTCGCCGATCTGCCGACGACGGTTCCCGGAGTCACCGTGAACCGGCTCTGCGGATCGAGCCTCGAGGCCGCGATCCAGGCGGCGCGGACGATCGAGACGGGAGACGCCTCCATCCTCGTCGCCGGTGGGGTGGAGTCGATGAGCCGGGCACCCTGGGTCCTGCAGAAGCCGGAGAAGGGTTACCCCGCGGCACCGCAGACCCTGCACTCGACGACCCTCGGCTGGCGCATGGTCAACCCCGAGATGCCGGAACGGTGGACGATCGCGCTCGGCGCCAGCGCCGAGAAGCTCGCCGACATATACGAGATCTCACGCGAGGCGCAGGACGAGTTCGCCCTGCGCAGCCACCGCCTCGCGGCGGCCGCCTACGACAGCGGCGCGATGGGCGAGGTCGTCGCCGTCCCCGGGATCGATCTCGATCGCGACGAGGGCATCCGCGCCGATGCCTCGCTCGAGAAGCTCGCCAAGCTGAGGCCGGCCTTCGTCGAGGGCGGCACCGTCACCGCGGGCAACAGCTCGCCGCTCAACGACGGCGCCGCGATGCTGCTGCTCGGCGACGAGGCGGCGGCGGCGCGGATCGGAGGCGACCCGCTCGCCCGCGTCGCCTCGCGCGGCGTCCACGGCGTCGATCCCGACGTCTTCGGGATCGCCCCGGTCGAGGCGGCGAACGCGGCGCTGCGCCGGGCCGGGATCGGCTGGGGCGACGTCGATGTGGTCGAGCTCAACGAGGCCTTCGCCTCGCAATCGCTCGCCTGCCTCGCCGGTTGGCCGGAGCTCGACCCGGAGAAGGTCAACATGCGCGGCGGCGCGATCGCTATCGGCCACCCGCTCGGCGCCTCCGGCGCCCGCGTCGTCGGCCGCGTCGCGCACGAGCTGGGGGCGGGCCGCGGGCGCTACGGCCTCGCCGCGATCTGCATCGGCGTTGGCCAGGGCCTGGCGCTCGTGCTCGAGGCCGTCTGAGCTCGGTGCCCGTCTTCGCCGTCACCAACCGGCTTCCTGATTCGGGGCTGGAGCTGCTGCGTGGCGCGGGCGAGCTGCGGCTCGCCGACGCCACCGCGGCGCTGCCGCGAGCGGATCTGTTGCGGCACGTCGACGGCGCGGACGCGGTGCTGACGCTCCTCAACGACAGGGTCGACGACGCCTTCCTCGATGCCGCCGGACCGCAGCTGTGTTGCGTCGCCAACGTCGCCGTCGGCTTCGACAACATCGACCTCGAGGCGGCTGGGCGCCGGGGTGTTCTCGTCGCCAACACCCCCGGGGTCCTCGACGACGCGACCGCCGACCTGACGATGGCTCTGCTCCTGGCCGCCGTCCGGCGCATCGGCGAGGGCGAGCGGCTGGTTCGGTCCGGGCGCCCGTGGGCCTGGTCGATGTCCTTCATGCTCGGCAGCGACCTGCGCGGCAAGCGCCTCGGCATCGTCGGCCTCGGCAACGTCGGCTCCCGGGTCGCCCGCCGCGCCCGCGCCTTCGGCATGTCGATCGCCTACCACGGACGCCGCGCGGCGTCCGCCGAAGTCGTCGCCGAGCTGGAGGCGGAGCGGCTTGAGCTTGACGAGCTGCTGTCGAGCGCCGACGTCCTCAGCCTCCACTGCCCATTGACGGCGGCGACCCGGCACCTGATCGGCGCCCGCGAGCTGGCGCTGATGAAGCCCACGGCAACGCTGGTCAACACCGCGCGCGGTCCGGTCGTCGACGAGCGGGCGCTGGCCGAGGCGCTGCGCGAGGGGCGGATCGCCGCGGCCGGACTCGACGTCTATGAGCACGAGCCGGCGGTCGAGCCGGGTCTTCTCGGGCTCGAGAATGTCGTCCTCTCTCCGCATCTCGGCTCGGCGACGGTCGAGACCCGGGCCGCGATGGCGGAGCTGGCGGCGCGCAACGCGATCGCCGCGGTGCGGGGAGAGGCACTGCCGACTCCTGTCGCGACCCCGGCCCCCTAGCCGGACACGACTCGCTCAGCTGAGGCTGACGCCGCCGTTCTCGGACAGGCGCCAGTGGGGGTTGTGG
>JADGPJ010000124.1 GCA_017882505.1 Solirubrobacterales bacterium | reverse complement strand
CGGTGATGGCACCGAGAGATGGGCGTGGGCGAGCACGGTGGGGTTGCCGTGCTTGGGCGGCCCGTTGAAGAGGGTGAGCGGCGAGGAGGCCCTGATCGGGGGCTGTTCGGGGAACTTGATCACCGCCGTCCCCTCCCCCTCGCCGACGATCGAGCCCGGGCAGTTGCGGCGGGCCTGGGCGGTGTCGGTAGCCGCCAGCTTGGCCTTGGTGCAGTGGGGCAGGCCGGTGGTGATGACCGAGCCATGGCGGTCGAAGTCGATCGTGATCGTCTTCAGGATCGGCGGCAGCTCGCCGGAGACGGTGGAGAGCTTGCCGCCGCCGTGCAGAGTGATCGGGGCGTTTTCGTGCTTGGGCAGGGCCTTGGGAGAGAAGCCGCCTTCGGCCTCGACGACGATGTCGCCGACCCGCAGGGTGAGGGCGTAGGCGCTGGCGGCGGTGATGAGGAGGGTCAGGGCCAACGCGGCGCCGAGGATGGCCTTGCGCCTTCTCACCGGCCGATGGTCGCGCTAGGAGACGCGGCAGGATGAGCAGCCAAAGACTTTCGATGCGGCAATCTCAAGCCGCCGGAAGCGTGGCTTTGCTTGATCGGTTCGATGCTGGCGTCCCCCTGTAGACGACGAAGTAGTTATATGGAGACTAGCGCTACGAAGAGGCGGGGGCGCGGAGGAGCGACGATGACGAAGGTGGTGTTCGAGCCGGGTTCGATGACACCTTCCTGAACAACAAGGATTTCCGAGTCTGCGACATGCATAGGTCCGGTGCGGAGGCAATCGTGCGCGGCGCCCTGGTCGATCACTGAGGTTCTTGGCCGTAGGCAGACCGAGATCGGTTGGCAGCCGCGAGCAGCTCCGCTAGCGAGACGTCGATGTATTCATTGAGGCGCTCGAGGTCGCCGATCGCGGCCGGATCGGCGAGGAGGCCGAAGTTGACCTTGCCGTTGTAGCTGATGATCGCGATCGCCAGGGCGTGACGGTGGGCGAGGAAGCCAACTGGGTAGACGCCGGTGAGCTCGCGCCCGAGGATGTAGATCGGAATCTGGGGGCCCGGGAAGTTGGTGAGGAGGAGGTTGAAGAGGCGGGTGGAGAAGTTGATCCTCGCCGTGGGGACGAGGAGGAGCGGCGGGGCGAAGTCGCGGAACCAGTCGTTGAGGGCCCAAATCGCTTCGGCGCCGAGCGGCTGCTTTGATGCCTTGAGACCGTCCATCGCCGCCGAGACGAAGCGGAGGCGCTCGGCGGGGTCGGCGACGCCAACCGGGAGCGGGCCGCGCATCGCGGTCAGCTTGTTGCCCAGCTCGCCATGCTCGTCAGGGGCGCGGACCGAGACGGGGATGAGAGCCTGGAGCTGGAGGTCGTCGGGGTCGATGCCGCGCTCGGCGAGCCAGCGGCGCAGGGCGCCGGCAGTGACGGCGAGGGAGACGTCGTTGACGGTGCCGCCGAAGGTGTTCTTGATCTGCTTGAAGTCCTCGAGGCCGGCACTGGTCCAATGGAAGTGGCGGCCGGGGCTGATCTCTTGGTTGAGCGGGACCTTGGGGGCGGGCTTGCTCAGCGCCCAAGTGACCTCCCAGAGGCCAGCGGCGGCGTCGGCGGCGCCGGCGGCGGCGCGGCGGGGATGGCGGAGGGCGGCGGTGAGCCAGCGGGCCATGCGGCGGAAGGTCTCCCCCAGCCCGCGGAACGCGTGGCCGAGAAGCCCGGCCTCGGTCGGAGGCTTCTGCGGGTCCCACGGCTCCTCGGCGCGGACCGGCTCGAAGTTTGGCTCGACGTCGAAGAGCAGGGTGCCGATGTCAACCGCGGAGATGCCGTCGGCGAGGGCGTGGTGAGTCTTGTAGACGACTCCGAAGCGCTCCTCGGCGAAGCCCGCGACCAGCCACAGCTCCCAGAGTGGGCGAGAGCGATCCAGGGGCGGAGAGAGGGTGCGGCCGATCAGCTCGCGGAACTCGGCTTCCCCCCCGGGCGGCGGCAGGAGGACGCGACGCACATGCTCGGCGATCTCGAAGCCCGGGTCGTCGACCCAGAAGGGGCGGCCGAGGCCGAGGGGCGGAAAGGCGAGGCGCTGGCGGAAGCGCGGCAGCAGGTGCAGGCGGCTGCGGATGTGGGCGAGGAAGTCCTCGTGGTCGGGAGGCGGGCCCTCGCAGAGGAGAACCGCACCGATCGCCATGTGGGCGTTGTGGCGCTCGTTGGCCAGGAACGAGGCGTCGAAAGAGGAGAGCCGGTCCATCTGAGTAGCCCCTACGGACGCCCGGGCTGTGGCTCGCCGTGCAGGTCGAACTCGGGCAGGATTCGCGCCAGCGGCCGCGGCAGCCACCAGACGCGGTCGCCGATCAGCAGCATCAGCGCCGGCAGCAGGACGATCCGCACCACGGTGGCGTCGAGGATCACCGCGACGGTCAGCCCGATCCCGAGCTGGCTGAGGCCCGCGATCGAGGCGGTGCCGAAGGCGATGAAGACCGCCATCATGATCGCCGCTGCCCCGGTGATCACCCTGGCGGTCCTCTCGAGCCCGAACCTGATCGCGGCGGCGTTGTCGCCGTGGCGATCGTAGTGCTCGCGCATGCGGCTGAGCAGGAAGACCGCGTAGTCGATCGAGAGGCCGAAGACGACCCCGAAGATCATCACCACGGTGACCGCGTCGACATAGGAATTGCCGCCGAGCGGCAGATCCCCCGGGACGTTGAAGAGCAGCGTCAGGACCCCGAAGGCGACGCCGACCGTGGCGAGGTTCAGCCCGACCGCGATCGCCGCCAGCGGGATCGAGCGCAGCACCGCGATCAGAACCAGGAAGGTGACCAGCATGATCACCGTGATGATCAGGGGGATCCGGTCGCGGGTGACGCGGCTGAATTCGTTGATCTGCGCGACGCC
>JADGPJ010000123.1 GCA_017882505.1 Solirubrobacterales bacterium | reverse complement strand
CTCCTACGCCGAGGAGGAGGTCGTGGTCGAGTCGGTCGCCTACAGCGTCTGCGCCAGCGTCGGTCTCGACACGACCGCCGCCGCCGTCCCCTACATCGCCGGCTGGGTCGAGGGCGCTAACGGCGAGCCGATTGAGCGGTACGCGGCGCTGATCGATCGCCTCGCCAGGCGGCTGGAGGAGGTCGCGTTGCTCACCCCCTAGCTGGCAAGGGACTTCGGTTGGACACTCGATTGCCACCCGCGGGGTAGTCGTTCAAGACGTTGGAAAGGCCTGGGGCAAGGGCTGCGGTCAGGCAGCGCCCATTTTGCCGAGCCGTCGGTTGTTTCCGCATCAGCGGCGGAGTGAGCTCAAGTTTCGCTTTCGGATCTGGCATGGCTACAGCCGCGCCGCGGGGGAGGAGGCAGCGGCCGTGCTGGACCGCCTACCCATCGTGATCCTCGCGCAGCGATTCTGGAAGCACCTTCCCCAGGCGGGCGAGGTGTGATGTCGGGTTTCGGCTCCTCGGGAGACCGCGGCGGGCGGCCCCCGTTTCCCCGCCCTACCCCAGCCTTGGAGACTCGACAGCTCTTATTTAAGAACTCAGTCCTCGCTGCCGATGATTGTCCGCGATGGCTTACCAACACCGAAACCAAATCCTCGCCCCGGCGCGCCCAGCTCCGCCGACCCTGGTCGCAGGAGATCCGGACCCCGACCTCGCTCGCCTCGGCGAGGCGATGAAGCAGCGGGTTGGAGAGGTCCTGGAGCGCACCGTCGCCCTCACCGCCGGCCCCGAGCACCAGCTCGACGCCCCAGTCCAGGAGAGCTTTGAGAGCATCGGGCGCAGCTCGACGATCGCCGTCGCCCGCTGGATCGCCGGGGAGGCGATGGAGACGGCGATCGAGGCCGGCCGCGATACCTGGGAGATCTTCGGCGAGATCGCCGTGCGGCGGGCGGCCACGCTCGACGAGGTGACCTGGCGCTGCTTTTGGTGGCGCAACTCGATGGCCGAGGTGCTGCGCGAGACCGCCACCGAGCTCGATGTCGTCCCGGAGGCCCTCGCCGAGGCGATGAATCGCCTGCAGCTGAGCCTCGAGTTCAGCCTGCTGCGGATGGCCGAGTGCTTCGAGGCAGAGCGGCAGCGAACCGACGAGGAGCTCGCCCGTCGCGAGGAGGAGCTGTCCTTCCTCGCCACCCACGACCCGCTCACCGGCCTTCCCAACCGCACCCTGATCCACGACCGCGTCGAGCAGACGCTGGCGCGCTCGCGGCGCACCAAGGCTCCCTGCGCTGCCCTCTTCATCGACCTCGACGACTTCAAGGACGTAAACGACACCCTCGGCCACGGCGCCGGCGATGAGCTGCTGGAAGCGGTGGCGGCGCGCCTGGCGGCGGTGATCCGCGATGCCGACGCGCTGGGGCGACTCGGCGGCGATGAGTTCGTCGTCATCTCCGAGGACCTCTCGGTCGACGTCGGTCCCGAGCTCGTCGCCGAGCGACTGCTCGAAGCATTGAAGGAGCCCTTCCAGCTCGCCAGCGGCCGCGTCAGCGTCACCGCCAGCATCGGCATCGCGATCGGCGAGGGGGAGACCGCCGCCGAGGATCTGCTGCGAAACGCCGACATCGCCATGTACCGGGCCAAGTGGGACGGGCGCGACCGCTACTCGGTCTTCGAGATCGGGATGGCGGAGACCGTCAAGAAGCGCATCGAACTGGAGATGGACCTGCGCGAGGCGCTCGAGCGCGAACAGTTCTTCCTCCTCTACCAGCCGACGATCGACCTCACCGAGATGAAGCCGATCGGGGTGGAGGCGCTGATCCGCTGGCGCCACCCCGAGCGCGGCGTCATGCAGCCGGAAAGCTTCATACCGCTGCTCGAGGAGTCGGGCCTGATCGCCGAGATCGGCGCCTGGGTGCTGCGTCGGGCCTGCTGGCAGGCGGCGCAGTGGCGGGCGGCCGGCCATTCCCTGACGATGGCGGTCAACGTCTCCGCGCGCCAGCTCGACAGCGATCCCATCGTCGCCGACGTCGAAGCGGCGCTTTCCGAGAGCGGTCTCGAGGCGCAGGCGCTGACGATCGAGGTAACCGAGACGGCGCTGATGCGCGACGTCGATGAGACCTCGCGGCGGCTCACCGCGATCAGGGCCCTGGGGGTGCGGATCGCGATCGATGACTTCGGCACCGGCTACTCCTCCTTCGGTCACCTGCAGCGCTTCCCGGTCGACGCCCTGAAGATCGACCAGTCCTTCATCTCGGGGATGAAGCGAAGCAAGGAGGGTGAGACGCTGATTCGGACCCTGATCCAGCTCGGCAAGTCGCTTCACCTGCAGACCTTTGCCGAGGGGATCGAGCACGAGCACGAGCTGGCGCTGCTGAAGGACGAGGATTGCGACAGCGGCCAGGGGTTCCTCTTCGCGCGGCCGCTCGATGCGGCGGCGACGGAGGAGTTCCTGCGAAGCCAGCCTCAGCAGCCGAGCCAGGCGGCGGTGCCCCTCGGCCCAGGCCCGGCGAGCGCGTAGCCGCGAAGAGGCAGACCGGCGCCAGCTCGGCCGCGAAGAACGGCCCAAGGGCCGGAACCGTGTGGGCGACGACTCCGGCCGCTTGCGCCTTACTCGTGGCGCCGACCGGCGCCCGCGGAAGCCAAGCGGTGAATCGGTCCCGAAGGTGGCGCGGGAAGCTTCGACCTCGGTCTGCGCCAGCCTCGGGCTCGACACCGCCGGCAGCGCGATTCCCTACATGGCCGGCTGGTCCGAGAGCGCCGGGGCCGATCCGATCGAGTCCTACGCGGCGCTGATCGACCGCCTCGCCAGGCGCCTGGAGCAGGTCACCCTCAGCGAGGAGCCCGCCGCGAACATCCGCTGAGTTCGCCCGGTGTGGCGCCCCAGCGCGATTCCGCGG
>JADGPJ010000028.1 GCA_017882505.1 Solirubrobacterales bacterium | reverse complement strand
CGCGGTGCCGGGATGGCCGCGCTCGCGAAAGCGATGGCGATCTGCGTCGGCACCATGGGAGGAGCCGCGGCCTGCGTCGCCACCGGGGTCGTCCCGATCCCCCTCGAGATCGACGCCGATCACACCAAGGCCCCCCGAATCGAGCGTGCACTCACCCCACTCGCCGCGACCGAGCCGATCGGCGAAGCCGACGTCCAGTACGAACCCGCGCCGGAATCGACCGCGCCGCCAGAGGAATCTCCCCACGTTCACCACGACACGCCGTCCACTCCACTGCCGGCCGCGGCCCCGACTCCGGAAGCTTCGAGCGGAGCGGTCGAATACGCGCCGCCACCGCCTCCCGCACCGGTTGCCCAGCCGTCGAGCGAAGGTGGTTCCTCCGGCGGCGACGCGGCGGGGGAGTTCGGTCCGTGAGGCGCCGCAGCTCAAAGCTTCTCGCCGCGGCGGCCTCGATCGGGATCGCCGCCGGCCTGGCGGTCGACCCCGCCTCCTCCGTCGCCAGTTCATCGGCTTACCCACCACTCGAGTTGACGGTCGAGGACGGCGAAGGCTCCTGGCACGCCGATCCAGGCTTCCGGCTCGAATGGGCTCCCTCTCCCCTTTACGTCGGTGCCGCACCGGTCCACGTGGTCCGCGACGCCGCCGGGAGAGTCGTCATCGAAGAAACCACCGGCGAAGTCGGAGCGCACTACATCCCCCCGATCGAAGTCCCCCGTCGGCCTGGCCTGTACACAGCCGAAGTCTGGCTCCGAGGCGCGTCGGGGGAAGGGCCGCGCGTCACCTCGACGCTCCGTTTCGATGACGCTCGACCCAGTTCGGCCAGACCCATACGACCGCAAGGGTGGGTGGCGAAGGCGCGGCAGGCGCTGATCGAGATCGCGCCGGCCACCGGTCAGCAACCGCTGTCGGGCATCCGCGGCTACGCGGTCTCGGTCGATCGCAACCCGGAGGGATCTCCCTGCGCCGGGCCGGATCGGTGCAGCGAGGCCGAGACGGACCTGCGGTCGGGGCCCGCGGGCGGCTCGGTCTCGCTCGGGATCCTGCCGGAGGGAATCAACTTCGCCCACGTCGTCGCCGTCTCCGGCTCGGGGATGCGGTCGGAAACGGTCGAAGACGTCGCCCTGGCGGTCGATGGAAACCGTCCGGACGTCTTCCTCCACGGCGTCCCCGAGGGCTGGTCGAACGGCCCGGTGCGGCTGACCGCGATCGCCACCGACGCCCAGTCGGGAATGGCGGCCGCAGGTCCCGCGGGGCCGTTCACGGCGATCGCGATCGATGGAGGCGTACCGACGGTGGCCGCCGGTAACACCATTTCAGCGACGGTACGCGGAGAGGGAGCCCACCGTGTCGCGTTCTACGCCCGCGACGGCGCCGGCAACGTCGATGACGGCGAGGCCTCCTCCGCCCAGCCCCCGAGCGCGGTGGTGCGGATCGACGAAGCGGGGCCGCGGGTCGGCTTTGCCAAATCCCAGGACCCGTCCGAACCCGAGCGAATCGAGGCGACGGTCACCGACCCGCTGTCGGGTCCCGGCGACCGTGGCTCGATCGCAGTCCGGCCCTCCGGGACCCGGCGGCGATTCGAGCCTCTGCCGACCAGCGTCTCCGCCGGCAAGCTGACCGCCAGCTGGAACTCCGATGCCTACCCGGCCGGGAGCTACGAATTCAAGGCGATCGGATACGACGCGGCAGGTAACGCCAGCAGTACCGACCGCCGCGTCAACGGCACCCGGATGGTCCTGGCAAACCCGTTGAAGAGGACGACGACGATCGAGTTCGGCTTCGGCGGCAGGCGACTGGTCTGGCATCGCTGCGCCAGAGCCGGGGGCAGGGTTCGCTGCCACCGGGAATCGATCAGGCCGTTCGAGCAGCGGCCGACGACCAGATCGGTTCCCTACGGGCGGGGAGTCCCGGTCGGCGGGCGGCTGGCCTCGGCGGGCGGCGCACCGCTGTCGGGCCTTCCGGTCGAGATCATCGAGACCTTCGACCCCGGCTCGGGCGCAATCCAACGCACGACGACGGTCAAGACGAACCCCGATGGCAGCTTTCTGGCGCATCTCGCCCCCGGTCCCAATCGCCACCTCGAGATCGAGTTCGCGGGCAACCGGGTGCTCACTCGCGCTGGCGGGCGAGCGCTGCGGCTGGCGGTCCGGACCTCCGTGCACCTGCGCGCCTCCGCCGCGAGGGCATCGATCGGCGGCGCGCCTGTGGTCTTCAGCGGCCGGATCGGCGATTTCGAAACGACGATCCCTGCCGCCGGCCGGCCGGTCGAGCTCCAGTTCCGCGTTCCGGGTGCGCCCTGGAGCGAGTTCCGCACCGTCCAGACCGACGCCAACGGGCGCTTCCGCTACCCCTACTCGTTCAGCGACGACGACAGCCGCGGCGTCCGCTTCCAGTTCCGCGCCTACGCGCCGCCCCAACCCGGCTGGCCCTACGAACCAGCGGCCTCAAGACCGGTCGCCGTCACCGGGAGATAGCCGACTGGGAGTGCCGTAGGCGTTTCAGGACCAAGCGGGACGACGACGAAACGAGGCCCGCATGGGGGTGCCATGCGGGCCTCGTGAGGTGGTGTATCCGCGCAGCGTCCTGGGACGCCTACGGTGCTCCTAGCGCAATGCCGCCAACTGGTCGGTCACCTGGTCGACCAGACCCTGGGCGCGGCCGGTCTGCTCCTCGAGCGTGCGACGGACCCGCTGCTCGACCTCGTTGCGATTGCGCTTCAGCGTGCTCTCAACCGTGCGCTGGTGCTTGCGGGCCTCGCGCTCGACGCGGTTGCGCGTCTTGCGGGCTTCCGTGGTCGCTTTGCGACGGGCGCTGGAGCCGCGGCGCTCGGTCCGTTTCAGCGTTTTGCGCACCTGCATGCGGTAGGACTTGAGCTGTTTTTCGGCGCTGCTGCGACCGGTCCACGGCTCGACCAGGTCGGCGATCCGGTCGCTGACGGAGAGGGCGACGCCGACCGGAAGGTCGACGGCCACCTCGGCGACGGCCTGAACCTGGTTCTTCTCGGCCACGACGGTCTTCTTCTCCGCCGCGACGATCTTTTTCGCTGCCTTCCTGTCGGCGCTTACCGCCGCATCGACGGTGTGCCTGGCTTCGGTGGTGGCGCGTTTTGCCTGCGTTTTGGATTTGCTGCTGCTGTTCTCTTTGCTCTGCGTTGCCATGAAGTTGGAATCCCTTCGAGTCTCGTTTGGCTGCCTCGGGCGTTCCCCGAGTCTAGCGAACATATGTTCTTTACGAACACACGTTCTTAAACCCTTTTCGGCCAGGGGTTACACGGCTCTGCGGGCGGCTCAGGCGCTCTGAGCGGCCAGGACCGTGGCCAGCGCGGCATCGCCGCGGGCGGCGGCCATCGGGTAGCGCGCGTCGAGATCGAGCGGCGTCGCGGCCAGGGGGAGATCGCCGAAGGCGACCGCGCCTCCACCCTCCCGCACGATCAGTTGCGCGGCGGCCGCGTCGACCGAGCGACAGGACCGCAGGCTCAGCATCGCATCGAAGCGACCGGCGCCGACGTAGGCGGCGGTGATCGCGATCGAGCCGACGACCCGCAGCCGATAAACCTTCCCCTCCAGCGCCCGAATGGCGGGCTGCGCCCACGCCGGCTCGGCGGACTCGAGCCCGACCACCTCGAGCGTCTCGGCTTCGGCGGCGACCCGGGCCGGCACCCCGCCGAGGCTCGCCCCTCGCCCGCGGCTGGCGATGAACTCCTCGTCAGCCCCGAAATCGTGGACGAAGCCGAACTCGACGTCGGCCATCGAGGAGCCCGAGGCGACGGCGATGCTGAGGCTGTGTGAGGGAATCGTGCGACGGGCGTTGAGCGAACCGTCGATCGGGTCGATCACCACCCGAGCGGAACCGCCGGAGCCGAAGGAGACCTCGCCGCGCTCCTCGGAGACGGCGACGAACGACGCCCCCTCGTCGGCCAGCGCGTCGAGCTCGGCGAAGACGACGTCCTCGCAGCGACGGTCGATCTCCAGGGTGTGATCGCCCCCCTCCCCCACACCCTCGTAGACGGTGCGTTCCTCGCTGCTCGCGGTGGCGTCGAAGATCGCCCGCTGGGCGGCGACGACGCGGCGGCAGATTCCCGGCCAGTCTGCGGAGAGAACATCCATCGACCCGGATGCTAGTGACGCGTCACCGGTCGCGCTAGCGTTGGGCGATGCCACAGCAGCGGTCCACGGCGGAGCCCGAACCAGCCCAGCGCGAGCGCGCCGCCAACCACGGCGAGGGCCCGCTGCTGGTCCTCGGCGCCGCCGGGACCGGCAAGACCGAGCTGCTGGCGCGCCGGCTTGCCAGCCTCGTCGCCAGGGGGGTCGAGCCGGAGCGGGTGCTGGTGATCGGCTCGACCCGGGCCACCGCGCGGCGGCTTCGCGAGCGCTCCGAGGCGCTGCTCGAGGGGCCTTTCGAGGAGCTCTGGATCGGCAGCTGGGAGACGCTCGGCGAGCGCCTGCTTCGCGAGCGCTCCGAGGCGGCTGGCCTTGACCCCTTCTTCGACGTCCTCGGCCCGGCCGAGCGCCTGGCGATGCTGCTCGACCGGCTCGACCAGCTGCCCCTGCGGCGCCACGAGATCCGCGGCAACCCCGCCGGCCTCCTCGCCCGCCTGCTCTCGCGCATCGACGCGCTGAAGGCCGACCGGGTCGGGCCGACGAGCCTCGAGGAGCGCGCTCGCGGCGAGGAGAGCGCCGCCTCCGAGGAGGCCGATCGCGAGGCGATCAGGCGCGAGCTCGAGTTCGCCGAGTTCTACACCGCCCACGACCGCATCCTCGCCGAGGCCGGCAGCCTCGACCGCGGCGACGTCTTCCTCGCCCTCGACTGCCTCCTCGCCGAACGCCCCGACATCCGCAGGCAAATCGCCGAGCGGTTCGAGTACCTGATGGTCGACGAGCTCGAGGAGTCGACCCGAGCCCAACGAGCCCTCCTCGAGGCTCTCGCGATTGACAATCCGAATCACCTCTACGCCCTGGAGGAGCAGTCCTCGTACCCGGGCTTCTCGCCCGAGGGCGGCACTAGGGGGGGTCCGAGAACGGACGCGCCCGACCGCCCGCAGGACCCCCCTTCCCATCCCGCCCCGCCCCAGAGCGCCTGGTATCGCGACCTGCACCCCGAGGGCGACGTCGTGGTTCTCGAGCATCGGTTCCGCGAGCCCAAGCTGCGCTTCTGGAAATGCGGAAACGAGCGCGCCCAGGCCCAAGCCGTTGCCCGCGAGGTCGAGCACCTGGTCGCCGGCGGTGTCAGCCCCGAAGCGATCTGCGTCCTGCTCGCCGACCCGGCCCACCAGGGCGGCCCTGTCGCGGCGGCGATGGAGGAGCGCGGCATCCCCTTCCACCTCTCCGGGCCGACCGCCCTCTTCCAGCGGCCGGAGGTGCGCGACGCGATCGCCTGGCTCCGGGTCCTCGCCGACCCGGACGACTCGGCGGCGGCGGCGCGGGCCCTGACCAGGCCGCCGATCGAGCTGCGCCCCGGCGACCTGGCGCGGCTCACGACGATCGCCCGGCGGCGCAAGCTCGACCTGGTCGGCGGTTGCGAAGCCGCCCTCGACAGCCCCCAGTTCCAGCCCGAGGCGCGCGAGCGGATCCAGTCCTTCCTCAAGCTCTACGGCGCCGCCTCGGCGGCGATGGAGGAGCGGCGCGCCGACGTCTTCGTGCGGCGGCTGATCGAGCGGGTGGGCCTGCGGCGCCAGCGTCTCTTCGCCGCCCAACCCGAGGTGGCCGAGCGCCTGCTCGGCCTCTCGCGCCTGGCGGAGCTGGCGACGGCCTGGGCGCGGCGCGAGCCCCACGGCTCGACTCGCGGCTTCGTCGCCTACCTCAGCGCCGTCGCCGAGGCGGGCGTCGAGCCGGCGGGCGGAGAGGAGCCGCCCTCGCCAGGCTCGATACGGGGAATGGCGGTCGACGCGGTCAAGGGCATCGGCTTCGACCACGTCTTCGTGCTCGGCCTCGAGGCCGAGCACGACTGGTCGCGGATCGGCTGGCCTGCCCGCAGCGAGCTCGTCCTCTCGCGCCTGCAGCGCGGTGACGGCGGGGAGGCCCGCCCCTCCCGCTTCTACGAGGAGGCGCTGGCGGCCGCCGAGGGCGGCGAGGAGGAGCACCAGGAGGAGCTGTTCGGACCCGCCGAGGGCCTGCATGCGACCTACCGCACCCTGCGCGAGAAAGTCCTCGAGGCCTCCTGGCGCGCCGGGCGCGAGCTGTCCGAGCCGCGCCTGGACACCGCGATCGACGTCAACCGCGCGATCGCCCGCTACCTCGAGCTGCTGAAGCTGGCGGCGCTGGCCCAGCGCCCCGGCGACGAGCCGACCGCCGAGGCGATCGATGCGGTAAACGGCCTCCTGCGCCAGGTCGCCACGCCCGAGCAGCAGGCCGAGCTCGACGCCTCCTCGCTCGACTCCTACCTGCTCGACTCCGAACAGGAGCGGGGGCGGCGCCTGGAGCTGATCGCTGCCCGCGAGGAGCCTTCGCTGGAGGCCTTCCTGCCGCGACGCGGCGACGGCAGGCTCAGCCTCTCCGCCTCCGACCTCAGCCTCTACCTGACCTGCCCGCTGAAGTACAAGTTCGCGCGGGTCTTCGGGATCCCGCAGGAGCCGACGATCAACCAGCGCTTCGGCATCCTCATCCACAACGTCCTCGAGCGCTTCCACAAGGAGCCGCCGGAGAACGACGCCGACGGACTCCGCCAGCTGACCAACCTGTTCGAGACCGGCTGGCGGCGAACCGGCTTCGGCTCGACCGACGACGAGCTCCAGTTCCGCGACCGCGCCCGCGAGGCGCTGCGCCTCTACTGGGAGCGCGAGCGCGTCGCCGAGGGCGAACCGGTCTGGCTCGAGCGCAAGTTCGACTTCAAGGTCGGCGAGCACCACGTCCGCGGCAGGGTCGACCGGGTCGACCGCCTGCCCGACGGCGACTACGAGCTGATCGACTACAAGACCGGCGAACGCAAGACCGAAGCCGACCTCGAGAGCGACCTGCAGCTGGCGCTCTACCGTCTCGCCGCCCGTGAGGCATGGGGAATCGAGGCCAGCACCGGCAGCTACTACTACGTGCTCGACGCCGACAAAGTCCCGGCGCCGACCAAGCCCGACGACGCCGAGCGGGTCGAGCGGACCGTGCTTCAGGTCGGCGAGGGCATCCTCAGCCAGGACTTCGAGCCGCGCCCGTCGCCGACCGTCTGCGGCTGGTGCGACTATCGCCTGATCTGCCCGGCGGCGGAGTCTTAGGGCCGTGGTTTTCGGGCCCTAAGTGTTGTTTCCCCTTTGGCGGAGGAAGCGTTGGAACTCGCGGGCGATCGTGTCGGCCGAGGGAAGATCCGCGCCCTCGGCGCTCAGGAGGTCGACCTGTTCGGCCTCGATCCTCGCGACCAGCTCCTCGATCTCCGGGTTGGCGGCGACGGCGCGGCCGATCTGCTCCTCGTAGTCGGTCGTTTCTTCCTCCAGCTCGGAGGCCTCGACGGCGATCCCGGTCAGGCCCTCGAGCCGTCGCAGCAGCGCCAGCGCCGCCTTCGGATTGGGGACGGCGGCCACGTAGTGCGGCACGGCCGCCCAGAGCGAGGCGGAGTCGATGCCGGCCTGGCGGCAGAGGTCGTGGACGACGCCGGTGATCCCGGTCGGGCCCTCATAGTTGGAGCGCTCCAGTTCCAGTTCGTCGACCAGCTCCTGACTCGAGGCGAGGCCGGTGATCGGCACCGGCAGCGTGTGGGAGACCTCGGCGATCAGCGCCCCGAGGGTGATCACGAGCTCAACCCCGAGCGCGTCGGCGGCGGTCGCGATCGTCTCCGAGAAAGTGCGCCAGCGCAGGTTCGGCTCGGTCCCGTCCAGCAGGACCAGGTCGCGGTCGGCGGTCGGCACCCGGGCCGCGATCAGGTTGTTCTCCGGCCAGTCGATCCGGCGCGTCTCGCCATCCTCGAGGGTGATCGTCGGCCGGGTCGACTGGAAGTCGAAGTACTCCTCCGGGTCGACTCTGGCGATCAGCTCCCCGTCGAGCGAGTCGGCGATCGCGCAGAGGGCGGTCGAAGCGGCGGCGGCGGCGTCATTCCAGCCGCGAAAGGCGCAGACCAACACCGGAGAACGCAAATGCGGCAGATCGCCTTCCCAGGTGAGTGAATTCACGCTCTGAGCGTAGACGATGGCCGCGCCGGCCCCGCCATCTTTGGACCTTCTTTCCGGGCCCGGAGCACTACCCCGCGGCACGGGCGCGCCGGACCAGCTGCGCCGCCATGAACAGCGCCAGCGCCGCGAAGCAGAGCTGTAGCGCGCGCTCGGAGACGTGGTTGGCGACGGCGACCCCGATCAGGACTCCGAGCGGCGAGAGCACGCCGATCACCAGCGCCTCGCGGACCCTGACGTTGCCGTAGCCGTTCTGGCGAATCGCCCCGACCAGAGCGACGATCACGATCATCAGCAGCGAGGTCGACTCCGCCTCGACCTGGGAGAGGCCGAGGAAGATCGTCAAAGCGGGGACGAAGAGGACGCCGCCGCCGACGCCGACCAGGCCCCCGGCGAGACCTCCGGCGATCGCGATCAGGGCGGCCAGAACCTCGTTCATTTGAGGATCAGCTCGATCGCGATCCCGACCAGCAACGCCGCGAACAGGTAGGAGACCGCCCGCTGGGGGATCCGCTGCTGGATCGCGGTGCCCATCACCACTCCGGCGACGGCGGGGATCGCCAGCAGCAGCCCGGTGACGACGTGGACGTTGCCGTAGATGCCGCCCTGGGCGATCGCGCCGAGGGCACCGATGGGGACGATCGCGGCGAGGCTGGTTCCGGTCGCCAACCGCTCGCCGTAGGCGAACCAGAAGATCAGCAGCGGCACGATCACGGTGCCGCCGCCGACCCCGAAGAGGCCGCTGAAGGCGCCCGCAACGGTGCCGATCGCCGCCAGCTTCAGGGTGCTGCCCGAACGCATCTCACCGGTGAGGGTCGACATGTGGCGATACTAGATGCCGTGCCTCGCGAATCTGAGACGGGGGAAGGCGCCTGGACCGCCCTCCTCGGCCCCTTGCGCGCCGACCCCACCCGAGCGGCGATCCTCACCGACGTCGACGGCACCCTGGCGCCGATCGCCGAGCGAGCCGAGGACGCCGCTGTGCCCGCCGCGACGCGCGACGCCCTTGCCGCGCTGAGCGAGCGCTTCGGGCTCGTCGCCTGCATCTCCGGGCGCCAGGCGGAGGAGGCACGTCGGTTGGTCGGCCTCGACGGGATCGCATATGCCGGCAACCACGGCCTGGAGCTGATCCTGCCGGGCGAGGACGAGGCTCGTCCCGATCCATCCCTCGCCGGCCGCGAGCGGCAGGCGGCCGAGTTCATGGCGGGGATCGACGCCGCCGCGCTCGCCGCGGCGGGTCTGCGGCGCGAGGACAAGGGACCGATCCAGGCCCTGCACTGGCGCGGCGCCGGTGACGAGGCGCGCGCCGAGAGCCGCGCCCGCGAGATCGCCAACGCCGCCGGCAAAGCCGGCCTGGAACCGCACTGGGGCCGCAAGGTGCTGGAGCTGCGGCCGGTCGGAGGCGGCGGCAAGGACGCGGCGGTCGCCTCGCTCCTGGCCGGGGAAGGGCTCGACCGGGCCGTCTACGCCGGCGACGACCGCACCGACCTCGACGCCTTCCGCCGTCTCGACGAGCTGCGCGAGAGCGGCGAGCTGGTCGCCGCGGTCAGGGTCGGGATCCTCTCTCCGGAGGGACCGGCGGAGCTGACGGAGGAGTCCGACCTCGCGGTCGGGGGACCCTCCGGCTGGCTGGCGATCCTCGAATGGCTGGCGGAATAGCCGGTGCCCTACACCGAACTGCTGCGGGTCACCGTCTTCATCACCGGCGCCGAGGCGACCGCGCTGGGCGCGATCACCGCGCTCGGGGCGGATCGCGAAAACGACACGACGGTGATCCTGATCGCCGCGGCCTGGTGGCTGATCTCGCTCGCGATCGGCCTCTATCTCGGCCGCCCGGCCCGCGCCGTCGAGGACATGCGCGACCCCCTCGCCCGCGCTCGCACCGCCACCTCCCTGCCCTCGGATAGCCCCGCCAGGATCACCATCGGCCGGCTCTGGCCGGTCGCGTTGACGGCGGTCGTCGCCGGCGGCCTAGGTCTCCTCTTCCCCGGCGTCGCCGTGATCGGCGCCGGCTACGCGCTGATCGTCTCCCTCGCCTGGCACACCCGCGAGGCGGCGGTGCTCGCGATCGAGCACCGCGACGGCGTCAAGTTCTACGTCGTCCCGACCTCGGCTCTGAAACCCATAGAGCTGGTGCGAGCGCCGGGACTTCGCTCGGACCGCTTGCACGCCTGAGGACTCCTCCTACCGTTCGAGCAGCTTCTTGAAGTCGGCCCAGTCGCGGGTATTGGCGACGTCGGCGGCGGTCAGCCAGGCGCGGCGGGCGGTGGCGACGGCGTAGGCCATGTTGTCGAGCGTGTCGATGCCGTGGGCGTCGGTGCTGAGGACGATCGTGACGCCGGCGTCCGCGGCGAGCCGGGCGTGGCGGTCGGAGAGGTCGCGGCGGTTGGGGTTGCCGTTGATCTCGATCATCGTGCCGGTGCGGGCGGCGGCCTCGGCGACCGCCTCGACATCGATGCCGTAGGGCTCACGGCGGCCGATCAGGCGGCCGGTGAGGTGGCCGATGCAGTCGACCTGCGGGTTCTCGATCGCCGCCAGCACCCGCTCGGTCATCTCGCGTTCGGAGATCGCGAAGGAAGTGTGGACACTGGCAACCACCCAGTCCAGCGCCTCGACCAGGTCCTCGGGGTAGTCGAGCGAGCCGTCGAGGCCGATGTTCACCTCGGAGCCGGCGAGCAGACGGAACCCGCGTTTGCCCTTGTTCCAGGCGCGGATCTCCTCGATCCGCTCCCAGAGGCGCTCGGGCGTGACGTGATCGCCGAAGCCATGGCTCGCGGAATGGTCGGTGATCGCCAGGTAGGCGTAGCCGCGCTCGCGGCCGGCGTCGGCCATCTCCTCGAGGGTGTTGCGGCCGTCGGAGAGGGTGGTGTGGGAGTGAAGGTCGCCGCGGACGTCCTCCAGCTCGATCAGATCCGGCAGCGTCCCTTCGCGTGCCGCCTTCAGCTCGCCGCGGTTCTCGCGCAGCTCCGGCTCGATGTAGGTGTAGCCGAGACGCTCGTACACGGCCTCCTCGCTCTCGCAGAGGTCGACCTCGCCGCTCTCGGTCTCGGTGATCCCGTGCTCGGAAACCGAGAGCCCGCGCGACACCGCCTCTTCGCGAAGCTGCACGTTGTGGGCCTTGGAACCGGTGAAGTGCTGGAGCAGGTTGCCGAATGCCGCCGGCGGCACGATCCGCAGATCGACCGAGACACCGTTGTGGGTCTGCGCCCGGACGCCGTTGGGGCCGGGGGTACCGGCGGCGGCGATCAGCGGGTGCGAGGCGAGGTGCTCGGAGAGCGACGCGGGTTCGTCGGCGGTGGCGATCAGGTCGATGTCCTTGCAGGTCTCGGCCCAGCGCCTGACGGACCCGGCAACCTCGACCCGGTTGGCGGCGGGGTGCTCGCGCAGCGCCGCCGCCAGCTGCTCGGCGATCGGGCGGACCTTGGAGAGCAGCAGCCGGCCGGCGACCGGCTCGCCCTCCTCGCCGATGCGCTCGAGCGAGGCCAGGATCCGTTCCTCCGCTTTCGCCCCGAGCCCTTTCAGCTCGCGGATCTTCTGCGACTCCGCCGCCTCCCTGAGGTCCTCGAGCGTCGCGACCCCGAGCTCGTCGTAGAGGCGCCGGGCGGTTTTCGAGCCCAGCCCCGGCACCCGCGTCACCGCGATCAGGGTCGCCGGGAACTTTGCCTTCAGCTTCGCCGCGGCGGGGATCTCGCCGGTCTCCAGCAGCGCGTCGATCTTTTCCGCCAGCGTCTTGCCGACTCCCGGAATCTCGGTCGCGCGCCCGGCCGCGGCCAGCTCGGCAACCGAGACCGGGCTCTCCCGGATCGCGGTCGCCGCGGTGCCGTAGGCGAGAACCCTGTACTTGACCGCGCCGTCGAGCTCGTAGAGAACGCCCAGCTCGTCCAGTGCGGCGGCGATTTCGGCGTTGTTCACGGAAGGAACTTAATCGCACCCGGGGATTGGCTCTTTAGCCGGACTTTCGCAACGCGAATAGCATCGAGCGAATGGTTCGATCCGAGACAGGCGCCGCCTGGTTGGTGCTGCCGACCTACAACGAGGCCGAGAACATCGAGTCCTTCGTCGACGCGGTGCGGGCGAAGCTGCCCGCCTCCGCGGCGGTGCTGATCGTCGACGACAACTCCCCCGACGGGACCGGCACGAAGGCCGACCGCCTCGCCGAGCGCCACGACAACGTCAGCGTCCTGCACCGCCCTCACAAGGAGGGCATCGGCCCCGCCTACGTCGCCGGCTTCCGCCGCGCCCTCGCCGCCGGAGCCGATCTGGTCCTGGAGATGGACTCCGACTTCTCGCACGACCCGGCCTACCTGCCGCGGCTGCTGGAGGCGGCGGAGCGAGCGGACCTCGTGCTCGGCTCTCGCTACGTGGCGGGCGGCGGGGTCAGCGATTGGGGTCCGCTGCGAAAGGCGATCAGCCGCGGCGGCAGCGCCTACGCGAGGCTCCTGCTCGGGGTCGACGTGAAGGACCTGACCGGCGGCTTCAAGTGCTTCCGGCGCGAGGTTCTGGAGGCGATCGACCTCGACTCGATCCAGGCCCACGGCTACGCCTTCCAGGTCGAGTTGACCTACCGGGCGATCCGACAGGGGTTCCGAGTCGTCGAGGTGCCGATCGTTTTCCGTGACCGCCGGGCCGGCTCCTCGAAGATGGACGGCTCGATCATCGCCGAGGCGATCTGGCAGGTACCGCGGATGCGATTCGGGCACAGAGGCGCAAACAAGCCTCGAACCGCACTTGACGGGCGGCGCTATACTTTTTGAAGTATTGAGAGACCGAACCAGAGCGAACGAACCTCGATTCCGGGAGACCGATATCCAGTGACTGGCAAACTGACCGACGTAACCGACGCAACTTTCAAAGCGGACGTCCTCGACGCTGAGGGTCCGGTGCTCGTTGACTTCTGGGCCCCCTGGTGCGGGCCCTGCCGCGTCGTCCACCCGGTCCTGGAGGAGATCGACGGCGAGCGCGACGATCTGACGATCCTCAGCATCAACGTCGACGAGAACCAGCAGACGGCGGCTCAGTACGAGGTGCTCTCGATCCCGACGATGATCCTCTTCAAGGACGGCGCGATCGCCAAGAAAGTGGTCGGCGCGATGCCAAAGCGTCGCCTCGAGGCGGAGCTGGAGCCGGCGCTCGCCTAGCGCGGCGCCGCTCCCCTTCCAGCGAGATGCCGTTCGTCCAGGTTCACTGGTTCGAGGGTCGGACCGACGAGCAGAAGGCCGAGATCGCGAAACGCATCGAGGAGGCGCTGGTCGAGGTGGCCGGCGCTTCTCCCGAGCACTGCTGGGTGAAGTTCTCCGACTCGGCCAAATCCGACTTCATCATCGGCGAGGCAGCCGAGTAGCCACTTCCCGCGAAGCGGCCTAGTGGTGTGACCACCAACGTCTACCGGTTTCTGGACGGCCTCGGATGATCGCCGTGCGGCGTCCTCAGTCGCCGAAGTAGCGCTGCTACTCCGGCTCCCTGCGTCCTTGCCCGACGACCCCCGAGTCTCGCCAGACTCCCGGCAACGTTGCCGGTCACACCACTAGTAGAAGCCGGCTTCTTCCAGCCCTTCTTCGATCCACGGACTCAAGGTGCGGGCGAAGGTGGCGGTGAGGTGGCTTTTGTCGCGGTAGACGAGCGCGTTGCCGATCACGGCGCGGCAGAGTTCGCCGGGGCAGATCTCCGCGGTGACGTCGATCAGGTGGGTGTTGGGGTTCGCTTTGGCGGCGCGGTCGTCGAATTCGAGGTTCCAGTCGTGGACTCGGGGGAAGGCGCAGGCTTCGAGATGCCCGAGGTCTTCGGAGACGCAGCTGGGCACGTCGCTGGCTGAAGCCGGCGTGTCTCTGATCACCACCGTCTGCAGGCCGGCGCCCTGAATTCGTTTCAGGGTTGCGATGTAGCCGGCTTCCAGGGCGTTGGCGTTCGCGCGGCCGCTGAGTTCTTCGCCGTTGGGACCGTAAGCCGTGTAGGCGGTGTCGCCGCTCATCACCACGGTGGCCCGCGAGCCGCCTTCTTCGATCCGTTCCAGCGTCTCCTGCCGCCAGGCATCGCACTGCGAGTACTCCCGATTGGCGACCATGCTGCGGATCTTCACTTCGCCGGGGGTGCATTCGGCCTTGGTCAGAGCGATCAGGCGCCAGTCGTTCTTGTTCGCCAGCTCTTCCAGCGGCGCGAAGTACTGCATCGCGTGCGAGTCCCCGAACAGGATCAGCGTCCGTTTGCCGTGCGGGTCGCCGTAGAGGCAGCGGTTCGAGTTGGTGCCGCTGATCCCGACCAGGCAGCCGTCGTAGAAGGCACGCGAGCGGTCGGCCCGCGCCCGCAACGGGTTCGGGCGGACGGAGCTGGCGCTCTGCTGCGGGATGGTCTGTCTGACCAGAGCGGCGGCGCCCGTCACCTGGGAGATCGGCGCGGTGCTCAGCGTCGGCTGCAGGTTGGTCAGCATCAGCCCGGCGCCGACGGCGACCGCCATGCAGGCCGCCCCCAGGGCGAGCGCCCGGCCCGGCACCCGGGTCAGGACCTTGGCGCGTCGGACGGGGTCCTCGATCAGATGATGGACGGCAACGGTGGGAAGGAGCGAGACGAGGACGACCGCGATGCCCGCCGCGACCGACAGCGGCCCCCAGATGACCGCGGCGAAGACGAGCGCCGGCCAGTGCCACATGTACCAGGAGTAGGAGATCTGGCCGACGTAGCGGACCGGCCCGAGCGAGAGCGGGCTGGCCGGCGCGCCCTTGGCCTGGGCGTAGATCGAAGAGCCGGCGAGGATCAGGCAGGCGGCGCCGAGCGTCGGGACGAGGGCGGCGACCCCGGGGAACGGCGTGCTGGCGTCGAAGGCGAAGGCCGCGTAGACGATCGCCGCGAGACCGATCCAGCCGATGCCGGCGGACAGCCAGCGGTACATCCGCACGGTTCCGAGCAGCGCCAGCGCACCGCCGAGGGCGAGCTCCCAGGCGCGGCCGAAGGTCGAGAAGTAGGCCGAGGCGGGCTGTTCGTTCGTGAAATGGATCCCGAGCGCCAGCGAGCCGGCGAGAATGATCCCCAGCGTCACCCAGAGAGCCGGGCGGACCGAGGCGCCGCGGCGCCGTCGGAACCAGGTCACAGCCAGGATCAGGGTCGGCCAGACGACGTAGAACTGCTCCTCGATCGCCAGCGACCAGAGGTGCAGGACCGGGCTCGGTTCGATGTCCTGGGCGAAGTAGTCGACCGACTGCGCCGCGAAGTGCCAGTTGGCCGTGTAGAGGGCCGAGCTGATGATGTCGCCGGAGACTTCGACCGCGCGCACGGGCGAGAGCAGCAGCAGCGAGAGGATGCCGACGGAGGCGAGCAGGACGGCCGAGAGAGGCAGCAGCCGTTTGGCCCGCCGCGCGTAGAAACGGACCAGCGAGATGCCCCCGGTCTTCTCGACCTCGCCGAGCAGGAGGCGGGTGATCAGGAAGCCGGAGATGACGAAGAAGACGTCGACACCGACGTAGCCGCCGGCGAGGAAGGGGATGCCGGCGTGGCAGAGCAGCACGGCGACGATCGCGACGGCCCGCATACCCTCGATGTCGGTGCGGAAGTCGCCCTTCCGGGCTGGTTTGATACCGGAGTCCACCAGTTGACCTTAGGGGAGAGCGTGTTCGCGGGCCGCCGCACGGGCCTGCCGGGCGGCGGTTCGCTCCAGCCAGTGAAGCGCATCCGAGATCAGGTACGGCCGGGTGCGTTCGGTCGTGTGACCGCCGGGAACGCTCCACAGGTACACCTTCTGGAACTTGGCGGCATACGCTTCGTTCATCGCCGGCGGGACCACCAGATCGCTCCTTCCCTGGTAGATGAGCAGAGGGCTCTTGGCCGGGCGGCGCAGGGGTGAGAGCCGGTAGCGCGCGGCCAGGTTGAGCCCGATCCGTTCCTCGTAGTCGGGACCGTAGGTGGTCAGGGGCCATTCCCAGGAGACGAGGTCGGACACGGGCGCCTTGGCGACGGCGGCGGAGACGAGGCCGCTGCCCGAGAGCAGCGCCGCGAGCGTGCCCCCGGCCGAGGATCCGTAGGCGTAGACGCGCCCGACTCCGAACTTTTCCCGCAGCCGCTTCGCTTCCGCCTGCGCCGCCAGCACCGCGGCCGGCATGTCTTCAAGCGGGTAGGTGACGTAGTGCGGGACGAAGCCGGCGGCGGTCGCCCGCTCCGCGGTCGACGGCTCGAAGCTCGGGTCTTCGAACAGGAAGGAGCCGCCGTGGAAGAGCAGCAGCTGCGGTTTCGGGCCCGGTGGCGGGGCGGTGCCGCCACCGATTCCCCCCTGCGCGGCCTGTGCGGCAGGCGCGACCAGAGCCAGCATCAGGCCGGCGACGACCAGGGCGGCAGCGAGGCCGCGACGGTGATTCGACTGGGACTCGATAGTCCGGTAACCCGGCAGCCCGGCGGAGGTAGCGCCGGCGAGGGTCGAAATCACGACCGTTGAACCGCGATCGCGAGGTCGAGGCCGCCGATCTTGGCCGCGGCGGCGCCACCACCGCCCTCGTAGGCGACCGCGGTGGCGAGTACCTCACCGGCCAGATACGCCTGGTGCTCGCGGGCGGCGGTGAGCAACTCCTCGTCGCCGCCGAGGCTCAGCTCGATGCGATCGGTGATGTCCAAGCCGGCATCTTTGCGGGCGATCTGGACGGCATGCACGATCTCGCGGGCCAGGCCCTCGCGGCGCAGCTCCTCGTCGAGCTCGAGCTGCAGCGCGACCGCGTGGCCCGCCTCGGCCTCGACCTCGTAGCCGTCGAGCGGCTGCAGCGCCAGAGTGACGTCGTCGGGGCCGAGGCTGTGATCGGTACCGTCGATCGCGATCCCGATCTCGCCGCCCGCGGCGAGAACGGAGGCGACGTGGGCGGCGTCGAGCGCCTCTACCGCGGCCGCCACCTGCGGCATCCGCTTGCCGAAGCGCGGGCCGAGCGAACGGTAGTTGGGCTTCGCCGTGTAGCTGACCAGCTCGGACTCGTCGCTGACGAAGTCGAGCTCCTTGACGTTGAGCTCGGCGGTGACGAGATCGGCGCGGGCTTCGATCGCCTCGCGCTCGGCGTCGTTGGCGACGACCACGGCGCGGCGCAGGGGCTGGCGCACCTTCGCCTTGGCCTGCGACCGCGCGGCCCGGCCCAGTTCGACCGTCAGCCGCACCGCCTCCATCCCGAGCTCGAGCTCGGGGTCGGCGAGCGCCGGGTCGACCGTGGGGAAGTCGCGCAGGTGGACCGAGTCGTGGAGCTCGCCGGTCTCGCCCAGGGCGCCGCCGGCGAGGTTGAGGTGGATCTCGTCGGCGAGGAAGGGCGTGAAGGGGGCCAGCAGCGCCGCCGTCTCCAGCAGGCAGTGGCGCAGGGTCGCGAAGGCGGCGCGATCGCCCTCCCAGAAGCGCCGCCGCGAGAGCCGCACGTACCAGTTCGAGAGCTCCTCGACGTACTCGGCGATCGCCCTCCCGGCGGCGGTGCAGTCGAAGTCGTCCATCCGCTCGCGCACCGTGGCGACGGTTGCCTGCAACCGCGACAGCGCCCAGCGGTCGAGGTCGTCGGAGGGCTCGGGGGCGCCGCGGAAGTCGAGCGTGCCGAGGTTCTCGGCGTTGGCATAGAGCACCCAGAAGGAGTAGGTGTTCCAGAGCGTCAGCAGGAACTGACGCACCGACTCGCCGACCGTGTCGACGGAGAAGCGGTAGCCGGCCCAGGGCTGCTGGGTCGCCAGGTAGTACCAGCGGAAGGCGTCGGCGCCGTGGCTGGCGATCACGTCCCAGGGGTCGACGACGTTGCCACGGCTCTTCGACATCTTCTGGCCCTCGGGGTCGAGGATCAGCCCGAGGCAGACGCAGTTGCGGAAGCTCGACTCGCCGAACAACAGCGTCGACTCGGCCAGCAGCGTGTAGAACCAACCGCGGGTCTGATCCTGGGCCTCGCAGATGTAGTCGGCCGGGAAGCGCTGCTCGAACTCCTCCTGGTTCTCGAACGGGTAGTGGAACTGCGCGAAGGGCATCGCGCCGCTGTCGTACCAGGTGTCGATCACCGAATCGACGCGCCGCATCTCCCCCCCGCACTTCTCGCAATCGAACGTGACCTCGTCGATGTAGGGACGGTGGAGGTCGTCGGGGACGTCGCCGTCGGCGGAGCGATCGCGCAGTTCGGCGACCGAGCCGATGCACTCGACCTCGCCGCAGCGCCGATCGGTGCAGCGCCAGACCGGCAGCGGCGTCCCCCAGTAACGGTCTCGCGAGAGCGCCCAGTCGACGTTGTTCTCGAGCCATTTGCCGAAGCGCCCGTGCTTGACGTGCTCGGGGTGCCAGCCGATCGTCTCGTTGTTGGCGAGCAGCTGGTCCTTGACCTCGGAGGTGCGCACGTACCAGCTCGACGTCGCGTAGTAGAGCAGCGGCGTGCCACAGCGCCAGCAGTGCGGGTAGGAATGCTCGTAGACCTGCTCACGGAAGAGCGCTCCCCGCTCCTCGAGGAAGGCGATCAACTCCTTCGTCACCTCAGGATCCTTGACGAAGCGTCCCTCGAACCCCTTGACCCGGTTGTCGAAGGTCCCGTCGGGCTTGACCGGGTTGTAGAGGGTTCCCCGCTGGGTCGGATCGAAGATCCCGTTCGCCGCGGCGACCGCGTAGTCGTCCTCGCCGAAGGCGGGGGCGATGTGGACGAGGCCGGTGCCGTCCTCGGTGGTGACGAAGTCCCCGGCGACGATCGGGAAGCCGCCCGGCTCGCGGTCGTTCAGGTCGAAGAGAGGACCCGCGTAGCTGCTGCCAACCAGATCGAATCCGGGGACTCGTTCGAGGATCTCAATCCCCTCCCCCAGCACCTTCTCGACCAAAGGCTCGGCCAGGATCAGGATCTCGTCGCCGACCACCGCCCGGACGTAGATCACGTCCGGAGCCACGGCGACCGCCTCGTTGCCGGGAAGCGTCCATGGCGTGGTCGTCCAGACGAGCAGCGATTCGCCCTCCTTCCCGAGCAGCGGGAAGCGCACGTATATGGAGGGGTCCTCGACGTCCTTGTAGCCCTGGGCGACCTCGTGCGAGGAAAGCGGCGTGCCGTCACGGGGGCAGTAGGGGACGACCTTGTGACCCTCGTAGAGGCGGCCGTCGTCCCAGAGCTTGCGCAGCGACCACCAGACCGACTCGATGTAGGTGTCCTCGAGGGTGACGTAGGGGTCGTCGAGGTCGATCCAGAAGCCGATCCGCTCGGTCAGCCGGTTCCACTCCTCGACGTACTCGAAGACCGACTCGCGGCAGCGCTGGTTGAACTCGGCGATCCCGAACTCCTCGATCTCCTGCTTGGAGGAGATGCCGAGCTGCTTTTCGACCTCGAGCTCGACCGGCAGCCCATGGCAGTCCCAGCCGGCCTTGCGCGGGACCCGGTAGCCGCACATCGTCTTGTAGCGCGGGTAGACGTCCTTGAAGACACGGGCGAGGACGTGGTGGGAGCCGGGGCGGCCGTTGGCGGTCGGCGGGCCCTCGTAGAAGCTCCAGACCTCGGCCCCGTCGCGGTTGGCGAGCGAGCGCTCGAAGACGTCGCCGTCGCACCAGCGCGCCAGCACGCGCTCCTCCAGCTCGGGGAAGGACTGCTTGGGATCGACTGGGTTGAATCCGGGCACGAACCCCTGATTCTAGGAGGGGATAGGCTGGGCGACCCGTGCCCGCCTACGACTTGAATGGAAAGGTGGCGCTCGTCACCGGCGCCGCTCGCGGGATCGGCTTCGAGACCGCGCGGCAGATGCACCTGCGCGGGGCGTCGGTCGCGGTGCTCGACCTCGACGCCGCCCAGGCGAGCGAGGCGGCGGAGCGGATCGGGCCGCGAGCCTTCGGGATCGTCGCCGACGTCACCGACCAGGGGGCGATGATGGCCGCCGTCGCCGAGGTCGTCGAGAAGTTCGGCGGGGTCGACGTCGCCGTCGCCAACGCCGGCATCGCCCAGTCGCGGATCGCCACCGTCCGCGGCATTTCCGGCGAGGAATGGGAGCGGGTTTTCGAGGTCGACCTGCTGGGGGTCTGGCGCACGGTCCGGGCGGCGCTGCCGCAGATCGTCGAGCGCCGCGGCCAGATGGTCGTCATCTCCTCCATTTACGCCTTCGCCAACGGGATGGGCAACACTCCCTATGCCGTCGCCAAGGCCGGGGTCGAGTCGCTCGGCCGCGCCCTCCGGGTCGAGCTCGCCCCACACGGCGCCAGCGCCACCGTCGCCTACTTCGGCTGGGTCGACACCAAACTGGTCCAGGACGCCTTCGCCCAGCCGGACGCCGGCCGGCTCGAGGAACTCAGCCCCGACTTCCTGCTCAAACGGATCACCCCCGACGAGGCGGCCGCCGGCCTCGTCCGCGGGATCGAGGAACGCGCCCCGCGCGTCTTCGTGCCGAAGTGGTGGCGCTACGTCTCCGCCCTGCGCGGCATCATCAATCCCCTCCTCGACCGCCACATGGAGAAGGACGAGAAGACCGTGGCGCTGATGCGCGACCTCGACGCGAAGTCGGTCGACGCGGCGCGTGGTTCCTAATCCACCTATTTCGTGCTTAAGGAACCACGCGGCGGGCTAGCGGCTTCGAGTTAGCCGCTCGAGCAGGATCACGACCGACTCGTAGGGCTTGCCCGTGGCGCGCTCGAGGCCGATCTCGCAGGTGCGGTTGCTGGAGAGGTGGGCGTCGAAGTCGCGGCCGGCGAGCTCGGCTGCCTGGGGCGCCGTGGCCGACTCGGTCAGCTCCGGGTGCGAGATGCCGCGGTCGCCGGCGAAGCCGCAGCAGGTCGCCGAGGGGGCGACGTAGACGTCGTCGGCGAGGACGTCGGCGAGGCTTCGCAGGCGCGGCGCCAGGCCCATGTGGCGGGTCGCGCAGGTCGGGTGGACGGTCGCCGAGCCGACTCTCTCGGAGACCTCGAGCCAGGGCAGCAGGCGGTCGTGCGCCCAGCTGACCGAGTCGAGGACCTCGAGCCTGCCGAGGCGCTCGGCGTTCTTCTCGTCGAGGACGCCGGCGCCGGGGTCGATCACCCCGTTGGTGCAGGAGGCGGCGTCGATCACGATCGGCAGCGCGCCCTCGCCGCTCCAGGCCCAGAGCCGCTCGATCATCTCGTTCGCCTTGTGACGGTGCGCATCGCCGAAGCCTTTCGAGCTCCACGGCAGCCCGCAGCAGCTGCCGGCGACATCCTCGGGGATCCAGACCGGCAGGCCGGCGCGGGCCGAGACCTGGACCAGCGCCTCGACCGGCGAGCCGCCGAAGATCCGGTTGGTGCAGGAGGGGACGTAGACCGCGGCGGCGCCTTCGTGCAGCGTCGCCGGCAGCTTGCTCGCGGCCGGACCCGGCAGGTTGCGGCCGCGCCTGGTCCGGCGGGCCAGCGGACCGCCGAAGCGCAGCCCGACGCGCGACGCCCCCTCGATCACACCCCAGCCACGCGCCTTCGCCAGCGCCGCCCTTTCGGCCCGCTCGGTGTGGCGCTGATGGCGCAGCTCCTTGACCAGCGCGCCGGTGTCGATCCCGACCGGGCAGGCGAGCTGGCAGGAGCCGTCGACCGCGCAGGTGTCGAGCGCCTCGTAGGAGAACTCGTCGAGCAGCGCCCGCTGCACAGGCGAGCCGGCGGGCTGGCGTGCCATCTCCCGCCGCAGGACGATCCGCTGGCGCGGCGTCGTCGTCAGGTTGCGGCTCGGACAGACCGGCTCGCAGAAGCCGCACTCGACGCAGGACGTCGCCGACTCCTCGATCGGCGGCGTCGTTTTCAGGTTCCGCAGGTGGGCCCCCGCGTCGCGGCTGAGGACAACGCCCGGGGAGAGGACGCCGTCGGGGTCGGCCAGCCGCTTGATCCGCCACATCAGCTCGGTCGCCGTCTCCCCCCACTCGCGCTCGACGTAGGGCGCCATGTTGATCCCGGTCCCGTGCTCGGCCTTGAGCGAGCCGTCGTACTTGCCGACGATCAGCTCGACCAGCTTGCCCATGAAGGCCTCGTAGCGATCGAGGTCCTCCTGCTTGGCGAAGTCCGGGGTCAGCATGAAGTGGAGGTTGCCGGCGGAGGCGTGGCCGGCGACGCCGGCGAGGAAGCCGTGCTCCGCGAGCAGCGCCTGCAGGTCGCGGGCGCCCTCGGCGATCCGCTCCGGCGGCACGCAGACGTCCTCGACGATCAGCGCCGTGCCGGGCGGCCGCAGTTTGCCGATCAGTCCGTGCAGTCCCTCCCGCACCCGCCAGCTGAGCTCGATCTCCCCGGCCTCGCGGGTGAACTCGATCGGGCGGATCGTCTCGTGCGAGGAGAGCAGCTCACCCGCCCGGGCGACGTAATCGTCGAGCTCCGCCTCGGTGGCGGCGCCGAACTCGACCAGCAGCACCGCCGACTCCGGTGGCAGCTCTTTCCACTCCTCGGGGGCGCTGACCATGTTCCAGGCGGCGGTGATCAGCGCCGGCGCGACCATCAGCTCGACCGCGGTGGCGCCGCTCTCGACGAGATCGCGAACCGGGGCGATCGCGGCGTCGATGCTGGGGAAGTGGACCCAGGCCGTCGTCGTCATGGCCGGCACCGGCACGGTCTCGAAGACCGCCTCGGCGAGGAAGGCGAGGGTGCCCTCGGAGCCGACCAGGAGGCGGCGGAAGATCTCCAGCGGCTCCTCGGCGTCGAGGAAGGCGCAGAGCCGGTAGCCGGTCGTGTTCTTGATCGCGAACTTGCGGCGGATGCGCTCGCTGAGCTCCCCGTCGGCGCGGATCTCGTCGCGGATCCCGGCCAGGCCGGCGGCCAGCTCGGGCTCGGCGGCGGCGAAGGTCTCGGCGGCGCCGGGGGCGCCGGTGTCGACCGTCGTCCCCGAGGGCAGGACGAAGGTCATCTCCCGCAGCGTCGAGTAGGAGTCGCGGGTGACGCCGCAGCGCATCCCGCCGGAGTTGTTGGCGACGACGCCGCCGACGGTGGCGACGTCGGTGCTGGCCGGGTCGGGGCCGAGCTTGCGGCCGCGCGGGGCGAGGACGCGGTTGGCGTGGCCGAGGATCGTCCCCGGCTTTAGCCGGGCGCGGGCGCCGTCGTCCTCGACCGCGATGCCGCCGAAGTGGCGGCGGACGTCGACGAGGATGCCGTCGCTCTGCCCCTGGCCGTTGAGGCTGGTGCCGCCGCCGCGGAAGGTGACCGGGATGCCCTTCTCGCGGCCGTAGGCGAGGACCCTGCCGACGTCCTCGGCATCGTGGGCCATCACCACCGCCCGCGGGAAGAGGCGGTAGGGGCTGGCGTCGGAGGCGTAGCTGACGATGTCGCCGGCCCTGGCGAGCAGGCGGTCGGAGCCGAGCAGGGCCTCCAGCTCGCCGCGCAGCGGCTGGGCGACGCCGGCGGCGACCTCGTCGGGGGCGCGGTCGGCCGCGGGCTCCCCCGCCGGCGGGGCGAGCGACTGCGGGTTTCGCTCGAGCAGGGCCATCGCTCCCCTAGAAGAGCGACATGCCGGGGGCGACCGGGACTTCGACCAGCTCCGGCTTGGAGGAGGCGAGGGCGATGGCGAGGGCGGCGCTGACCTCGTCGCGGTCCCTGGCGCGGTGACCCTTGACCCCGTAGCCCTCGGCGACAGCGGCGACGTCGAGCCTGGGCAGGTCGAGGCCGGGGGCGCCGCTCACCTGCTCGACTTCGGCGAACCACTTGAGGATCGCGTACTCCTCGTTGCGCAGGACGAGGAAGGTGACGGGCACCTGGTAGGCGGCGGCGCTCCAGAAGGCGGTGATCGCGTACTGGGCAGAGCCCTCGCCGAGCACGCAGACGACCGGCCGGTCGGGCTGGGCGAGCTGGACTCCGACCGAAGCGGAGAGGCCGAAGCCGAGGCCGCCGCCGGCGCTGAAGTAATAGCTGCCGGGTCGCGAGAGCCGCAGCTGGTTGCGCAGGGCGAGCGTGCTCGAAGGCGACTCGAGGACGACGATCGCGTCCTCGGGCAGGACCTCGCGGAGGGCGGTGTGGACGGTCGAGGCGTTGAGCGGGTCGGTCGGCGGGATTTCCTGCGGCCCCGGATTCGGCTCCGGCGCCGGCCGGGTCGACTCGGGGACCGCCGCCAGCAGAGCCTCGAGGCTGAGCTTGACGTCGGCGACGATCGCGTCGCCCATCGGCGCGCGGACGGCCTCGTCGGGGTCGCTGGTGATCGCGACCAGCTTCGCGCCCTGCGGCAGCAGCGGCCCGGGGATGTGCGGGTAGTAGGGGAAGACCGAGCTGCCGACGACGAGGATCAGGTCGTGGCCCTCGAGCGTCTGCCCGACCGGGCCGATCGCCGGCGGCAGGACGCCGCGGAAGTTGGGGTGGCTCTCGGGGAAGCCGATCCGGACGCCGCCGGTGGCCGGCGAGGCCCAGACCGGCAGCCGCTGGCGCTCGGCGAGGGCGACGGCGAGGTCCCAGGCGCCGCTGGCGTCGATGTCGGGGCCGGCGACGAGGACCGGATTGGCGGCCGCCTCGAGGCTCTGGGCGAGGGACCGCACCTTCTCGGGGTCGGCGACGGCGCGGCCGCTGACCTGGCGCTCGATCGCCGCCCGCGCGTCACCCTCGTCGACCTCGGCGTACCAGTCGTCCATCGGCAGCGAGACGAAGACCGGGCCGCGCGGGGGCAGCCCGGCGAGGTGGGCGCCGTGGGCCAGCGCCAGCGGCACGTCCTCGGCCCGCGGCGGCTCGTAGGACCACTTGACCAGCGGGTGCGGCATCCGGGTCGCGTCGCGGTTGGTCAGGTTGGCCTGCAGCGTGATCTGAGCCCGCGCCTGCTGGCCGGCGGTGATCAGCAGCGGCGAGTGGTTCGCCTGGGCGTTGAAGATCGCCCCCATCGCGTTGCCCACCCCCGGCGCGGTGTGGAGGTTGACGACGGTCGTCTTGCCGGAGGCCAGCGCGAAGCCGTCGGCCATGCCGACGACGACCGCCTCCTGGAGGCCGAGCACGTAACGGAAGTCGGCCGGGAAGTCGGCCAGCATCGGCAGCTCGGTCGAGCCGGGGTTGCCGAACATCGTCGTCATCCCCTGGGCACGGAAGAGGTCGAACGTTGCATCGCGAACTGTAAGCATCGGCCAACCCTATCGCCGGGGCCAAGATCGCTGAGCATTGGCGCTTTCTGCCCTCTATACGGCCAAAAGGCGCCAAGCTCGCGACCAGATTCAAGGCTCGCGTCCCGCAGTCGATAGCGAGAGGGTGAGGAGCCCGACCTTTCCGCTCACCCGCCTCCGCGCCCTCGCGGCCCTCGCCGCGGCCCTCTCCTGCGCGGCGCTGCTGCCGGTTTCCGCCACGGCCGCGCCCGAACCGCCGCCGAGCTCGACCCGCTTCGTCTACGCCGCCGGCCTGATCGTCCCGATCCCGGCCTCGATCCCGCACGAAGAAGGCGACATGGTCGACCGCCGGATCCTCCCCGACCTGCGCTGGATCGCCCAGCGCTACCCGATCTACGTCACCGACGGCTACTCCGGGCCGCTGCCCGACGGCGAACACGTCGGCTGCAACAACTGCCACGTCAAGGGCTCCGATCACTACAACGGCCTCGCCGTCGACATCGTGCCGGCCGAACCGAGCTCGATCTGCGACAGCCACTGGACGGCGATCACCAGGCTTGCCCTCTGGGCCGAGCCGCGCCAGAACATGCCGGTCCCGCCCTTCCGCTGGGTCGGCTACAACGGCGACGCCGGCCATGGCTGCGGCAACCACCTCCACCTCTCCTGGAACCACTCCCCGGCGGCCCGCTACGAACTCGCCGAATGGGTCGAAGTCTTCCCGGTCGGAGCCGGCGAAGGAGAAGCGAAACCGCGCGGGAAGAAAGCGCGCGCGCCGAAGGCGCCCCCGGGCCCGATGGGCGGCATCTCCCAGGTCACGACCGGCGGCCTTTCGCCGCGCGGCACCGGCGACTGAGGCCGCTCACCCGAGGGGTGCCTGAGCTAACCCGCCACATACGGCGGGAAGACTCAGACACGTCCGCGGAGCCGGGGTCACCGCGTCCATAGGATGCGGTGCCGATGCGCAGCCCGATCGCGATCGTCGTCCTCGTCTGCCTGGCGGTGCTCGCCGCCGGCTGCGGTTCCCAGGACGACTCCACCCCGGTCGCCTGCCTGGCCGGTTCGAGCGCCTACCTCAACGCGCTCCGCGCCGCGCCCGGCGCGGTGAAGGTCGGCGGCGATACGCCGATCAGCGAATGCCTGGCCCAGAATCAGAAGGCCGGCGACCTGGCGACGGTCGGCGGGGCGATGGTCGAAGCGGCGACAACGCTCAACGCCGAAGCTCACGCCGAACCCGGCGGCGACGCCAACCTCCAGCTCGGCTACCTGATCGGCGCCGCCCAGAAGGGCGCCGACAAGACCGAAGGCATCCACGCCGACCTCCTCCGCCGCCTCACCGTCGCCGCCCGCTTCGCGCCCGGCCGCGAACCTCTCTCGAAAGAATTCCTGGCGACCTACGCCAGGGGCTTCGACGCCGGCCGCGCCACGGGCTGAGAAGGCGACCCAAATACAATTCCATTAGGGATGCCTAATTCCCGGCAGAGGACTACCCTCCCAGGCCCCAAACGACTTCGATGGAGGCATGACTTGACTGACCAGCTCTGGGGTGGCGAGACCACCAAAGCCGTCGACAACTTCCCAGTCTCGGGCGAGCCCGTGCCCGTGCCCGTCGTCCGCTGGCTCGGCCGCGTCAAGGCCGCGGCGGCCGAAGCGAACGGCCAGCTGGGGCTGCTCGACGGCGAGCTCGCCGAGCGCATCGCCGCCGCCGGCATCGCCGTCGCCGAGGGCAAGCACGACGACCAGTTCCCGGTCGACGTCTTCCAGACCGGCTCCGGGACCTCCTCCAACATGAACGCCAACGAGGTGCTCGCCAACCTCGCCGGCGACGGCGCCCACCCCAACGACCACGTCAACATGGGCCAATCCTCCAACGACGTCTTCCCCTCCGCCGTCCACCTGGCGGCGCTGGACGAGGTCACCCACGATCTGCTGCCGGCGATGGGCAGCCTCGAGGCCGCGCTGGAGGAGAAGTCGAAGAAGTTCGCCGACGTCGTCAAGGCGGGCCGCACCCACCTGATGGACGCGGTCCCGGTCACCCTCGGCCAAGAGTTCGGCGGCTACGCGGCGCAGGTCCGGCTCGGCGTCCAGCGGGTCGAGGGAACGCTGCGACGGGTCGGCCAGATCCCGCTCGGCGGCACCGCCACCGGCACCGGCCTCAACACCCATCCGGAGTTCGCCGCCAAGGTCCGCGCGAAGCTCGCCGCCGATACCGGGCTGGCGATCTCCGAGCCGCTCGACCCCTTCGAGGCGCAGGGCAACCGCGACGCCCTGGTCGAGCTCTCGGGCGCGCTCAAGGTGTACGCCGTCTCGCTCAACAAGATCGCCAACGACCTGGCGCTGATGGGCTCCGGGCCCCGCGCCGGCCTCGCCGAGCTGCGGCTGCCGGAGCTGCAGAAGGGCTCCTCGATCATGCCTGGCAAGGTCAACCCGGTGATTCCGGAGGTCGTGATCCAGGTCGCCGGGCAGGTGGTCGGCAACGACACCGCGATCACGATCGGCGGCATGCAGGGCCAGTTCGAGCTCAACGTGCGGGTGCCGCTGATCGCCCGCAACCTGCTCGACTCGATCAAGCTGCTCGCCTCCGCCTCGCGCCTGCTCGACGAGAAGTGCGTCACCGGCCTCGAGGCGAACGAGGAGATGACCGAGCGCCACGCCGAGGCCACCCTGGCGACGGCGACCGCGCTCAACCCGCACATCGGCTACGACCGCGCCGCGGACATCGTCAAGGCCGCCGTCGAGTCGGGCCGCTCGCTGCGCGAGGTCGCGCTCGAGAAGGGCGTCGAGCCGGCGATCCTCGAGGAGGCGCTGGACCACCGCCGCATGGCCCGGCCGCACGAGTAGGCCGGGCGCGGCTAGGCCTCTTTGACGACTATTCCCAGCTCGTGGGCGATGTTCCGGGACAGCTCCATCAGCTGCAACGAGTCGACGATCGCCCCCCGCAAGCCGAGCACCGAGCCGGCCAGGGCCAGATCGGAGCCCCGGAAATCGACGTGGGAAAGCTCGGCCTTGGAGAAATCGGCCTCGCCCAGTTGACATCCGGAGAAGCGCGCCGCGTAGATGCTCGCCCCCTGAAAATCGGCCCCCCTCAGCACGCAATCCTCGAACGAGACGTGCTCGATCACGCTGTGGCGAAGGTTCACGTAGTCGAGCTTGCAGCCCTCGAAGCGCACCTCCTCGAGCCGGGCCTCGCCGAGATCGAGACCGGTCATACGGGACTTCCGGAAGTCCACTCGCCGCAGTTGGGCGCCTCGCCAATCGCCGTTGACCGCGCTGACCCGCTCCCCACTCACGTCGAGCGCCCGGAGACCGCGCAGCCTCGCTCCTCCCAGGTCCACCTCGTCCAGATGCACTTGCTCGAGGCGTCCCGAGCCGGCGTCGACGCCGCCCAGCGCGGACGCACGAAGGCGGAGCCCTTCCAGCTCGAACCGCGGGCCGAGCTCAACCGACTCGCCGGTCTCCAGCTCCGAGAGGACGATCTCGGGAGCCTGGGTCGCGCCGATCGTTGACGGATCTGATCGACGCCGTGCCACCGGAAGGCCTGCGAGCTCAGCCCTGGAGCGTGATGAAGCGCTCCTCGGTCAGCTCCAGGACCGCGAAGGCCGGGCCCTCGCGGGTGTTGCCGGAGTCCTTGACGCCGCCGTAGGGCTGCTGGTCGGCGCGGAAGGTCGGCACCTCGTTGATCAGCACGCCGCCGAACTCGAGCGTCCGCGCCGCCTGCAGGCCGCGGCCGATGTCGCGGGTGAAGACGCCGGCCTGGAGGCCGAACTTGGAGTCGTTGGCCATCGCCAGCGCCTGCTCGAAGTCGGAGAAGGTGTCGACGGTCGCGACCGGGCCGAAGATCTCCTCGCACCAGACCTTCGCCTCTTTGGGCGGGGATCCGAGCAGGGTCGGGGCCAGGCAGCGGCCCTCGTCGACCAGCTCGCCGCCGGTCAGGAGCTCGGCGCCGGCGGCAACGGCCTCGTCGATCCAGGCCTTGACCCGGTCGCGGTCGCCGGGGGTGATCAGCGGGCCGACGTCGGTCTCGGAGTCGAGCGGGTCGCCGACCTTGAGCTTCTCGACGTTGGCGAGGAGGCGAGCGGTGAAAGCCTCGGCGATGTCCTCGTGGACGAGGATCCGTTGGATCGAGATGCAGCTCTGCCCGGCGTGGGAGAAGGCGTGGATCTGGGCTTTGTCGGCGGCCGCTTCCCAGTCGCCGTCGTCGTTGACGATCAGCGGCGCGTTGGAGCCGAGCTCGAGGTTGACCTTCTTGTGGGGGACGCGGGAGCGGATGTCCCAACCGACCGCGGCCGAGCCGGTGAAGGAGAGCGCCGTGGTCAGCTCGTGCTCGACGATCGCGTTGCCGACGGTGGAGCCCGGGCCCGGGACGACGCTGAGCCAGCCGTCGGGGAGGCCGGCCTCGAACAGGATCGCGGCCAGCTTCAGGGCCGAGATCGGAGTCTGGCCGGCGGGCTTGAGGACGACGGCGTTGCCGGCGGCGATCGCCGGCCCGAGCTTGTGGGCGACGAGGTTGAGCGGGAAGTTGAAGGGGCTGATCGCGCCGACGACGCCGTAGGGGACGCGCAGCATCACGCCGAGCTTGCCCGCACCGGCTGCCGATGCTTCCATCGGCACCGTGCCGCCGGTCAGCTTGCGCGCCTCGACGGCGGAGAAGGTCAGGGTCGCGACGCACCTTTGCGCCTCCACGGTGGCGGTCTTGATCGGCTTGCCGGCCTCGGCCGCGATCGTCAGGGCGAGGTCTTCGACCCGTTCTCCCGCCAGCTCGGCGGCGCGGTCCAAGACGGCGGCGCGCTCGTGCTGGGGGAAGTCGGCGTGCAGGAAGGCGTCGTGCGCGGCCGCGATCGCGCGCTCGACCGTCGCCGCGTCGCCGAGCGCCACTCTGCCGACGACGCTGTCGTCGTAGGGGCTGCGAACCTCGCTCCAATTGCCGCTCTCGACCCACTCGCCGGCCGCGAGGAGCTTGTGATCAATTGCGTTAACCGTCTGCGTTGCCAATTCCGTCCTCCTACGTCGCTTGAGCTCAGCCTAGCGTTCGACGTGAGTGAACATTCGCAGGCCGCTACTCCCGAGCGGCGAACCTGTTCGCTTAGATGCACCCGATGAATAGAAAGCCGTCACCAAGCCGATTCCTCGCCGCGCTGGCAGCCCTCGCCAGCCTCGCGATGATCGTTCCCGCAGCCGCCGCGGCGAGCGTCAACTGGGTCGTCCACGGGCGCGGCTTCGGCCACGGGGTCGGGATGAGCGCCTACGGCGCCTACGGCTACGCCCAGCACGGCAAGGGCTACAGCTTCATCCTCGGCCACTACTACACGGGGACGACCATCGGCACCCTTCCCAAGCCGCGCGTCGTTCGCGTCCTGCTCAGCGTCTCCAGCGAAGACGTCGGCTTCAGCGGCGCCACCAGCGCCTGCGGCCAGCGGCTGGACCCGAAGCGGAGCTACGAGGCCCACCGGGCCGGCAACTCGGTGCGGCTGCGCAGCTCCGGCGGCAAACCGCTGGCCAAATGCGGGGCGAGCCTGCGCGCCGCCGGCGCCGGCAAGATCGCGATCGCTGGTCTCGGCACCTACCGCGGCGCCCTCGAGACCGTCCCCGAAGGCAACTCGCTCAACGTCGTCAACGCCCTCGGGGTCGACCAGTACGTGAAAGGCGTGATCCCGAACGAGTCGCCGCCCTCCTGGC
>JADGPJ010000027.1 GCA_017882505.1 Solirubrobacterales bacterium | reverse complement strand
GGCGGGGATCAAGGAGCTGCTCTACGACAACTACGACCACAAGCGCTGGGACGAGGTCTCCGAACGCTGCCTCACCTGCGGCAACTGCACGATGGTCTGCCCGACTTGCTTCTGCACGACGGTGGAGGACACCAGCGACCTCGCCGGCGAGGTCGCCGAGCGGACGCGGGAGTGGGACTCCTGCTTCACGATGGACTTCTCCCACGTCCACGGCGGCAGCGTGCGCCCCACGGCGAGCTCGCGCTACCGGCAGTGGATGACCCACAAGCTGGCGACCTGGATCGACCAGTTCGGCAGCTCCGGCTGCGTCGGCTGCGGGCGCTGCATCACCTGGTGCCCGGTGGCGATCGACATCACCGAGGAGGTGGCGGCGATCCGTGCCGACGCGAACGATTGACCAGGTGCTGGCCGAGCTGCCGACCTTCGCCGGGCTTGAGCCCGCCTACCTCGAGCTGATCTCCGGCTGCGGCGCCAACGGCGGCTTCGAGGCGGGCGAGTACCTCGCCCGCGAGGGCGACCGGGCGGACTCGTTCTTCGCGATCAGGCACGGCCGGGTGGCGCTCGAGGTCGCGGCCCCGGGGAAGGGCCCGCTGCTGATCACGACCCTCGGCGAGGGCGCGGTGGTGGGGTGGTCGTGGCTGTTCCCGCCCTACCGCTGGAGCTTCGACGCCCGTGCCATGGAACCGACCCGGGTCATCGCCTTCGACGGCGCCTGCCTGCGTGGCAAGTGCGAAGAGGACAAGGCGCTGGGCTACGAGTTGATGCGGCGCTTTGCCTCGAACATGCTCGACCGCCTCCAGGCCACCCGCCTACAGCTACTCGACCTGTATGGCGAGCCCGCTGCCGGCTGAGCGCCCGGCGAGCGCCGGGCCGATGACGCCCCGCCCGTTCCAGGTCAGTGCCAGCCGGCGCGAGACCGAGGACAGCTGGACCCTGGCGCTGGAGCCGGCCGACGGCGGCGCGGCCCCAGCCTTCCTCCCGGGCCAGTTCAACATGATCTACGCCTTCGGCGTCGGCGAGGTGCCGATCTCGATCAGCGGCGACCCGGCCGCGGGGGGGCCGCTGGAGCACACGGTGCGGGCGGTGGGGCCGGTCAGCGCCGCGATCTGCCGCGCCCGCCCAGGCGACCAGCTCGGCGTCCGCGGCCCCTTCGGCAGCTCCTGGCCGCTGGCGGCCGCCGAGGGCCGCCACGCCGTCGTCGTCGCCGGCGGCGTCGGGCTGGCGCCGCTGCGCCCCGTCGTCCTGGGGGCGCTGGCGATGCGGCAGCGGCTCGAGGGCCTGGTCCTGCTCTGCGGCGGGCGCTCCCCGGCGGACCTCCTCTTCGGCCCCGAGCTCGAGGGCTGGGAGGAGGACCCCCGGCTCGACGTCGGGGTTACGGTCGACAGCGCCGGCGGCGAGTGGCGCGGCCACGTCGGCGTGGTGACGACCCTGATCGACGGCGCCGCCTTCGACCCCGCCCGCGCCGTCGCCTTCGTCGTCGGCCCGGAGGTGATGATGCGCTTCACGGTCGAGGCGCTGCTGGCCCGGGGGATGGACGCGGCCGACGTCTACATCTCGATCGAGCGCAACATGAAGTGTGCGGTCACCCAGTGCGGTCGCTGCCAGTTCGGACCCACCTTCGCCTGCCGCGAGGGCCCGGTGATGCGCTTCGCCGAGATCGAGCGCTTCTTCCGCGTGAGGGAACTCTGATGGCCGCCACCGGGTCGCGTCCGAAACTCGCGGTCTGGAAGTTCGCCTCCTGCGACGGCTGCCAGCTCAGCATCCTCGACCTCGAGGACGAGCTGCTGATGCTGGCGGAGGAGATCGAGATCGCCTACTTCATGGAGGCCTCGCGGGCGACGGTCGAGGGCCCCTACGACCTCTCGCTGGTCGAGGGCTCGGTGACGACCGCGGCCGACGCCGAGCGGATCCGCGAGGTGCGGCGGGTCTCGCGGCGGCTGGTGACGATCGGGGCCTGCGCCACCGCCGGCGGGATCCAGGCGCTGCGCAACTTCGCCGACGTCGGCGAGTTCGTTTCCGCCGTCTATGCCAGCCCCTCCTATATCTCCACGCTTGAGACCTCGACGCCGATCTCCGAGAACGTCTCGGTCGATTACGAGCTGCACGGCTGCCCGATCGACAAGCGCCAACTGCTCGAGGTGATCTCCGCCTTCCTCGCCCAGCGCGCCCCGGCGATCCCGTCCTACAGCGTCTGCGTCGAGTGCAAGCGCCGCGGCAACGTCTGCGTCACGGTCGCCCACGGGACCCCCTGCCTCGGACCGGTCACCCACGCCGGCTGCGGGGCGCTGTGCCCCGCCCACGACCGCGGCTGCTACGGCTGCTTCGGGCCGATGGAGACCCCGAACACGGCCTCGCTCTCGGCCTGGACGCGCGGCCTCGGCGCCGAGACCTCGGACCTGATCCGCGCCTACCGCAGCTTCAACGCCAACGCCCCCGCCTTCCGGGCGGCGAGCGAGCTGGAGGAGGGCCGGTGAGCGGGGGCGACGGCGGAACCCGCCGGATCGAGACCGGCTACCTGTCCCGGGTCGAGGGGGAGGGCGCGATGCACGTGCGGCTGCGGGGGGACGAGGTGCTCGGCGTCGAGTTGCGGATCTACGAGCCGCCGCGCTTCTTCGAGGCGCTGCTGCGGGGCCGGGCGCTCGGCGAAGCGCCGGACATCACGGCGCGGATCTGCGGCATCTGCCCGGTCGCCTACCAGACCAGCGCCTGCCAGGCGATGGAGGACGCGCTGGGGATCGAGGTCGGCGGTCAGCTCCGCGACCTGCGGCGCCTCATCTACTGCGGCGAGTGGATCCAGAGCCACTCCCTACACCTCTACCTGCTCCATGCTCCGGACTTCCTCGGCTACGAGAGTGGCTTCGCGATGGCCCGCGACCACCGCGAGGTGGTCGAGCGGGGGCTGCGCGCCAAGAAGGCTGGCAACCGGCTGATCGCGGCCGTCGGCGGCCGCGAGGTACACCCGGTCAACGTCCGCGTCGGCGGCTTCTACCGGGCGCCGGAGCGGCGCGAGCTGGAGGGGCTGGTGGCCGAGCTGGAGCGCTGCCGCTCGGAGGCCCTGGAGACCGTGCGCTGGACCGCCGGCCTCGACTTCCCCGAGCTGGAGCGGGACTACGAGCTCGTCTCCCTTCGCTCCCCGCTGGAGGGCGAGTACCCGATCGACCGCGGCCGGATCGTCTCCTCGAAGGGGATCGACGTCGCCGCGGCCGAGTTCGACGACACCTTCGAGGAGGAGCAGGTCGCCCACTCCACGGCGCTCCACGCCCGCGTCCGCGCCCGCGGCTCCTACCTGACCGGGCCGATGGCGCGCTTCAACCTCAACCGCGGGCGGCTCTCCCCGCTCGCCGCCGAGGCGGCGCGGGAGGCCGGCATCGGCGACGGCAGCCTCAACCCCTTCCGCAGCATCGTCGTGCGGGCGGTGGAGATCCTCTACGCCTTCGACGAGGCGCTGCGCCTGATCGACGCCTACGAGCGCCCGGACACCCCCGCGGTCGAGTTCGAGCCGCGGGCCGCGGTTGGCCATGGCGTCAGCGAGGCGCCGCGCGGGCTGCTCTACCACCGCTACGAGATCACCGAGGCCGGCGAGATCGCCTCTGCCTGGATCGTCCCGCCGACATCGCAGAACCAGCGCTCGATAGAGGAGGATCTGCGCGAGTTCGTGGCCGCCAACACCCACCTCCCCGACGAGGAGCTGCGCCATCGCTGCGAGCAGACGATCCGCAACTACGACCCCTGCATCTCCTGCTCGACCCACTTCCTGACGCTTGAGGTCGAGCGCGAGTGAGCGCGGGACGGCGCCTGCTCCTGGGCTTGGGGAATCCCCTCCGCGGCGACGACGTGGCCGGCCTGCTGGTGGCGCGGTCGGTGCGCCGCCGCCAGCCTGGCGGAGTCGAGGTGCTCGAGCTGGAGGGAGAGCCGGTCGATCTCATCGATGCCTGGGAGGGGGCCGGCCTGACGCTCGTCGCCGACACCGTCGTCTCCGGCGGTGAGCCGGGCCAGGTCCACCGGATCGACGCCGGCGCCGGGCCGCTGCCCGCGGCCATGTGCGGGCCCTCGTCTCACGCGCTCGGCCTCGGCGAGGCAGTCGAGCTGGGGCGGGCGCTGGGACGGCTGCCGCGGAGGCTGATCGTCTTCGGGATCGAGGGCGCCCGCTTCGAGGTCGGCGCCGAGCCCGGCCAGGCTGTCCTCGCCGCGGTCGACCGGGTCGTCGACGCGGCGCAGAGGGAACTCGACATCGGCTAACCGACGCCCGCAGGTTACGGTAGTCGGAATGCTGACCGTCCGGGAGGTGCCCGTTTCGCCGCTTTCGGTCGAGCGATTGCGTCGCCTGATCGAGCCCGAGGCCTGGAGCCGGTTCCTGAACGGAGTGGAGCAGGCCGGCGCGCTGCTTGACGAGCGCGAGTTCTGGAACGTCAACTCGACCGCCTCCGGCGGCGGGGTCGCGGAGATGCTGCGCTCCTGGGTCGGGCTCGCAAGAGGGCTCGGTGTCGGTATGCGCTGGGTGACGATCGCTGGCACCCCGGAGTTCTTCACGCTGACCAAGCGCCTCCACAACTTCCTGCACGGCGCCCCGGGGGACGGCGGCGAGCTGGGGGAGGAGGAGCGGGCGATCTACGAGCGGGCGAGCCGGGCCAACGCGGAGGCCGTGCTGGCGAACCTGGGCCCGCGTGACGTCGTCCTGCTGCACGATCCGCAGACCGCCGGGATGGTTCCCCGCCTTGCGGAGAGCGGACGGACCGTGATCTGGCGCTGTCACGTCGGAGCCGACGAGTCGAACGAGTACAGCCGCGCCGCCTGGGACTTCCTCGAGCCCTATATCGCCAGGGCCGATGCCTGCGTGTTCTCGCGCGAGGCCTACGTCCCCCCCTTCTGCAGGGAGATGCTGACCGTGATCGTGCCGCCGTCGATCGACGCGATGTCGCCGAAGAACCAGGACATCGGGATGGACACCGTGGAGGCGATCCTGGGCCACGTGGGGTTGCTCGCCGGCGCTCGCAGATCTGGCGGGCGACCCGAATACACGCTGTCCGATGGGACGACCGCGTGGGTGCGGCGCCGGTGCGAGGTGATCAGCGCCGGCCCTCTGCCCGGCCCCGACGACACGGTGGTGGTCCAGGTCTCCCGCTGGGACCGCCTCAAGGACCCGGTCGGCGTGATCCGGGGCTTCGAGATGGTGGCCTTGGAGGACACCGACGCCCACCTCGTCCTTGCCGGTCCCAGCCTCGGCTCGGTGTCGGACGACCCGGAAGGGGCCGCCGTCTTCGCCGAAGCCGAGAGCAAATGGCGCCGGCTCCCACTCCCGATTCGGTCCCGGGTGCACCTGGCCTGCCTGCCGATGGAGGATCTGGACGAGAACGCGGTAATCGTCAACGCCCTGCAGCGGCAGGCCACGATCGTCGTCCAGAAGAGCCTCATGGAGGGCTTCGGTCTCACCGTGACCGAGGCGATGTGGAAGGCGCGCCCGGTCATCGCCAGCGCGATCGGCGGCATCCGCGACCAGATCGAGGACGGGGTGACGGGTGTCCTGTTGGCGGATCCGCACGACACGGAGGCGTTCGGCGTCGCGACGCTGAGGCTGCTCAAGGCTCCGGCGCACGCGAAGGAGATCGGCGTGGCCGCGCGCGAGAGCGTCAGAGCGAGCTTCCTCGAGGATCGCCATACGCTGCAGTACGTGGACCTCTTGAAACGGTTGCTCACTTGACTCCCACCGTGCCGAAGTACGTCTACGGGTTCGCCGAGGGCTCGAAGGAGATGCGCGCCCTGCTCGGCGGCAAGGGGGCCAACATCGCCGAGATGGCCCGGCTCGGGCCACCGATCAGGGTGCCGGCCGGGTTCACGGTTACGACCGAGGCCTGCATCGCATACCTGGAGGGTGGCGGGACGCTCTCCGGGCCCCTGGAGAGTCAGATCGATACTGCGCTGGCGAAGCTCGAGGAGGAGACCGGGAAGCGCCTCGGAGATCCTTCGGACCCGCTGCTCGTCTCGGTGCGCTCCGGCGCCCGCGACTCGATGCCGGGGATGATGGACACGGTCCTCAACCTCGGCCTCGGTGACGAGGCCGTCGTCGGCCTGGCCGAGGGGACGCGGAGCGACCGCTTCGCCTGGGACTCCTACCGCCGCTTCGTGCAGATGTTCGGCAACGTGGTGCACGGGATCGACGGGATGTTGTTCGAGCAGGCGATCCGCGAGGCGAAGTCAGCCCGCGGGGTCTCCCTGGACACCGAACTGGAGACGGACGACCTCCGCCTCCTCGTCGCGCGGTTCAAGCACATCTTCGAGCAGCAGACGGGGAACGAGTTCCCCCGGGAGCCGCGCGACCAGCTGACCCAGGCGGTGGCCGCGGTGTTCGGGTCCTGGAACGGGGCGCGGGCGATCGAATACAGGCGACTGAACGGGATTCCCGACGACTGGGGGACGGCGGTCAACGTGCAGCAGATGGTGTTCGGCAACCGCGGCGAGCGCTCGGGCTCCGGCGTCGCCTTCAGTCGCGACGAGATCAGTGGCGGGCCGACGCCTTCGGGTGACTTCCTGCTCGACGCCCAGGGTGAGGACGTGGTCTCGGGCACGCGCGACACCGCCGGCCTCGATCAGATGGCGAAGCTGCTCCCAGAGGCCCACGCACAACTGGTCGAGATCGTCAGGGCCCTGGAGCGCCACTTCCGCGACATGCAGGACGTCGAGTTCACGGTCGAGGACGGAACCCTCTACATGCTGCAGACGCGCACCGCCAAGCGTCCGCCCCACGCGGCGGTCCGGGTCGCCGTGGACATGGTCGAGGAGGGGATCCTGAGCCGCGAGGAGGCTCTGTCGGCGATCGACGCCGCGAAGCTGGAGGTGCTGCTGCATCCGTCCTTCGACCCTGACTTCGAGTTCGAGCCGCTTGCCCGCGGCGTCCCCGCCTCGCCCGGGGTCGCCAAGGGGAAGGTCGTGTTCACCGCCGAGCGGGCGGTGGAGTGGGCTGCGCGGGGGGAGGACGTGATCCTGGTCCGTCCCTTCACCGAGGCCGACGACGTCGCCGGGTTCGACGCCGCCAGGGGCATCCTCACCTCCGAGGGGGGCAAGGCCTCGCATGCCGCCCTGGTCGCGCGAGGGATGGGGAGGCCGTGCGTCTGCGGTGCCTCCGCCCTCGAGATCGACCTGGAGGAGCGCGAGATGCGGATCGACGGCACGGCGCTTGCCGAGGGGGACCCGATCGCGATCGACGGCACCAGCGGCGCGATAACGGTCGAGGACGTGCCGCTGGTCGAGGCGGAGATGGACCGCTACTTCCGGACCGTTCTGGGGTGGTCGGACGAGTTTCGCCGGCTCCAGGTCCGAGCCAACGCCGACCGGCCCGCCGACGCCGAGAAGGCGCGGCGCTTCGGCGCCCAGGGAATCGGCCTCTGCCGCACCGAGCACATGTTCCTCGACGAGGATCGTCAGCCGAAGATGCGGGAGATGATCATGGCCGCGGGCGAGGCCGAGCGGCGTGCCGCGCTGGCCGAGCTGGAGCCTCTGCAGCAGGCGGACTTCGAAGGCCTGTTTGCCGAGATGGCCGGGTTGCCGGTGACGATCAGGCTGCTCGACCCGCCGCTGCACGAGTTCCTGCCACGCGTCGAGGACCTGTTGGCGGCGATAGAGCGGCGCCTGGTGACCGGGCGCGAGTCGGTCGGGCGCCTGGAGGGCGAACTGCGTCGGGTCAGGGAGCTGGAGGAGGTCAACCCGATGCTGGGAACCCGCGGCTGCCGCCTCGGGCTGCTGTTCCCGGAGATATACGAGACGCAGGTCCGCGCGATCGTTGCCGCGGCGGTTGCGGTGCGCGATCGCCAGGGCGCTGCGCCGAAGCTGGAGATCATGATCCCCCTGGTTGCCTTCGAGGCGGAGCTGGCGGCGATGCGGGAGCTGGTCGAGCGCGTCGCGGCCGAAGCGGTGGAGGGGATCGCGACCCGGCCGATCGCCTTCGAGGTCGGCACGATGATCGAGCTTCCACGGGCCTGCCTGGTCGCGGAGAGGCTGGCCGAGCACGCCGGCTTCTTCAGCTTCGGTACCAACGACCTGACCCAGACGGCCCTCGGCTTCTCCCGGGACGACTCGGAGGGGAGGTTCCTGACCGAGTACCTGCGGCGCAAGATCGTCGGTCGCAGTCCCTTCGAGACGATCGACACCGAGGGCGTGGGCGAGCTTCTGAAGATGGCCGTCGAGAGGGGCCGCCGGCGCCGTCCCGACATCGGGCTCGGCATCTGCGGCGAGCACGGCGGCGATCCCGACAGCGTCGCTTTCTTTCACAGCGCCGGTCTGGACTACGTCAGCTGCTCCCCGTTCCGGGTTCCGATTGCCCGCGTGGCGGCGGCCCAGGCGGCGATAGCGGAGGCCCGGCAGGCCTGAGCTGCTCGTGCGGCCGGCAAATGCTTGACGGCCGCCGAGGCGGGTAGTCGTTGACTGGCCGCCACGACAGAGGAGGCAGAATGGCTACGCCGTACACGCGCAAAAGACTGACCGAGGTCAAGGACTCCGCACCCGAATTCGGCTTGGGGGCCGATGGGGAGGCCCGTTTCGCCAAGTACGATCTCGAGGCCGAGCAGACCGGAGTCAGCCACCATCGCCTCAAGCCGGGCAAGCGGCAGCCGTTCGGCCATCGCCACGAGGAGGCCGAGGAGATCTACGTGGTGCTGAGCGGATCCGGGCGGATCAAGCTCGACGACGAGATCCTCGAGGTCCAGCCCCTCGACGCGATCCGGGTCGCTCCGGCGGTCGTGCGCGCCTTCGAGGCGGGTCCCGGCGGCATCGAAGTGCTCGCCTTCGGTCCGCGTCGCGACGGCGACGGCGAGGTCATCCAGGGCTGGTGGAGCGAGTAGCGAGGCAATAGACTCGCCGTCGATGGCATCGGTCGAGGTCCAGGGAGTCGAGGGAATGCAGGCGCTGGTCGGCCAGGAGGTCGGCCCGAGCGAGTGGCGGACCGTCAGCCAGGCGGACATCGACACCTTCGCGGAGCTCTCCGGCGACCACCAGTGGATTCACGTCGACGCCGAGCGGGCGAAGACGGAGAGCCCCTACGGCACGACCATCGCCCACGGCAACCTCACGCTCTCGATGGTCGACGGCTTCCGCGACCAGCTGATCTCCTCCACCGGCTTCGCCCTCGGCGTCAACTACGGCTGGAACAAGATTCGCTTCCCCGCTCCGGTCCCGGTGGACTCCAAGGTCCGCGCCAAGGCCGAGGTCGTCTCCGTCGACGAGGTCGGCGGCGGCTGGTGGCAGGCCGTCACCCGCTTCACGCTCGAGGTCGAGGGCGGCGAGAAGCCGTGCTTCGTGGGTGACTCGGTGACGCGGGTGATGGCGCCCGCCGAATAGCGGGCGCCATGACCACCGTCCCTACTTGACCGTAAGCGTGCCTTCCATGCCCGCTTCGCGATGTCCCGGGACGGTGCAGAAGTAGTGGTAGGTGCCGGGCTTCAGTTCGAATTCAGCCGAGTCGGAGCCTTCGGCGATCAGTTCGGTCTGGCCGACGACCACACCGCCGGAGTCTTCGATCGCGACGTCGTGGGCCAGCGGCTGGCCGTTGGTGAAGTTGACGGTCACGTTGCCGGCCTTCGCCGTCGCGGATTTGCTGCTGTAGGCGAGCCCGGTGGAGGCGGTTTCGATTTCGAGAGCTGCGGCGCTGCCGGCCGAGCCGCCTTCGGCTTCCCCGCCCCCGCCGGCGCTGCCTTCGGAGGTCGTTTCGCCGCCCGTCGATTCAGAGCTGCTCGAGGAGCTGCTGCCTCCGCACGCGACCAGCGCGAGCGATGCGAGCACGAGGACGAATGCGACTGCGACCTTCTTCATGGCGGTCCTTTCCCGGGAAACGGTCGTTGTGACCGTAACCCTCATACGACGCGCCGGCGTGTCGGGTTCAGCGGCCGTGGAACTCGGTCTTCTCGCCCGCGAAGAACGCCGCGACCCCGTCGCGGAGGTCCTCGGTCGCCATGCTGTCGGCGATTCCGTGGCGCTCCAGCTGCAGGTGCTCGGTGAGGCTGTTCTCGATGCTGACTCCGCAGAGCATCTTCGCCATCCGCACGTAGTGGGGGGCCATCGCCGCCAGCTCGTCCGCCTTGGCGCGCGCTCGCTCGGCCAGCTCCTCCGGCGCCACCACGTCGGTCACCAGGCGCTCGGCGAGCGCGTCCTGGGCGCTCATGTTGGGATCTTCGAGCAGCAGCTCCAGCGCCCGGCTCGGCCCGACCACCCGCGGCAGGAAGTAGGTCATGCCGCCGTCCGGGGAGGCGCCGATGCGGCCGTAGGCGCAGGCGAAGAAGGCGGTCTCGGAGGCGATCCGGGTGTCGCAGGCGAGCGCCAGGGAGAAGCCGGCGCCGGCCGCCGGGCCGTTGATCGCGGCGATCACTGGGTAGGGGATCCGGCGCATGTCGACGATCGCCTGGTGCAGTGCCTCGGCACCGCGGCGGACTTCGGAGGGCAGGTCGATCTCCTCCGATTCGACGCCTTTGCGGAACCAGGTGACGTCGCCGCCGGCGCAGAAGGCCTTGCCGGCCCCGGTCACGATCAGCGCCCGCAGCGGCGCCCGGTCGGCCAGCCAGGCGAAGGCGACGGTCATCTCGCCGATCATCTCCGGGCTCATCGCGTTGAAGGCGTCGGGCCGGTTCAGGGTGAGGGTCCCGATCTCCCCGTCGATCTCGATCTGCATGGTGTTGAGCTCCGGGGGGCTCGAGGTCTGACTGGTCATTCGCTCTCCCGTGTTGGCGCGCGGTTGGCTGAGTGACGGGCAGCCTACCCTTTGGTCTATGGCCGAAGCAGCTGAAAACGGAGGGCTCTCGCGCGCCGAGCGGATCGCCGAGCAGCGCCGATCCCTGCCCGATACGCCGGGGGTCTACCTCTTCTACGGCAGCGACGGCGAGCTGCTCTACGTCGGCAAGGCGCGCTCGATCCGCAAACGCGTCGGCTCGCACTTCTCCGGCGGCAACACCCGCCTGACCTCGCGGGTCGACCGGATCGACACCCTGGTCACGGCGACCGAGGCGGAGGCTCTGCTCGCCGAGCAGAGCTTCATCAAGTGCCACCGCCCGCACTTCAACATCCGTCTCCGCGACGACAAGTCCTACCCGTACGTCTGCGTCAGCCTCGACGAGGACTACCCGCGGGTCTACTTCACCCGCGAGAAGCACCGCCCCCACCGCGTCTACTTCGGCCCCTTCTCCAGCGCCAAGCGGGTGCGCGAGACGCTCGACCTGCTCGGCAAGCTGTTCCAGTTCCGCACCTGCGAGGGCACCGAGCCCGGCCGGCGCTCGGGCAGCCCCTGCCTCGACTACTACATAAAGCGCTGCGGGGCGCCGTGCGTCGGCCACATCAGCCGCGAGGAGTACCGCCACAACATCGACGCGATCATCGACTTCCTCTCCGGCCGCTACCGCCAGGTCGAGGACGAGGAGGTGGCGAAGATGGAGGGGGCGGCGGGGGCCGAGGAATTCGAGCGCGCGGCGCTGCACCGCGACCGCCTGAAGGCGATCCGCTCGCTGTTCGAGCGCCAGCGTGTGGCCGGCGGCTCGGTCGGCACCGCCGACCTGATCGGGGTCGCGGTCGAGGGCGCCGACGCCAACGCCCAGGTCTTCCAGGTCCGCGACGGGATCCTCGCCGAGCGCCAGAGCTTCTACCTCGAGAACCAGGCCGAGCGCGATCCGGCGGAGGTCGCCGAGGAGTTCATCGGCCAGTACTACTCGGCATCGCCGGCGATGCCGGCGATGATCGTCGTCGGCCCGTACCTGCGCGACCGGGTCGAGGTGCTCTCGCAGGCGCTGAGCGAACGCCGCGGCTCGCCGGTCGAGGTGCGGGCGGCCGAGCGCGGCGACAAACGGCGGCTGCGCGAGCTGGCCGAGCGCAACGCCCAGCTCGCCCTCGACCAGGACCGGCTGCGGCGCGAGCACCGCCGCGCCCGCCGGGTCGAGTCGCTGGCCTCGCTGCGCGAGGTGCTGGGGATGGAGGAGCTGCCGGTGCGGATCGAGGGCTTCGACATCTCGACCATCGGCGGCGAGCACACCGTCGCCTCGATGGTCGTGTTCGAGGGGGGTGCGACGAAGAAGGCCGACTACCGCCGCTTCAAAGTCCGCGGCGAGCGCCGCGAGGAGGGCAGCCGCGGCCCCGACGACTTCGCCTCGATGGAAGAGGTGCTCTCGCGGCGGATGAATCGCTACCTCGAACAGGCCGACCTCTCGCCCCACGACGGCAAGCGCGACGAGAGCTTCGCCTCGCTGCCCTCGCTGATCCTGATCGACGGCGGCAAGGGCCAGCTCGCCGCCGGGATGCGGGCGCTGCGGCCCTTCACCGAGCGCGGCGTCACCGTGATCAGCCTCGCCAAGCGTTTGGAGGAGGTCTACGTGCCCGGGCGCGCGGCGCCACTCGACCTCGCCGCCGACTCGGAGGCCTCGAAGCTGCTGCAGCGGGTGCGCGACGAGGCGCACCGATTCGCGATCGATCACCACCGCGGTCGCCGCGACCAGGCGATGACCGGCTCGGTGCTCGACGAGCTGAAGGGGATCGGGCCCGCTCGCAAGCGCGCTCTGCTCCAGCATTTCGGCTCTCCAGAGCGGTTTCTCAGCGCCACCCGCGAGGAGCTCGAGGCGGTGCCCGGCCTGCCTGGCAAAGTAGGTCGGGAGATCCACGAGCAGTTGAACAGGACCAGCTGAGGGCACACAGACGATGGCGAAGACGGCGAAGGCGAAGCGGGATCCGGTCAACGGCGAGGTGATGCTGGTGGTCATCACCGGTCACTCCGGGGCCGGCAAGTCGGAAGCGATCGCCGCTTTCGAGGACGGCGGCTACTTCTGCGTGGACAACCTGCCGCCACGGATGATCGACAGCCTCGGCGAGCTCTTCCGCCACGAGGGCAGCGGCGTCGAGCGCGCCGCCGTCGTCTCCGACGTGCGCGGCGGCGAGTACTTCGACGACCTGATCCAGGTGATGGACGACCTCGGCGACGGCGGCCTGAAGCCGACGGTCCTCTTCCTCGAGGCCGACGAGGAGACCCTGCTCGATCGTTACAAGGAGACCCGCCGCCGCCATCCGCTCGCCCCGGAAGGGCGGATAGTCGACGGGATCCGGGCCGAGCGGGCGCTGCTGGCGCCGCTGCGCGAGCGCGCCGACGTGGTGATGGACACCAGCGACCTGACCGGGGGCGAGCTGCGGCGGCGGATCAGCGAAGAGATGCTGGGCCGGGAGGAGGGCGGCAAGCTGGCCCTCACCCTGCTCACCTTCGGCTTCAAGAACGGACCGCCGCGCGACGCCGACCTCACCCTCGACGTCCGCTTCCTGCCCAACCCCCACTACGACGACGAGCTGCGGCCGCTGACCGGGATGGACGAGGAGGTCCGCGCCTACGTCGAGTCGGGCACCCAGGCCGGCGAGTTCTACGGTCGCCTGCTGCCGCTGCTGGAGTTCCTCGTCCCGGCCTACGTGACCGAGGGCAAGAGCCACCTGACGATCGCCGTCGGCTGCACCGGCGGCAGGCACCGGTCGGTCACCGTCGCCGACCGGATCCGTCGTGATCTGGCCGCGCGCGAGGATGTTGTCGTGCGGGTCAAGCACCGCGACGTGGAGCTGGACGGCTGAGGGTTCGGGGGCGTTGCGGGGGAGGGCTGTCGACGGCCCTCCTGCGTAACGAACTCCCGCCAGGCGCACAGTCCACGGAAGCTTTCCAGACGGCTTGACCGCTGTTGCTAGAGCTTTCGAACCGGGCGGTTCCCGGTGCTGCGGTTCCGTTGGAGGGGTCTGGTCGTCCTCCGGGCGAATGTCGCCAAAGGCGGCGGAAATGCAATCCGATATATGCGCGCCATAGGCGCGCAGCAACACAGGGAGCGGCGCCCGAAAGGGCGCGCGACTCAATTCGCCCGGAGGATGACCAGGCCCCTCCTTCGGGCCGCCACCTAGAATCGCCCGGCTTTGCCTGAACCTGTCATCTCCATCAGCGGCCTGCGGATGAGCTACGGCGAGACCGAGGCGGTTCGCGGCATCGACCTCGAGGTGATGCCGGGCGAGGTCTTCGCCTTCCTCGGCCCCAACGGCGCCGGCAAGACGACGACGGTGGAGATCCTCGAGGGCTACCGCCACCGCAGCGGCGGTGAGGTCAGCGTGCTGGGCGAGGATCCGCAGCGGGCCGGGCGCGAGTGGCGCGAGCGGATCGGCATCGTCCTCCAGAGCGGTCGCCTCGACCCCTACCTGAGCGTGCGCGAGTCGCTCGGCCTCTACGCCGGCTACTTCCCGGCGCCGCGGCCGATCGAGGAGGTGATCGAGCTGGTCGGGCTGGAGGGCAAGGCCGACGAGCGGGCGCGCAAGCTCTCCGGCGGCCAGCAGCGCCGGCTCGACGTCGGCATGGCGCTGATCGGCGATCCCGACCTGCTCTTCCTCGACGAGCCCACCACCGGCTTCGACCCCTCCGCCCGGCGCCAGTTCTGGGATGTGATCGCCGGCTTGCGCGACCTCGGCAAGACCGTCTTCCTCACCACCCATTACATGGAGGAGGCGCAGCGCCTCGCCGATCGGGTGACGATCATCGCCGCCGGGGAGATCGTCGCCCGCGGCACCCCGGAGGATCTCGGCGACCGCGAGCACCAGGCGGCGACGATCCACTACCGCGCCGGCGGGCGCGAGGTCAAGCTCGAGACGACGACGCTGGTCAAGACCCTGCACGAGCTGACCGGCGAGGCGCTGGAGCGTGGCGAGGACCTCGAGGGCCTCGAAGTGACCCGGCCGACGCTCGAGGACGTCTACCTCGAGCTGACGGCCGATTCGGGGGCCGCCGAGTGAGCGGCCTCGCCCTCGTCGCCCACCAGTTCCGCTACGACCAGAAGGCCTTCTGGCGCAACCCGGCCTCGGTCTTCTTCACGGTGATGTTCCCGGTGGTCCTGCTGCTGATCTTCGGCACCGTCTTCGGCGGCCAGACGGTGAACGTGCGGGGTGGGATCAAGACGACCACCTACTACGTGCCGGCGATCATCACCCTCTCGATCATCTCGGCGACGATGCAGAGCCTGGCGATGTCGCTGGTGATCGCTCGCGAGGACGGGCGCCTCAAGCGCGGCCGCGGCACGCCGATGCCGCCCTGGGTCTTCATCGCCGGCCGCGTCGGCAACTCGATCGTCGTGGCGCTGATCATGATGGCGTTGCTGGCGGTGATCGGGCGCATCGCCTACGGCGTCGCGATCCCCTGGGAGCGCCTGCCGGAGATCGTCCTCGTCCTCGTCGTCGGCGCCGCCGCCTTCGCCTGCCTCGGCATCGCCCTCACCGCCGCGATCCCGTCCCAGGACGCCGCGGCGCCGATCGTCAACGCCCTGCTGCTGCCGCTCTACTTCCTCTCCGGCGTCTTCATTCCCGACGACCAGTTGCCCAGCGGCGTCATCCACTTCGCCGACATCTTCCCGATCCGCCACTTCTTCGAGGCCTTCTTCGACGCCTACGTCCCCGCCGGCGCCGGCGGCGCCGCGATCTCCTGGGGCAACCTGGCGATCGTCGCGATCTGGGGCGTGGTCGGGCTGCTGCTCGCCGTGCGCTTCTTCCGCTGGACCCCCCGTTCGGGTTGAGCGCACGACCGAGCATCGGCGCTCCGGTATAGCTTTGCCCATGCGATGCTTCACCACGTCCTCTTGGAGGTCTCCGACCTCGACCGCAGTGGCAGGTTCTACGACTCGATGCTGGCGCCACTGGGGTGGCGGCGGCACTTCGACGAAGATGAGACGATCGGCTGGGGCATCGCCAAACCGGTCTTCTTCGTCGCGGCGCACCACGAACCCAAGCCCGGCTTCGGCCTGCTGAGCTTTTCCGGGCTGGGGATCGTCGCCGTCAAGGCGGCCTGGGAGAACGGGATGAGATCGGGAGGCGTCAACGTCAGCGAGCCCGGCGAACGCCGCTCGCACGGGTCTGGCTCCTACTCAGCATTCATCAAGGACCCGGACGGGTACGAGATCGAGATCACGATCGGAACCGACTAGTCGCTCGAGTCCATAGGATCGGCGTCCCCCCAAAACGAATTCAGGAGGCGATGACTTCATGGCTGTGAAGGTCGGCATCAACGGTTTCGGACGGATCGGGCGCAACGTGTTCCGCGCGGCGAACGCGGCGGGGGCGGACCTCGAGTTCGTCGCCGTCAACGACCTCACGGATCCGGGCACGCTCGCCCACCTGCTCAAGTACGACTCGATCCTGGGCCGCTTCCCGGGCGAGGTCACGCTCGAGGGCTCGACGATCTCGATCGACGGCAAGCCGATGAAAGTGCTCTCCGAGCGCGATCCGGCGGCGCTGCCGTGGGGCGAGCTCGGCGTCGACGTGGTGATCGAGTCGACCGGGTTCTTCACCGGCCGCGCTGACGCCGCCAAGCACCTCGAGGCGGGCGCCAAGAAGGTGATCATCTCCGCACCGGCCAAGGAGCCGGACGTGACCGTCGCCCTTGGCGTCAACTTCGACAGCGCCTACGACCCCCAGAACCACCACATCATCTCCAACGCCTCCTGCACGACCAACTGCCTGGCACCGCTGGCCAAGGTGCTGAACGACTCCTTCGGGATCGAGCAGGGGCTGATGACGACGATCCACGCCTACACCGCCGACCAGCGCCTGCAGGACATGCCGCACTCCGACCCGCGCCGCGCCCGCGCCGCCGCGCTCAACCTGATCCCGACCACGACCGGCGCCGCCAAGGCCGTCGGCCTCGTCCTGCCGGAGCTGAACGGGAAGCTGAACGGCTTCTCGATGCGCGCCCCGGTGCCGGTCGGCTCTGCTGTCGACCTCGTCTTCACGACTCCCGACCCGCTCGAGGTCGACCAGATCAACGCCGCCTTGAAGGCCGCGGCCGAGGGTCCGATGAAGGGGATCCTCGCCTATACCGAGGACCCGATCGTCTCCTCCGACATCGTCGGCGACCCGCACTCCTCGATCGTCGACGCGGGCGGGACGATGGTGATCGGCGACGGCCGCATGGTCAAGACGATCGCCTGGTACGACAACGAGTGGGGCTACTCGAACCGCTGCGTCGAGCTCGCCGGCAAGGTCCTGGCGGGCTCCTGAGCCCGGCCGGGACGGCTCCGTGAGCTTCTCCAAGGCAAGCGTCCGCGACGCCGAGGTCGCGGGCCGCCGCGTCCTCGTCCGAGTCGACTTCAACGTGCCGCTGGCCGGTGGCAGGGTCGCCGACGACATGCGGATCCGGGCGGCGCTGCCGACGATCGAACTGCTGCGCGAGCGCGGCGCCGCCCTCGTCCTCGCCTCCCACCTCGGCCGGCCCGGCGGCAAGCCCGACCCGGAGCTCTCGATGGCGCCGGTGGCGAAGCGGCTGGGGGAGCTGCTGGGGACCGAGGTGAAGCTCGCCCCGGGGGTGATCGAGGGCGACGTCGATCTCATCTGTGGCGCCCTCGGCCCCGGCGACGTGCTGCTGCTCGAGAACACCCGCTTCGAGCCGGGGGAGACCGAGAACGACCCGAAACTGTCCGAAGCCCTCGCCACCCTCGCCGACCTCTACGTCAACGACGCCTTCGGCGCCGCCCACCGCGCCCACGCCAGCACCGAGGGCGTTGCCCATCACCTGTCCGGCTACGCGGGCCTGTTGCTGGAGCGCGAGGTGACCGAGCTGACGGCGGTGGTCGAGTCGCCGAAGAGGCCGCTGGTCGTCATTCTCGGCGGCGCCAAGGTCTCTGACAAGGTCGGCGTCATCGACCGCTTCCTCGAGGTCGCCGACCGGATCCTGATCGGCGGCGCGATGTGCTTCAGCTTCTTCCGCGCCCAGGGGATCGCCACCGGCGACTCGCTGGTCGAGGAGAAGGGCGTGGAGCTCGCCGCCGAGGCGCTGGAGCGGGCGAAGGACTCCGATTGCGAGCTGACGCTGCCGCTCGACCTCGTCCTCGGTAGGAGCTTCGACGCCGAGACCGAGCGCCGCGAGAGCGACGGGGTGGAGGTGCCCGACGGCTGGATGGGCCTGGACATCGGCCTCCGCACCGCCGAGCTCTACGCCGAGGCGGTCGCCGGCGCCGGCACCGTGCTCTGGAACGGGCCGATGGGCGCCTTCGAGATGGAGCCGTTCGCGGCCGGGACCCGGGCCGTCGCCGAGGCGGTCGCGAAGGCCCCCGGGACCACCGTGGTCGGCGGCGGCGATTCGGTCGCGGCTCTGCGCAAATTCGGCCTCGACGACGAGGTGGATTGGCTTTCGACCGGAGGAGGAGCATCCTTGGAGTTGCTGGAGGGAAAGAAGCTGCCCGGAGTTGAGGCCCTGATGGACGCGGAGGACTCGGATTCAGATGCCTGAGCGCACCCCCTATATCGCCGCCAACTGGAAGATGAACAAGACGGTCGCCGAGGCGGCCGAGTTCGTCGACGCGCTGCTGCCGCTCATCGCCGCGACCCAGTGCGACGTCGTCCTCTGCCCGTCCTTCATCGCCCTCAACGAGGTGGTCGAGCGGCGGCGGGGAACCGCCGTCCGCGTCGCCGCCCAGAACATGCACGAGGAGGACGCCGGCGCCTTCACCGGCGAGATCTCGGCACCGATGCTGGTCGAGCTCGACGTCGAGGCGGTCGTCCTCGGTCACTCCGAGCGCCGCCAGTTCTTCGGCGAGACCGACGAGGCGCTGGCCCGCAAGGTCCCGGCGGCGCTCGGCGCCGACCTCGAGCCGATCCTCTGCGTCGGCGAGACCGAGGCCGCCCGCGACGGGGGGGAGACCAAGGCCGTGCTCGAGCGCCAGCTCCAGATCGACCTCGCCGCCGTCGACTCCATCGATTTGGCCCGCATCGTCGTCGCCTACGAGCCGATCTGGGCGATCGGCACCGGCCGCGTCGCGACCCCCGAGCAGGCCCAGGACGCCTGCGCCTTCATCCGCGACGTGTTGCGGATGCGCGGCGCCGCCGCCAATGAGATCCGGATCCTCTACGGCGGCTCGGTCAAGCCCGCCAACGCCGCCGAGATCCTCGCCAAGCCCGACGTCGACGGCGCCCTGGTCGGCGGCGCGGCGCTCGATCCCGTCGACTTCGCGGCGATCGTGGAAGCCGCCCGGTGAGTGCGCCAATCGACACGGTGGCAGCCGGTCATTCGAGTCCGTGGCGATTGGCGCACTCACGTTGGTGTTCGTCATGACCCTGGTTCCCTCGCTGGCGTTGATCATCCTCGACGGCTGGGGGCTGGCCGAGCCGGGGCCGGGGAACGCGATCTCGCTCGCCCAGACGCCCGTCTTCGACCGCCTCTGGAGCGAGTATCCGCACACCCAGCTCTCCGCCCAGGGCCGGGACGTCGGCCTGCCTGACGGGCAGATGGGCAACTCCGAGGTCGGTCACCTCAACCTCGGCGCCGGGGCGATCGTCAAGCAGGACCTGGCGCGGATCGACGACGCGGTCGCCGACGGCGGCTTCTTCGAGAACGAGGCGCTGCTGGCGGCCTGCGAGCGAGCCCGCAACAGCCCCCGCGGTCGCCTGCACCTGCTCGGCCTCGTCTCCGACGGCGGCGTCCACTCCGGCTGGGAGCACATCGAGGCCTGCATCGAGCTGGCCTCGCAGGAGGGCGTTCCCGATCTCGTCCTCCACGCCTTCACCGACGGCCGCGACACGCTGCCCCACGGCGGCCGCGGCTACCTCGAGGAGGTGGAGCGCTGGCTGCGCCAGGCCGGCCGCGTCGGCACCGTCAGCGGCCGCTACTACGCGATGGACCGTGACACCCGCTGGGAGCGCATCAAGCTCGCCTACGACGCGATCGTCCACGCCCGCGGCGCCCACGCGGACTCCACCGCCGCCGCGATCGAGGCCTCCTACGAGCGCGAGGAGACCGACGAGTTCGTCAAACCGACGGTGATCGGCGACTACGACGGCGTCGCCCCCGGCGACGTCGCGATCTTCTTCAACTTCCGGCCCGACCGCGCCCGGGAGATGACCAGGGCGCTGGCCGAGCCCGGCTTCGACGAGTTCCCGCGAGCCGGCGGCGTGCCGATCGAGCTGACGACGATGACCGGGTACCGCAAGGGCTGGCCCTACCCGGTCGCCTTCCCCGAGCAGCGTCCCGAGACGACGCTGGCGGAGACGATCGCCAAGGCCGGCGGTCGCCAGCTGCACGTCGCCGAGACCGAGAAGTACGCCCACGTCACCTACTTCTTCAACGGCGGCCGCGAGCAGGAGTACGAGGGGGAGGAGCACTGCCTGGTCGAATCGCCGCGCGACGTGCCCACCTACGACCATAAGCCGGAGATGAGCGCCGCCGCCGCCGCCGCGACCTTCGTCGAGCACTGGCGGGCCGGTTCCTACCGCTTCGGGATCATCAACTTCGCCAACCCCGACATGGTCGGCCACACCGGCGTGATCCCGGCCGCGGTCGCCGCGGTCGAAGCCGTCGACCCCCTGCTCGGCGACGTCGTCGAGGCGGTCCTCGCCAAGGGCGGCGCCTGCATCATCACCGCCGACCACGGCAACTGCGACCACATGCTCGAGCCGGACGGCTCGCCCAACACCGCCCACTCGCTGAACCCGGTGCCGCTGATCGTCACCGCCGAGGGCCTGGAGCTGCGCCCCGCCGGCATCCTCGCCGATGTCGCCCCGACCGCCCTCGAGCTGCTCGGGATCGCGAAACCGGCGCCGATGACCGGCCACTCCCTGATCGCGTGAGGAGTGAGCCGGACCGGCTCCGCTTCGAGATCGAGGCGCGCGACGGCGCCGCCCGCTGCGGGGTGCTGCACACCGCCCACGGGCCGATCGAGACTCCGGCCTTCATCCCGCTGGCGACCAAGGGGTCGGTGCGGGGGCTGGACGGCGACGAGGTCGCGGGGCTGGGCTACCAGCTGATCCTCGGCAACACCTACCACCTGTTCGTCTCGCCGGGGCCCGAGCGGATCGCCGCCGCCGGCGGCCTGCACGGCTTCATGGGCTGGGAGCGGGCGCTGATCACGGATTCCGGTGGTTTCCAGGTCTTTTCCCTCGCCCATGGCGGCGTCGCCAACGAGGTCAAGGGGAGCGGGCGATCCGGGGGAGAGCACGGCTCGGAGGTCGAGATCACCGAGGAGGGCGCGCGCTTCCGCTCCTACCGCGACGGCTCGGAGCTGTTCATCTCGCCCGAGGTCTCGATGCGGGTGCAGGCGGCGCTCGGCTCCGACATCGCCCTCGTCTTCGACGAGTGCACTCCCTTCCACGCCGACCGCGAGTACACCGCCCGCTCGACCGAGCGCACCCACCGCTGGCTCGACCGCTGCCTCGATTGGCACCGCGACGAGGGACCCGAGCGCCAGGCCGTGTTCGGGATAGTCCAGGGCGGCGTCCACGAGGACCTACGCCGCGAATCCGCCCAGCGGGTCTCGGAGGCGCCGGTCGACGGCCTCGCGATCGGCGGCACCCTCGGCCGCGACAAGGAGGAGATGCACGACGTCCTGGCGCTGACCGCGCCGCTGCTGCCCGAGGCGGCGCCCGTGCACCTGCTCGGCATCGGCGAGGTCGACGACCTGCTCGGCGGCATCGCCCTCGGCCTCGACGTCTTCGACTGCGCCGTCCCCACCCGCCTCGCCCGCCACGGCGTCGCCCTCGCTCCGGACCCCGACAAGCGCTGGCGCCTCGACCTCCGCAAGTCGGGCTGGGTCGGCAATCGCGAGCCCCTCGTCGACGGCTGCCCCTGCCCCGCCTGCCAGCGCCACGACCGCGACTACATCAGCTACCTCTCCCGCGCCGAGGAGCTGACCGCAGTCCGCCTGATCGTCCTCCACAACCTCACCTACATGCACGAGCTGACGACCCACGCCAGAGCCGCGATCAAGGCCGGCACCTTCGACACCTACCGCGCGACCGTGCTCGCCGGCGCTTCCCCCTGGGACGCCTCGACCTCAACCAGCTGAGCCGAGACCGCGTGTCGTGGGAGGGGGAGGGGCACCCCTCGCCCCCGCCTATTCGGTGTTCTTCTTGACCAGTTCCTTGAATTCTTCGGCCACCTTGGACACGGTGTCGCCGGCGACCTTGCTGATCTTCACGCCCGCGGCCTTGTCGGTTGTGATGATGACCGCGGCCGCGACCGCGGCGGCGACGAGGACCAGCGCGACCAGCGCCAGCACGAAGCGGACGAAGCGGGAGAAGCCGGAGCGCTTCTTTGCCGCCGCAGCGGCACGAGCCGGCGCGACGGACGGGGGAGCGGCCACGCGCGGCTGGGGGCGCCGCGTCTGCGATTCGACCGGCCGGTACTCGGTCTGGGCGGCGGTGCGATCGAGGTGGCGGGTAGCGGCGGTGTCGCCGCCGAGGAACTGGGTCGGGGTTTCGCCCTCCTCGAACGGCAGCGTCACGTCCTCGCCTTCGAGGCCGAGGCGGAGGCCGCCGGCGAGCTCGTCGGCGCTGGCGTAGCGACGGTTGGGGTCGCCCTCGAGCGCGCGTAGGACGGCGGCGCCGAGCGGTCCCGGCACCTCGTCGTTGTAGGTGCTGGGCGGCAGCGGCTTCTCGTTCTGCTGGCGCACCGCCAGCTCGGCCAGCGAGGAGCCCTCGTAGGGGAGGCGCCCGGTGAGGAACTGGTAGAGGACGACGCCGAGCGCGTAGACGTCGGTGGCCGGCGTCGCCTCCTCGCCGCGCACCTGCTCCGGAGCCAGGTAGGCGGCGGTCCCGACGACCGAGCCGACCTGGGTGATCCGGGTCTGCTCGATCGCCCGGGCGATGCCGAAGTCGGCGAGTTTGACGGTCATCTCGCCGCCGCCGACCGGGCCGCCGACGACCATCAGGTTGCCCGGCTTGACGTCGCGGTGGATGATTCCGCGCCGGTGCGCGTAGTCGAGCCCGGCGCAGGCCTGGATCCCGATCTCGGCGGCGATCTCGGGCTCGACCGGCCCGTGCCGCTGCAGGATCTGCGCCCCGGAGCGCCCCTCGACGTACTCCATGACGATGTAGTGGCGGCCGTCGTCGACGCCGGTGTCGTAGACCTGGACGATGTTCGGGTGGATCAGCTTCGCCACCGCCAGGGCCTCGCGCCGGAAGCGCGCGACGAAGCGCTCGTCGTCGGATAGGTGCTCCGCGAGGATCTTCACCGCGACGGTGCGCTCGAGGATCCGGTCGGTCGCCTTGTAGACGTTCGACATCCCACCGGAGCCGAGCCGCTCGGCGGTTTCGTAGCGTCCCGAGAGGGTTCCCGCCTCCATCATTCAGCTCCTGCCGGGGCGCCGGGCCCGACGCCGCCGGATCCCGTGCCGCCGCCGGGTTCGAATGGAGGGGTTTCGCCGCCTTCTTCCTGCGCCGGAGGTTCAGGTTCGACCGGCGGTTCCTTTTCTTCCTTCGGTTCCTTGGCTTCCTTCTTCGGCTTCTTCTTTTCCTTTTCGGACTTTTCGTGCTTTTCGGCTTCTTCGTTTTCCGCGGCTTCGAGCGCTTCGGCTTCTTCGGCTTCCCGTTCTTCGGCTTCGCTGGGACCGGTTTCTTCGCATTCGGCGACGACTTCGTTCAGCCGGGTGGCGCCTTCGCTCAGCGCCTGCTTCAGCTTCTTGTCGACGCCCGTCAGTTCTTCCACCTGCTGGCCGACCGCCGCCGCCGCGTTCTCGGCGCCGATGCATTCGCCTTCGCCGACCAGCGTCTGAACCTGGTCAATGTTGGAGTTGATCTGGCTCGCGGTCGCGCCCGGCAGCAGGTCGGCGCCGCCGCTGCTGCCGCAGGCGGCCAGCGCCACCGCGGCGGCGACGCCGAGGGCAAGGGCAAGCAGGGATGCGCTGAGACGGCCCATGATTCGAGTCTAGAGAACGACCGTAAGGCTGTATTTAGCCTGCATTTCGGGTCAGCGCCCGACCTGGAGGCGTTCGGCCAGGGAGCTGGGCAATCCGGCGTCGACGATGGCTTTCGCGGCGGCGCCGATGTCGTAGGGAACGCGGTGGAAGCGCGCCGTCCACTCCTCGTCGTCGAGCTCCAGCCAGGCCGCGCGGGCGTCGCCGTCGCGCGGCTGACCGACGCTGCCGGGGTTGAGCAACCAGGCGCCGTCGTCGATGTCGAGCAGCGCTCCGTCGCCTGCCTGGGCGCCGTGGGCGTAGACGGGTCGCGGCCCCGCGGGCCGGGTGAAGAAGAGCGAGATATGGGAGTGGCCGATCAGGCTGATCCGCTGCTCGGAGGCGTCGAGACCGGCTTCCGCCTGATCGATCGAGAGCACGTACTCCCAGATCGGGTCGCTAGGCGAGGCGTGGAAGAGCCCGAAGCCGCGATGGGTCATCTGCGGCGAGAGGCCGCGGAGGAAGCCGGTCGTCTCCTGGCTCGCCTGCCGTCGGGTCCACTCGGCGGCCACTTTGGCGGTGTCAGAGAACGAGGAGACGTCGAGCTCGCCGAGGACCGCGAGGTCGTGGTTGCCGACCAGGCAGACCTCGCAGCGCTCGCGAATCAGGGCCGTGCAGGCGTCGGGATCGGCGCCGTAGCCGACCAGGTCGCCGAGGCACCAGAGCTGGTCGACGCCGGCCTCCTCGACCGCCGCGAGGACGCTCTCGAGGGCGGGCAGGTTGGAGTGGATGTCGCTGAGGATGGCTATACGCAAGCGGCCAGCGTACCCTGGGCCAGCCCTGGTCCATACGATTGACCTGTGACCGCCACCGATTCGATCACCGAGCTCCGCGGCGCCGTCGAGGGGGCCGCCCGCGCCCTGCGCGACGGCGAGCGGACCGAGCCGGCGCCCTCCCTCGACCGGCCACCGAAGCCGGACCTGGGCGACTACAGCTCCAACGCGGCGATGCTGCTCGCCGGGCCGCTCGGCGACGATCCGCGCGCCGTCGCCGAGCGCCTGCGGACCGAGCTCGAGGCGAGCCTCGGTGACACAGGGGACGTCGACCGGATCGAGATCGCCGGCCCGGGCTTCGTCAACCTCTTCCTCTCCGACGCCTGGTACCGGCGAGCGCTGGCCTCACTCGTCGCCGCCGGCGACGGGCTCGGGCCGCCGCCGACCGCCACCCCGGAGCGGATCCTCGTCGAGGGGCCCTCCGCCAACCCGACCGGGCCGCTGCACGTCGGCGGCGGACGCCTCGCCGCCTACGGCGACGCCGTGGCCCGGCTGCTGGAGGCGGTCGGCCACGAAATCGAGCGCGAGTTCTACGTCAACGACGCTGGCGCCCAGGTCGGTCGTTTCGCCGACTCGATCGCCGCCCGGATGGCCGGCGAGGAGCCGCCCGAGGAGGGCTACGGAGGGGAGTACGTGACCGAGCTGGCGGAGCGGGTCGCCGCCGAGGGGATCGACCCCGGCGATCGTGAGGCACTCGGCCTGCGCGGCATCGAGCTGATGCTGGAGGAAGTTCGCGCCACCCTCGACCGCTTCGGCGTCAGTATCGACACCTTCGCCTCCGAGCGCGCGATCTACGGCCGCGGCGAAGTCGAGTCCGCGCTCGCCAAGCTCGAGGAGGGCGGCCATACCTATCGCAGCGACGACGCCCTCTGGCTGCGCACGACGACTTTCGGCGACGACAAGGACCGGGTCCTGATCCGCTCCAACGGCGAGCCCACCTACCTCACCGCCGACGTCGCCTACCACTGGGCCAAGCTGCAGCGCGGCTTCGACCGCCTGATCGACATGCTCGGCGCCGATCACCACGGCTACGTGGCGCGGATCCGGGCGGCGATCGCGGCGCTCGGCGGCGACCCCGACGCGTTCGAGGCGCAGATCATGAGCCTGGTCCACGTCGTCGAAGGCGGCGAGCGGGTGCAGATGTCCAAGCGCAGCGGAGAATTCGTCTCTCTCGACGACCTGCTCGACGACATCGGCGTCGACGCCACCCGCTGGTTCATGCTCTGGCGCAGCCACGAGACCACGCTCGACCTCGACCTCGAGCTGGCCCGCAGCCAGTCGAGCGACAACCCCGTCTACTACGTCCAGTACGCGCATGCCCGCATCGCCAGCATCCTGCGCAAAGCCGGGGCGGCGGCGGAGCAGGCCGGCGCCGAGCTCGACGCCGACAGCCGCGTCGCCGTGCTGGAGCCGAGCGAGAAGGCGCTGATCAAGCGGTTGCTGGAGTTTCCCGAGGAGGTCCGGATGTCCGCCGCGCGCCGCGCCCCGCACCGGATCTGCGCCTACTCGACCGCCGTCGCCGCCGACTTCCACGCCTTCTACCGCGACTGCCAGGTCATCGACGCCGAGGGCGAGGGCGTCCAGCGCTCGCGGCTGGCGCTCTGCCTGGCGACCAAGCGGACGATCGCGAGCGCCCTCGGCCTGCTCGGGATCTCGGCCCCCGAGCGGATGTGATGCGGGGCGGGCGCGGCAAGCTGCCCGTCCTTGCCGAGATCTCCGGTCTCGCTCCCGGAGGGGATCGGGCCTGGTCGCTGCGCCGCGAGGACTTCGAGCGGCTCGCCGACGTCCGCGAGCGGTTGCAGGGGCAGCGGACCGTGCTGGTGGCCGGGTGGGACGACAGCGCCCGCCTTCTCGCCGTCGCCCTCGCCGGCGCCGCCTGCGCCGCCGGTCGCCGAACCGTGCTGCTCGAGTGCGACCTGGCGCAGCCGCGGCTGGCGATCGACCTCGGCCTCCCGCCGTCGCCCGGTCTGCACGAGTACCTGCGCTGGGAGGCGACGCCGTCGCAGATCCTCCAGCCGCTGGCCCTGGCCGGCTCCGCGGCCTCGCCGGCGACCGAGCCGCTGGTTTGCATCGCCGCCGGCCGGCGGGCCCCGGATCCCGGCACGCTGCTCGGCCTGCAGAGCTTCCGCCACATGACCGCGAAGCTGCGCAATGCCTATGACCTGGTCGTCCTCAGCGGCCCGGCGATCGACTCCGCCGGAGGCCCGCTCGACGCCGTCGCCGAGCGGGCGGACGCGGTTCTGGCCGCGATCTCACCGGCCCAATCGTCGGGCCGGGACCGGCGGGCGGTGGAGGCGGCGATCCGGCGCCTTCCGGCCGTCCCGCTCGGCGCCGTGGTCATCGGCGAAGCCTGAGCCGACGCTCAGAGGTCGTAGCGAGCGAGGTCGGCGTCGAGCCGCTCGCTGTCCTCAGGGCTGGGCCCGGCGGCGGTCTCCGCGCCCTTGTCCGAGCGCTCGCCGGCGCGGCGCCATTTCGCCACCCCGATCGCCAGGGCCACCACGGCGATCGCGAAGGCGACGATCGGGACCAGGTAGGCGGAGAGGCTGAAGCCCGAGCCCTGGGGCAGCGCCAGCACCTCGTCCCCGTACTCGGCGACCAGCGCGTCCTTGATCTGGGCCTTGGTCCGGCCGGCGGTGACGAGGCGTTCGATGAAGACTTTCTCCCGCTGAGCCTGCGGCGATTCGGCGAGCTCGAGCAGGGTGCCGCAGACGGGGCACATCACTTCGGAGGAGATTTCGCTCAGCGAGGTCTGGGGGGTTGCCGCCAGCGCCGCCAGCGGGGTCGCGGCAAGGATCGCGACCCCGAGCAGGGCGGCGATGGCGGCGCGCGCCCTCACGCTCATGAGCTGCTCGGCAGCAGCGGCGCCACCGATTCCCGCAGGTACTCGCTGGTGACCGGGCCGCGGAGCAGCAGCCGGACCTTCCCCTGCGGGTCGATCAGGAAGTTCTCCGGGACTCCGGTGGTGCCGAAGTCGTGGGCGGTGTCGCCGTTGCCGTCGCGAAGCTGGGGATAGCTGAGTCCGTACCTGCGGACGAAGTCCCTGCCGTCGCCGCTGAGGTCGCGGCTGTCGATCCCGAGCACGGTGAAGGATCGGCCGCCGTGCTGGTGCTGGAACTGCTCGAGGGCGGGGGCCTCCTGGCGGCAGGGGACGCACCACGAGGCCCAGAAGTTGACCAGCACCCAGCGGCCGCGGTACTCGGCAAGGGAGCTTTCGCCGCCGCCTTCGAGCCGCGGCATCGCGGGCGCCGGCGCGACCTCGCCGATGGCGACGCCGGAGGACCCCTTGCTGAGCAGGCCGAAGGTGAGCAGGCCGACGACGGCCAGCACGGCGAGGACGGCTATCGAAGAGCGGACGCTCACGGGACGCAGAAGGTTAGATCCCGGAGGCCCCCGGCAACCGCCCGGCGGTCATAGAATCAGCCGCGGCGCGGACGTAGCTCAGTTGGTAGAGCGCGAGCTTCCCAAGCTCGAGGTCGCGGGTTCGAGACCCGTCGTCCGCTTCTCTTTCCCGGGCGCATAACCAATATGTTCTATGGTTCGAACATGAGCCGGAGCCAGAGAAGCGTTAGCTGCGGATCGCTTCTACGCGAGGCAAGGAAACGTCATGGCCTCGATCAAGCCGAGCTGGCCCAGCGAGTGGGGACCGAGCAGCCGGCAATCAGTCGGATCGAGCGTGACGTCGTCTCGCCAAGCCTCGACACCTTGAATCGCCTCTTCGAGGCGATGGGGGAGACCTTGACGATCACGCCCGTGAGCTTGGCTGATTCGGTGCCGGGTGGTGGCAACCAGTCGATCGCTGAGCTTCGGGCCGACTACCGAGACCTGACTCCGGAGGAACGTTTGGCCCAGGCGGCTCAACTGAGCAGGATCGCAACTGAGCTCGCGGCGCAGTCCGGCGTCTGATGGCGCGCCCCCTCGATCCGGAGCCTTTGCTGAACGTGCTGGTCGATCACAGGGTCGACCTGATCGTCGTGGGCGGATATGCAGTGGCCGCCCACGGCCACGTTCGAGCCACGAAGGACATCGATATCTGCCCCGACCCAGCGGACGACAATCTGCGACGGCTCGCCGCTGCGCTGGCCGAGCTCGAGGCCGACCCGATCGGCCTGGAGGAGTTCGCCGCCGGCGAGCTCGATCTGGTTCCGGATTTCAAGGGCCTGGAGATGGGCGGGAACTGGACCCTGATGACCAGGCACGGCCGGCTCGACGTTATGCAGCACCTCGACGGCCTCGGCGTGGACGGAGGCGGTTGGGTCGAGCTCAGGCGACACGCGATCACGCGCACGTTCCTCGGCCACGACTGCCTCTTCTGCAGCTACGAGGACTTGATCAGGATGAAGCGAGGCGCAGGACGTCCTCAGGACAAGATCGACGTCGAAAGCCTCAAAGCCGCCCGCAGCGAGCTCTAAAGAGCCCGAGGGCTGACTCAGTCGGTTCGGGCTGGAACCGCCGACGCGGGTTCGAGACCCGTCGTCCGCTTCTCCAGACCGCCGTTCGTCCCGCCGCTGGCGCTGCCGTTGCCGTTTGCCGCCGGGAGGCCGGTGGGTATCCGGTAGAAGTGCTCGGTGGCGCCGCGCACCTGGCGCTGGCGAACCAGCTCGAGCAGGCCGGCTTTGGCCAGCTCGGTGACGTGGTAGTTGGTGTTGCTGAGGGGGATCTGCAGCTCGCGGCTGAGATCGATTGGCGACAGAGTCCGACCACCGTCCAGACCGAGGATCTCGAGGATCGAGACCCGCAGCGGGTGCGCCGTGGCGCGAGCCAGGTGCTCCCAGTCGACGGGTATGGAGGCGTGCCCGTTTCCATTTCCAACGGTGGCGTCAACCCCGTTGCCATTGGCTGAGTGGATTTCTTGAGTCGCCATGAGCATGACTTTACCAAAAAATATTGACTTGGGTCATCGAAATCGGGTATCGTCGCAATCGGGATGTTTCCTTGGAGGGGAATTCCGACCGGCACCCGGGGCTGGCCCGTAGCCGCCATCGCGGTGGTCTCGCTGCTGCTCTGGGCGAGCCCCGCGGCGGCCAATACGGGCGAAATCATCGCCCTGCAGCACCCGCCCGCCTACACCCCGACGGACGGCTGGCAGGCGGGCACCTGCATCAAAGACACGCCGACCTGCAGCGTTGCCACTCCGGAACAGTTCTTCGAACAAGCGGCCGGCCATCCGCAGGTCGGGTTCACCCAGTTCATCGTCAAGACCAAAGCGCCGGGAGAAACGCCGGTCGGCGAACTGAAGACCGTCCGCGTCGACCTCCCGGTCGGACTCAGCGTCAACCCGGGGGCCGCCGAACGCTGCAGTCAGGCGCAATTCGAAAGCTCGACCTGCCCGCTCGGCTCGCGGGTGGGAACCAGCTTCGTGACGCCATCGTTGCTGGGAATCCCATCGCCGATCCCACTCGAAGCCGCCGTCTACAACCTCGTCCCGCAGCCACACCAGTCGGCCCGGTTCGGGCTCAACCTGGTCGGGAAAAACATCTATCTCGAAGGCGACCTCGCCTCCGGCAGCGACTTCCACGAGGGGTTCACGATCCACGTACCGGCCGTCTCAGAAATACCGCTGCTCGAAGGCCTGATCCTGAAAAATCGCCTCGTTTTCAACGGGCGCGCCGGGGACGGCACCTTCCTCACCACCCCCAGCACCTGCCTGGGGGAGGCGACGCCGGGCCCGTCCGGAAGTGCCTACTCGACCTATCTGCTGGCCAGCTCGGTGTCCGAAGAGGCGAGACCGGGCTACGTCTTCCCCCAGAGCGCCGAGCCTGCCTTCGAGTCGCCGATCCCTCCCGGCACCTCGCCCAAGGAATGCAACACGATCCCGTACGCGCCGACCATCGCCGCTGCTCCCAACACCGCTGAAACCGACTCGCCCTCGGGCGCTTCGGTCGGGATCGACGTCCCGCACCTGCTTCCCGGCGAAAGCAAACAGGACAGCTCCGTCACCCGGACCACGAGGGTGACCCTGCCGGCGGGCATGGGCATCAACCCCTCGGCCGCCACCGGTCTGCAGACCTGCACCGAAGCGCAGTTCGGCAAGGTCGGCAACGGCCCCGATCTCTGTCCGGAAAAATCGAAGATCGGGACGGTGACGATCAAATCGCCACCGCTGCCCGAAGGCGACCTCACCGGAAACGTCTACGTCGGCCAGCAGCTCAGCCGCGACCCCACCTCGGGCAACGAGTACCGGATCCTCATCGACGCCAGGTCGGACCGCTACGGGCTCGTGGTCCGGCTCGTCGGCAACGTCAGCGCCGACCCGGTCACC
>JADGPJ010000083.1 GCA_017882505.1 Solirubrobacterales bacterium | reverse complement strand
ACCACCGCCGGCTGCCTGACGATCATCGCGATGGGCTACCTCACCTACCTGGGAGCGACCGGGGGTTCGCCGACCGAGATCGACATGAAGGTTGCGCCGCAGTACGAGGCCGGCAAGGAGGTGGTCGCCGGCTCGGGCTGCCTGGCCTGCCACAAGATCGGTGAGAACGGGAACAACGGCCCCGGACCCGAACTGACCCACATCGCGGCCCTGATTCCGCGAGCCGCGATCATCCGCTCGGTGGAAATCGGGCCGGGTATCATGCCTTCCTTCCGCGCATTGCCGCAGAAAAAGCTCAACGAGCTAGCCGACTTCCTCTCTTCGCTCAATTAGGGCACTCAGAGCCGGCGCATATCGGAGTCCTCGGCCTCGCGAGGTCGCTCACGTAGCTCCGCTACGCTCGCTCCCTCCCTCGACCTGCGTCCGCCGATCTGCTTGGCTCTGAGCACCCCCCGGACCGCCATGGACACGATCAACGACAATCGCCAATCGCCCGACTTCGCCAGTCAGGTCAACCGCATGTTCGACCGCGTCGCCGGCAACTACGACGCGCTGAACTCGGTGATGACGGCGGGGCTGCACCACCGTTGGCGCGAGCGCGCCGCGGAGCGGGCGGGACTCGGTCCGGGCGACTCGGCCCTCGATGTCTGCTGCGGCACCGGCGACCTCGCCCTCGAGCTCTCGGGCCGCGTCGCCCCCGACGGCCACGTGGTCGGCTGCGACTTCTCCGAGCCGATGCTCGACCTCGCCCGCGAGAAGGCCGCCGAGCGGGGGGCGAACGGGGTTCGCTTCGAGTGGGCGGACGCGCTGACCCTGCCCTACGACGGCGAGCGATTCGACGCCGTCACCGTCGGCTTCGGCGCCCGCAACCTCGCCGATCTCGATCGCGGTTTGCGCGAGATGGCGCGGGTCCTGAAACCCGGCGGCCGCTTGGTGATCCTCGAGATCACCCAACCGACCCGGCCGCCGCTCTCGCTCTTCTACTCGCTCTGGTTCGGCCGGATCGTGCCGTTGCTTGGCGCCTTCTCCAGCGACCCCGACGCCTACTCCTACCTGCCGGAGTCGGTGCGTAGCTTCCCCAGCCCGCACGGCCTGGCCGAGAAGATGGATCGGGCCGGCTTCGAGCAGATCCGCTACACCGTGCTCGCCGGTGGGATCATCGCGATCCACAGCGGCGTCAAGGGAACCTGAGGTGACCCGACGGTCGGCCGTACCGCCGCCGGTGACGGCGGTACTGGACGCGTCGAGCCGCTGGTTGCCCTCGCGCCTCGGTGAGGTCGAGGACCGGCTGCGGGAGGCGATCGACGGCCACGGGGACCCGCTCGGGGAAGACGCTGCCTCGACTCTCGCCGCCGGCGGCAAGCGGCTGCGGCCGATGCTCGTCCTGCTCTGCGCCGGGGAGAAGGCCGGCGCCGACTCGGCGGTCCGCGCCGCGACGGCGATCGAGCTGGTGCACATGGCGACCCTCGTCCACGACGACGTCCTCGACGAGGCGCCGCTGCGTCGGGGCCACCCGACCGTCGCCGCCACCTCGGGCCGCGCTCGTGCCGTCGCCACCGGGGACCTGCTCCTCTCCCGCGCCTTCGCTCTGCTCGCCGACGCCGGCGACGGCCGCTCCGTCCAGCTCCTCGCCGACGCCGCGGTCGGCCTGGCGCGAGGCGAGCTGGCCCAGCGCCACGACGCCTTCGACCTCGGGATCTCCGAGCAGCGCTACCTCGACCGCTGCCGGCTGAAGACGGCGACGCTGTTCGAATGCGCCTGCCTGCTCGGCCACGACGACGAGCACCTGCGCGAGTTCGGCGCCCAGGTCGGCCTCGCCTTCCAGCTGCTCGACGACGTCCTCGACGTCACCGGCCCGCCGGAGCGGACCGGCAAGGCGCGCGGCACCGACCTGCTCGACGGCACGATCACCCTGCCGCTGATCGAGGCCGCCGCCGCCGACCCCGGCGTCCGCGAGGTCGACCTGCATGGACTCGACGCCGCGACCGCGGCCGAGCTCTGCGACCGGATCGCCGCCACCGGAGCGCTGGAGACCGTGCGGATGCGGGCGCTGGAGATGGTCGCCGCCGGCAAACGCCAGCTCGAAGGCGCGGCCTTCGAACCGGAGCAGCGGCAGCTCCTGGCGCTGGTCGCCGACGGCGTCGTCCAGCGCTACAGCTGAACGGACGCGGCGTCGCTTCTAGTCACGCTGCTCGGTCGGCCGCACCAGCACCTCGTTGATCGCCACATGCCGGGGCCGGGTGACGACGAACTCGATCGCCTCGGCGATGTCGGTCGCCTCGAGCTTGTCGATGTCGGCGAACCGCTGCTTGGTCTGCTCGCGGATCCCGTCGCGGAGGTGGTCGGTCAGCTCGGTGTCGACGGCTCCCGGCTCGATCAGCGAGACCCGCAGATGGCGCTCGGTGACCTCCTGGCGCAGCGACTCGCTGAAGGCGCCGACGGCATGCTTGGTGGCGTTGTACACACCGCTTCCAAGACTCACCTGGCGGCCGGCGACGGATGAGATGTTGACCAGGTCGGCGACCTGGCGAGGCCCTTCCGCAGCCGCCGCGAGCAGATGCGGAATCGCCGCCTTGGCGGTGTAGAGGAGGCCGAGGACGTTGACCTGGACCATCTGGTCCCACTCCTCGACCGGGGCGTCGAGGATCGGCCCGAGCAGCATCACGCCGGCGTTGTTGACCAGGACGTCGAGCCGCCCCAGCTCCTCGACGGTGCGCCGGACCGCGTTCTCGGCCTGCTCGCGGTCGGTGACGTCGGCCTCGATCGCGAACGCCTTGCCGCCACCCGACTCGATCGTGTTCGCGAGTGTCTCGAGACGCTCGGCGCGCCGGGCGACGATCGCGACGGCGGCGCCACGATCGGCGAGCATCCGCGCCGTCGCCTCGCCGATGCCGCTGGAGGCGCCGGTGACCAGCGCCACGGTTCCGTCGAGATTCGGTGATCCGGCCATGCTTGAGTTGTACCCGGTTTCGCCCTTCTCTATTCCGGCCAGGCAGGGCGGGCGCTAGGCGAAGTCGTCGGCGCCGATCAGATCGGCGGTGAGCGCGACGACGAAGGCGTCGGCCATCGTCGCCATGTTGGAGTGCTCGAGCGCACGCAGCTCGTCCGCCAGCTCGTGGGCGCCGATGTCGAGCTGCTCGTCGAAGGCGTCGATCTCGTCCTCGTCGTGGACGCCCTGGCAGAACCACTCGCACTCCGGGCAACGCCGCCAGACCCGCCAGTGGGCTCGATCGCGGGCCTGCTCCCAGGCGACCGGTTGCACCAGCCCGGAGCCGCACTCGGGACAGACGTGCAGGGCTTTGGACGGCTTCGTGCGGTTGTTGCCCGGGTCTCCCATCTCTCCCTTATCGAACCCGATTGAGACGAACTTGATCCGCACTTTCCCGAACGATCGGCAGAAAACCCCACTAACGAGTATCTAAAAGCTCGACCGCAGCCGATCCGCCCGCCCTCCAACCCCGTTACCATGAGCAAATGCTCGGAAACATCGGACCTCTAGAGATCATCGTCGTCCTCATCATCGCCCTGGTGGTGTTCGGCCCGAAACGGCTGCCGGAGCTCGGCAGCAGCCTCGGTAAGGGCATTCGCGAGTTCAAAGAGACCGTCACCGGGGAGAAGGACGACGACGACGTCAAGGCGCTCAGCGCCACGCAGGCCACCGTCGCCAAAGCGCCGGAGGGGACGCCGGTCGCCACGGCTCCCGTCGAGCCCGCCAAGGCCGAGGTCGCTGAAGACAAAAACAGCTGAGGCCTGCCCGGGATGCCCCGCCGCGTCAAGGCGGTCTCCCATGAGGACCAGCTCAGCCTCGTCGAGCACCTCGACGAGTTGCGCAGCCGCATCGTCGTCTGCGCCGTCGTCTTCGGCGTCGCCCTCGCGCTCTGCTTCTGGCAGAACCACCTGCTGCTGGAAATCGCCGGTGGACCGCTGCCCGCCGGCCACAAGAAGCTGATCACCTTCGGGGTCACCGAGCCGTTCACGACGACCATCACGGTCGCGGCGTACGGGGCGATCATCCTCGCGATGCCGATCGTGCTGTACCAGCTCTACGCCTACATCCTGCCCGCCTTCAGCCCCGGCGAGCGCCGGACCGTGATGCCGATCCTGCTGCTCTTCCCGGTCCTCTTCCTCGCCGGGATCGCCTTCGCCTACTTCGCGGTGATGCCGGCGGCGGTCAAGTTCCTGCTCAACTTCAACGACACCCAGTTCAACATCCAGGTCCGCGCCCGCGACTACTACAGCTTCTTCTCGACGACGATGCTCGCCGGCGCCCTGGTCTTCCAGCTACCCCTGGCGATCCTCGCGGTGGTCAGGCTCGGGATCGTCAGAATCGACCAGCTGACCTCAAACCGTCGCTACGCGTACCTGATCATCGCGATCATCGCCGCCGCCCTGCCCGGCGTCGATCCGGTCTCGATGATCATTGAGATGGTTCCGCTGCTTGTTCTGTTTGAGTTGAGTATCTTGCTCGCAAGGGTTCTCGGCAGGCCGGGGGAGTCAGGGGGCGTGGCGGAGCCCACGACCCAGGAGTAGAAAGCGAGCAGATGGCGTCAGGCGGCAACGAGCACAGGATGGTCTTCGACATCCGCGGTAAACGGCGCCACGTCGTCAAATTCGTCTACGCGATTCTCGCCCTGCTGATGGGCGCCAGCCTCTTTCTCCTCGCCGGTCCCGGCATCGGCGGTCTGTTTTCCTCCGGCAACTCCGTCAGCAGCGCCACCGCCCAGTTCGAAGAACAGGCGGAACGGATCGAACACAAGCTCGTCAAAAGCCCGGAAGACCCCGAACTGCTGCTGGCGCTGACCAAGACCCGGATCAACGCCGGCAACTCCGCCGTGGAACAGACCTCGACCGGCGAACTCGTTCCCACCGTCGAATCCCAGCAGCAGCTCCAGAAGGCGAGCGCCGCCTGGTCCGAATACCTCGAAGCGACCAGCGAACCGAGCGCCGGTGGCGCCCAGCTGGCGGCCAACGCCCTCTTCAGCCTCGCCCAGACCTCACGTACGACCGCTGAAGCCGAGGCCAACATCAAGGCTGCCTCGGAAGCGCAGAAAATCGTCGCCGACGCGCGCCCGGACCTCAACACGCTGAGCACCTATGCGCTCTACACGCTCTTCACCTTTGACTACGCGGCTGCCGAAAAAGCCAACGAGGAAGCGTCCAAGCTCACCACCTCGAAGTTCCAGCGCGAAGAACTCGAAAAAAACTTCGAAGCCGTGAAGAAACGCGCCGAAGAATTCCAGAAGCAGATCGCCGAAGCGAGCAAGGCCGCGAAACAGGGGGCGAAGGCGGGAGCGAACCCGGAAAGTCTCGAAAACCCCCTCGGCGCTGGCCTCGGCGGCACCGGCTCGTCCGAATAGCCCCCGCCGCACTTCGAGCGGGCCGCAAGGGACCCGCTACCGTTTCCGCGATGCCCGAGGACGACGCCGCGACCGCAAGCGCCACCGCCGCAGCTCCGGGCTCCCTGACGCAGGTCGCCGGCATCCGGGTGCGACTCGTTCGCCGCGGCGCCGCCCAGCACCCCGCCGATCTGCCGATCGTCGTCCTCCACGGCTGGGGCGCGCATCTCGAGGCGATCGAGCCGATCGTCGCGCCGCTGGCGACCGAGACCGAGGTACTCGCCCTCGATCTCCCCGGCTTCGGCGAGTCGGAGGAGCCGCCGCAACCCTGGTCATCCGAGGACTACGCACGCTTCGTCGGGTCGCTGCTCGAGGAGGCGGGGATCTCTCGCTGTCACCTGATCGGGCACTCCCGGGGCGGCGCTATCGCGATCTGCTTGGCGGCGCAGCGCCCCGAGCTCGTCGGCCGCCTGATCCTCTGCGACGCCGCCGGCCTGCGGCCGAAACGCGGCCTGCGCTACCGATGGCGGGTGGCTCTCGCCAAGCTCGGGCGGCTGCTGGGCCTCTTCGGGGCCCCCGGACGGCGGCTGCAGGCCCGCATTCGCAGCCGGGTCGCCTCAACCGACTACCTCAACGCCTCCCCGGCGATGCGCGAGACCCTCCGCCGGGTGATCGCCGAGGACCTGGCCGGGCATCTGCCGAAGATCGCGGCCCCGTCCCTCCTCGTCTGGGGCAGCGCCGACGACGACACGCCCCTGTGGATGGGCGAACGGATGGAGGAGCTGCTGCCCGACGGCGCGCTCGTCGTCTTCGAGGGGGCCGGGCACTTCTCCTACGCCGATCAGCCGGCGCGCTTCGCGCAGCTGAGCCGTCACTTCCTCTGCGAGCAGCCGCGCGAGGTCCACGGGCGGAGCGGCGCTCAGTGAGCACGGGGGAGTGGATCGCACTCGGGCTCGGCGCCCTCGCGGCCCTGGCGCTCCTCGTCGCCCGCGCCCACCTCTTCCTCCACCTCCTCCAGCAGGAGCATTACGAGTTCAAGCGGCTGCGAATCTGGGTTCGCCGCCGGGGTGAGCGGCTCAGCCTTCTCGACGTCTTCCTCGCCGGCGGCACCGGCTGCCTGATCGCCGCTGCCTTCGCCCTCGACTCGGGCGCCGCGGCGATCGCGATCGCCGCGCTCGGACTCGGCGCCGCGGTGGCCAGGGCGCGGGCGGTTGTCCGCCGGCCGCAGGTGAAGCCGCTGGTGTTCACCTCCCGCGCCCGGCGCCTCCTCGCCGTCGCCCTCGTGCTTGCTGCGCTGGTCGTCGCGGCCACCCTGATCGTCGGCGCGGTGGCGGGTGCGGTGATCGGGGCGCTCGCGCTCGGCGCCGCCGCGGCGCTTCTCGTTCTCTTCGCTCCCGAGCTTCTCGGCGGCGCCAACCTGCTGCTGCGACCGGTACAGCGAGTGGACAACGCTCGCTTCGAGTACCGGGCGCGCCGCAAGCTCCGCGAAGTCGATCCGATGGTGATCGGGATCACCGGCTCCTTCGGCAAGACCACGACGAAGGGGTGTGTCGCCCAGGTCGCGAACCTGGTCGGGCCGACGCTGCCGACGCCGGCGTCGTTCAACAGCTACCTCGGCGTGGTCCGGACGATCAACGAGAACCTCCGGCCCACCCACCGCACCTTCATCGTCGAGATGGGCGCCTACCGCCGTGGCGACATCGCCGAGCTCTGTCAGCTGGTCGCGCCGCGGATCGGCGTCCTCACCGCGATCGGGCCGGCGCACCTGGAGCGGTTCGGCTCGCTGGAGGAGACGACGGCGGCGAAGGGCGAGCTGGGGGAAGCGCTGCCGCCGGACGGGGCCTTCATCACCAGAGCCGACGACGCCCGTTGCCGCGAAGCCGCCGAGCGGGCGCCGTGCCCGGTGCGGCTGTTCGCGCCCGAGCCGCACCCCGACGCGTCCGCCTGGGCCGAGGGCCTGCGACTGCACAACGGCCGCACCCATTTCGAGCTCTGCCTGGAGGCCGGGGGAACGACCGCGCGCCAGCCGGTCAGCGCCCGCCTGCTCGGCAAGCACAACGTCGCCAACCTCGTCGCCGCCGCGGCCGTCGGAGTCGAGCTCGGGCTCGAGCCCGAGCAGATCGCCCGGGCGCTGGGCCAGGTGACGCCGCCCGAGCACCGCCTGGCGCCGATCGTCAACCGGGCGGCGGGGATCGTCGTCATCGACGACGCCTACAACGCCAACCCCTCCGGCGCCCAGTCCGCCCTCGAGGTGCTCGCCACGCATCCGGGGAGCCGCCGGGTCCTGGTCACGCCGGGAATGGTCGAGCTCGGCGATCGGCAGGACGCCGAGAACGAACGCTTCGGCGCCTCGGCGGCTGGGGTCTGCGACTTCGTCATCCTCGTCGGCGAGGAGCAGACCGAGCCGATCCGCCGCGGCCTCGAGCGGGCCGGCTTCCCCGCCGCCTCACTCCGCGTCGTCGCCGACTCCTCCGGTGCCCAACGGTTCCTCGCCGAGAGCTCGCGGGCCGGCGACGTGATCCTCTTCGAGAACGATCTCCCCGACCTGTACCAGCGGCGGGCCAGGGACGCGGGCGAGTCCGCGGTTTCGGCGGCCTGAGAGCGCCCGCCGCCGCCAGGAGAAGCCGCCCCGGGATCCGGCTATCGTCCAGGTCCAATGGTTGCCGGAGGACAGCGGGTGGGCGTTTGCTTCGGCGGGCCATCGGTCGAGCACGACGTCTCGATCATCAGCGCCGAGCAGCTGATGGCGGCGCTGTCGGAGCGCCACCAGCCGGTCCCGATCTACCTCGGGCGCGACGGGCGCTTCTGGACCGGCGACGCACTGAGGTCGGTCGGGGCCTTCGCCGCCGACCCTCCGGACGGGGCCGAGCCGGTCGAGCTGCGGCTGGGAAGGGCCGACGGATCCGGGTTCGTGCAGCCGTCGACCTCGCGCCTGCGCGGCGATCACTTCCTGCGCCTCGACGCGGTGATCTGCGCGGTCCACGGCACCGGCGGCGAGGACGGAGCACTGCTGGGGGCGCTTGAGCACACCGACCTTCCCTACGTCGGCGGCGGCGTCGGGCCCGCGGCCGCGGCGATGAACAAGGCGACCGCGAAGGCGGTCTTCGGCGCTGCGGGCATCGAGGTCAACCCCGACCTCGCGATCGGCCGCGGTGAATATGCCCGCGACGCCTCCGGCGCGATCGAGAGGGTCGTCGAGACGATCGGCACGCCGTGCTTCGTCAAGCCCGTTTCGCTCGGCTCCTCGATCGGCGTCTCGCGCTGCGGCACCGCGGATGAGCTCGCGGATGCCTTCGAGCTCGGCTTCGAGGTCGACAGGACCGTGCTGGTCGAGCCGGCGCTGGACGAGGCGATCGAGATCAACTGCGCCGTGCTCGGGCGGGCCGACAGCGAGCTGAGGGCGTCCGCCTGCGAGCAGCCGGTCAAGGCGGAGAACTCGCTGCTCGGCTTCGAGGAGAAGTACATGTCCGGCGCCGGCAAGGGCAGGGGCGCCGCGGGCGCAGGCGCCAAGGAGGCGGGGATGGCGTCCCAGGACCGCTTGATCCCGGCGCCGATCCCAGACGACCTCACCGCGGCGATCCAGGACACCGCCCGCCGTGCCCATCGCGCCCTGGGCTTCTCGGGCGTCGTCCGTTACGACTTCCTGGTCGTCGACCCCGAGGGCACCCCCAGGGTCGTCCTCAACGAGGCGAACACGGTCCCCGGCTCCTTCTCCTTCTACCTCTTCGAGCCGATCGGGCTCGGCTTCGTCGATCTCGCCGATGCCCTGATCGAGATCGCCCTCGCCGAGGGGGCCGAACGGCGGGCGACCACGAGGACCTTCGAGTCGATCCTGCTCGAGACGTACACGTCGGGGCAGGGGCCGAAGAAGTGAGCGACCGGGTCCTGGTCGCGAACGGCGGCCGCTCGATGGAGCGCGAGATCAGCCTGCGATCGGGGCGGCGCGCGGCGAGCGCGCTCGAAGAGCTCGGCTTCGCGGTCGAGACGGTCGACCCCGACCAGCGCTTCGTCCACCTCGTGACCGAGCTGCGCCCGGCCTTCGTCCTGATCGCGATGCACGGGCGCGGTGGCGAGGACGGGACCCTCCAGGACCTGCTCGAGATCCTCGACGTCCCCTACACCGGCTCCGACGTCCACGCCAGCGCCCGCTGCCTCGACAAGCACGCCTTCAAGGAGATGCTGCGGGCGGAGAGCCTGATGACGCCGCCGTGGCACTCGTTCAACCGCGAGGCCTTCACCGAGTTCGGAGCCGGCGAGACGCTGGGCGCCCTGACCGGCCAGCTCGGCTTCCCGCTCGTCGTCAAGCCGGCGCGCGAGGGCTCGTCGCTGGGGATCAAGGTCGTGCACAGCTCCGACGAGTTCGCGACCGCCGTCCTCGGCGCCTTCAACTACGACGACCGGGTGGTGATCGAGCGCTTCATCGCCGGGCGCGAGCTCGCGGTCACCGTTCTCGGCCCGGCCGAGGATCCGCGGGTCCTGCCGGTCGTCGAAATCCTCACCGACGAGCCGTACTACACCTTCACCGCGCACTACGAGACGGGCGCCGCCACGCTGAAGGTGGCCGACCTCGGCAAGGAGGAGCGCGAGCAGGTCCACGCCGCCGCCCGCGGTGCCTACACGCTGGCGGGCTGCCGCGACCTCGCCCGGGTCGACATCATCCTCGACAGCTCCGGCCCGCAGATCCTCGAGGTCAACACGGTGCCGGGTCTGGTCGAGACCGGGCCGACGCCGTTCGCCGCCGACGCCGCGGGGATGGAGTTCAACCAGCTGATCGCGGAGCTGGTGAAGCGGGTCAGAAGCGAACGCTGAAAGCCGCTTCCGAGTGGGCCGCGAAGGACTCGAACCTTCAACCTTGAGCTTAAGAGGCTCCTGCTCTAACCAGTTGAGCTAGCGGCCCGGGG
>JADGPJ010000002.1 GCA_017882505.1 Solirubrobacterales bacterium | reverse complement strand
CGGCTGAGGCCTCGCGCCGCGATCCTCGTCCACATCGGCGGCCACATCGCCTTCGACTCCGAGCGGATCGCCGCCTACTGCCGCGAGAACGGGATCTTCCTGCTCGAGGACTGCGCTCACGCCCACGGCGCCGACTGGAACGGTGACAAGCCGGGCGGCTTCGGCGACGCCGGCGTCTACTCGCTCTACGCGACCAAGACGGTCTCGACCGGCGAGGGTGGCGTCCTCGTCTCCGGCAACGAGCAGCTGATCGAGTTCGCCTCCAAGTTCCGCAACTACGGCAAGTTCGAGCACGAGGTCGACGGCCTCAACTTCAGGATGAGCGAGTTCACCGCCGCTCTCGCCCTGGTTCAGGCCGAGCGGATGGAGGAGATCGTCGCCTGGAAGAACGAGTACGCCCGCGAGCATCTCGATCCCGTTCACCCGGCGCGGCTCGAGCTCCCCGAGGGGATGACCTCGGGCTTCTACAAGTACGTCGTCTTCGACGAGATCGAGAAGTCCACCGGCCGCGTCTACGACCAACCCTGCCACCGGATCATGGGCCGCTCCGACGAGTTGCCGAACACCGACTGGGTGGCCGAGAACCACTGGTGCGTCCCGCTCTACTACCGCCCCGAGAGCCGCGAGGCGGCACTGAGCGCGAAAGAGGAGGCCTGAGTGCGGACCGAGCGAGTGAAGCTGCCGGTAATGATGAACGCGAGTGAGCGAAGCGCGAAAGGGGTTTCATGAGGGTTCTGGTAACCGGAGGAGGGGGCTTTATCGGCTCCCACGTGGTCGATCGACTGCTCGATCGCGGCGTCACGCCGCGCATCTTCGATCTCAGCGCCTCGCCCTACCACTCGCCGCGGGAGGTCGAGACCTTCACCGGCAGCATCACCGACGCCGCCAACCTCGACCTGGCGATGCGTGACTGCGACGCCGTGATCCACCTGGCGGCGGTCGCCGACGTCTCCCACGTGCTCGCCGACCCGGTCCTGGCCGAGGAGGTCAACACCCGCGGCACGCTCAACGTGCTCGAGGCCGCCTGCCGCGCCAAGGTCGGCCGCGTCGTCTACGGCTCGACCACCTGGGTGTACAGCGACTGCGTCGAGCAGGACGTCAGCGAGGAGACGCTGATCCCGGCGCCGCGCCACCTCTACACGGCGACCAAGCTCGCCGGTGAGACCTACTGCGCCGGTTACGCCGAGCTCTACCACCTCGAGAGCACGGTCCTGCGCTTCGGCATCCCCTACGGGCCCCGCGCCCGCGCCGCCGGCGTCGTCGCCAAGTTCACCGATCTGGCCTTCGAAGGCAAAGCCCTGACGATCGCCGGCGACGGCAGCCAGAGCCGCAGCTTCATCTACGTCGTGGACCTCGCCGACGGCATCGTCGCCGCGCTGGCGCCCGAGGCCGCGAACCGCACCTACAACCTCTCCGGCGACGAGGTCGTGACGATCCTCGAAATCGCCGAGCGGGTTCAGGAGAACACCGACGGCTGCGAGATCGTCCACACCCCGCCGCGGCCCGGCGACTTCCCCGGCAAGGTGATCTCGAACCAGCGCGCCCTCGATGAGATCGGTTGGAAAGCGGAAACCAGCTTCCGCGAGGGCGTCAAGAAGTACGTCGAATGGGTCCGCAGCAGCACCCGCGCGCCGGACCCGATCCCGGGCAAAAAGCCGTCGCTCAACGGCAACGACCACGCCGCCGGGGCGCTCCTCGCCGGCGCCGCCCGCGAGGAGGAGCGCCCGCCGCGCGTCCTCGTCCTCACCGCTGACATCGGCGAGGGCCACGACCTGCCGGCGCGGATCATCAAAGCCGACCTCGAAGAAGAGATCCCGGACGCCGAAGTCACGATCGAGAACGGCCTCGAGGCGATGGGCAAGATCAGTGCCTCGGTGTTGCGCAACGGCTCGAAAGTGACCTTTCGCTGGATGCCGTGGATGTTCGACGTTCAGTACTGGATGATCACCAAGTTCGCCCCGGCGCGCTGGCTCTTCCATCACCTCGGCTACCTGCTGTCCGGCCGCGGCCTGATGCGGGTGATCGAACGGCACGATCCCGACGTCGTCATCTCCACCTACCCGGGGGTGACCGCGGTGCTCGGCATGCTGCGCGAGAACCGCCGCCTGGCGATCCCGGTCCAATCGGCGATCACCGATCTCGCCGGTTTGCGCTACTGGGCCCATCCCGGCGTCGACCTCCACTACGTGACCCATCCCGAGTCGATCGAGGAAGTCGAGAGGCTGGTCGGCCCCGGCACCGTCGAGTGGGTGCGGCCGCCGATCTCGCGTGAGTTCCTGATGCCGCGCACCCGTCGCGACGCCCGCGAGGCGCTCGATGTGCCGGCGCACGCGCGGATGGTTCTGGTCTCCGGTGGCGGCTGGGGAATCGGTGACCTCGAGGGTGCGATCGAGACGGCGCTGTCCGACGACGACACGCTCGTGGTCTGCATCACCGGCCGCAACGAAGCCGCCCGCGAGAAGCTCGAGCAGCGCTTCGCCGACAGCGACCGCGTTCGCGTCCTCGGCTTCACCGAGCAGATGAGCGACTGGATGGCCGCCGCCGACGCGATGATCCATGCGACCGCCGGCCTGACCGTCCTCGAGGCCCACATTCGCGGCTGCCCCGTGGTCTCCTATGGCTTCTCGGCCGGCCACCTGCGAGCGAACAACGCCGCCTTCGAACGCTTTGGCCTGGCCGAGGTCGCGCGCTCCGAGCACGAGCTGGAGTCGGTCCTGCGCCACGTCACCCGCGAGCGCCAGTCGCCGGACTCCTCGTTCGCCTCGCTTCCCTCGATCGCCTCGCGGGCGCTGACGGTACGGCCGCGGGTACGGCCGCAGCCGGTCTGGCGCCTGCGCGTCGAGCGGGTCGCGGCGGCGGCAATCCTGGCCGCAATCGCGCTGGTGCTGATGCTCTCCGTCGTCAAGCGCGAGAGCCCGCTGAAGCCGTTGCGACCGGTCACCAGCCGCATCCACATCGGCACCGACACCGACCCGCAGGCGACGGCCAAGCCCGCCGCCAAGACGATCGGCCCGGTCGGATCCGTCGCGGCCGAAGAAGCCGCGGCGAGCTCGACTCCTTGATCAGGGCCGCCGCCGGGGCGGGGCTGACCGCGGCCACCGTCGCCTACGCGGGGCCGGCGCTGGCGCCGGTGATCCCGCGCCTCGGGGATTCGCTCGGCATCAAACTGCGCGAGGACGGCGGAGACGGGGTCGCCCTGACCTTCGACGACGGCCCCCACCCGCAGGGGACCCCGGCGGTGCTCGAGACGCTGCGCGAGGCCGGAGCCAAGGCCACCTTCTTCCTCGCCGGGGAGCAGGTCGAGCGACGGCCGGCACTGGCCGCCGAGATCGTCGCCGGCGGGCACCGGGTCGAGCTGCACTGCCACCGCCACCGCAACCAGCTGAGACTGGGGGGGCGGGCGCTGCTCGAGGACGCTGAACGCGCCCGGGCCGTGATCGAGGAGGCGAGCGGCCAGGCGATCGCCGACTACCGGCCCCCCTACGGGATCTTCAGCGCGATCGGCCTGCGCGCGATTCGCGCTCGCGGTTGGCGGCCGGTGCTGTGGTCGCAGTGGGGCAGGGACTGGGCACGGCGGGCGACCCCGGCGTCAATCACGCGTCGGCTCACCGCCGGCGCCCGGGCCGGGGACATCCTGCTGCTGCACGATGCGGACTACTACAGCGCGCCGGGCTCCTGGGTGCGCACCACCGCGGCGCTGCCGAGGATCCTCGAGGAGCTCGAGGCACGGGGACTGAAATCGAGGCTGCTCCGCCGCTGAGTCGGCGGTGCCAGCGTCCACACCTCGCAGCCCGCGAAGGCTTCGTCGAGTTGCTGTGCCATGGTGCTCCTGGGCCGGTCCTGGTCGAAGATTTGCTTGGCCACCAGCTCTCCGTCCTGTAGGGGGTTTGGGAAAGATTCCACCCCCGGTCGGACGAAAACATGCACTTTGCGGGTTTTTGGGAACGCGTGTTCGTATCGGCCGTTACGACGATTCTGCAAACTGCGCAATCTCCTCGGCAAGGCGCCGGGGCTGATCGAGCGGAACGAACGTCTTCGAGTCCGCGATCGGGACGATCCGGGCGTTCCCGGCTGCGGCCGCAAGGCGTTCCGCGTAGGAGATCGGGAAGTACTTGTCGCCGGGGGCCCAGGTCAGCAGGATCGGCAGCTCGGAGCCGCGCAGCTTCGCCGCGGCCTCCAGCGTGTAGCGCTTGTTCATTCCGACCGTGACCTTCTTGAGGTCGTGCATGACGCCGCGGTCACGGGTGGCGGGCTCCATCCAGGAGGCGACGAGATCGTCGGGGATTCGAGTCCTGGCGAACGGCTTGAAGGCCTGGCGGGCGACGGCCCCGATCCTGAACGGCGCCGAGAGGGCCAGCATCCCGCCGGGCAGCTTGGCCAGCGGCGGCATCGCCTTGAAGATCCCGGGGGGGAAGTTCTCGTGGGTGTCGCAGTTGGTGAGAACGAGGCGGCCGATTCGCTCCGGGTGGCGGGTGACCAGAACCTGGGACATGGCGCCGCCGGAGTCGTTGCCGACGATCGTGACGTCGTCGAGGTCGAGGGCGTCGAGCAGGCTGGCGATCGTCGCCGCGACACCGGGAGGGGAGAGGTCGGCGGCGGGCTTCATCGCGATCTGCTGCGCGCCCATCGGCCAGTCCGGCGCGATGCAGCGGAAGCGATCGGCGAGCCTGTCGACTACACCGTCCCAGAGCCGGCCGTCGACGAGGTAGCCGTGGACGAAGACGACCGGCTTGCCGGTACCCGCCTCGCGGTACCGAATCCGCCCCGCCGGCAGGTCGATTTCCTTACGCTGGCTCGCATCAGTGCTCATCTCAATAACATACAGACTGTATGAATGATAATCCACGTCGGAGCCAGGCCGAGCGCACCGAGGTCACCAGGGGGGCGCTGATGGCCGCCGCCCGTCGCCTCTTCACCGAGCGCGGCTACGACGGCGTCGGCACCGAGGAGATCGTGCGCGCGGCCGGGGTCACCCGTGGCGCCCTCTACCACCACTTCGGCGGCAAGGCCGAGCTGCTCGAGGCGGTCTACGAGCGGCTCGAGGCCGAGTCGACGGAGCGCGTCGCCAGGGTCGTTCTCGGCTCGGATCTGGAGAGCCCGCTGGAGGCGATGAAGGCCGGGGTCGAGGCCTTCCTCGACGAGTGCGCGGAGCCGGAGCTGCAGCGGATCGCCCTCCACGACGCCCCCGCGGTGCTGGGATGGGATCGCTGGCGCGAGATCGCCGCCGCCAACGGCCTCGGCCTGATCGAGGCCAGCCTCACCGCGGCGATCGAGGCGGGGGAGATCCGCCCGCTGCCGGCGAAGCCGATGGCGCATCTGCTGCTCGGTGCGCTCGACGAGGCGGCGATGCTGGTCGCCCGCTCCGACGATCCGGCCAGTCGGGCCGAGGTGACCGCGGTCCTACTCTTGCTTCTCGACGGCTTTTCCGTCTCGCGGAAGCTCTGAGCCCACCTGCAGTTCGGCGGCGGTGAGCTCGTCGAACTCGCCGGGCTCGGCGAGACGGCGCGACTCCTTCTGCGCGTACATCCGCACGTCGGCGAGCCGCATCGCGGCGCTTGGAGTATCGGCTTCGGCGGGAATCGAGACCGCTCCCCAGGAGGCTCCTACCTCGAAGCCCCTTCCGCGCGCGGTAAGGGCTTCCGCCGCTCGCTTGCCGACGCGGTCCTCATCCTCGGCGTCGCCGTCGATCAGGACCGCGAACTCGTCGCCGCCGACGCGGTAGGCGAATCCGTTGCCGCTGACGGCCGCTCTCAGCTGGCGGCCCAATCGAGCCAGCATCTCGTCGCCGGCCGGGTGGCCGAAGGTGTCGTTGAAGCGCTTGAAGCCGTTGAGGTCGAGCAGGAGCAGGGTCACCGGCTCTTCGGCAGCCCGCCCGCAGCGGGCCTCCAGGTCCACCTGCATCCGCCCCTGGTTGCCGAGCCCGGTCAGGTGATCGGTCTGCACCTGTTCGAGCAGGCGCTTGTTCTCCCGCACGCCGATCGCCAGCCGGGCGACGACCGCGAGCATCGTCGCCCCCGTCAGCATCACCGACAGTCGGGTGGATCCCCTCGAATACTGAATCGCGAACAGCCCGATCATCACGGCCGTGAAGAAGACCGGGACCATCAGCTCGCGCCAGCCGTCGAAGCGGGCGGCGGGCTGGATCTCTGCGGTCTGCGCCTGCCAGGCCTCGGCGCCGAGGAAGACCGCCCCGAGCAGGTAGATCGGTTCGATCCAGTACGAGGTGAATTCGCCACCGCCGGTCGATTCCAGCGTGTAGGCGATATCGGCGACCACCAGCGCACCCAGGCCCGCCAGCAGCAGCAACCAGATCCGGCCCGGTCGCCAGCGGGTGAGCGCGACGACGCCGACCACCAGGGAGAGCATCAGGATGTCGCCGAGCGGGTAGGCCAGCGTCGTCGTGACCTGAAGCCGGGTGCCGGTAGCTCGGTTGGCGACGTATTCGAAGACGATCGCGGTGCCGAGGGCAGCCGTGGCAAGTGCCGCGATCAGGCCGTCCATCCACAACCGCCAGTCCAACTCGCGGGTCCTTTCGCGGATCAGCAGGTAGACGCTGGTCGCCGCCAGCGGATAGAAGGCGAGATAGCCGATGTCGGCGGGAGAGGGGTACGGGGCCGAGGGGTCGTTTTCGATGAACGCGGCCCAGTAGACCTCGGCGGCGGCCCAGGCGAAGATCGCCGCTGAGATCGCCAGCCAGGCGGAACGCTCGCGGCCGGCCCCGCGCGCCTTGAGGAGGCAGGCGACGCCGGCGCTGGCGATCACCGCGTCGTACAGAGGTCCATTGACGGTCGAGTCGAGGCTGGAGCCGCCGATACCGAGCCAGTCGTGGAGGGCCACCAGGGCCGCGCCGCCGAAAAGCAATGCCCCGATCGCGATGCGCAGAGCGCGCGTGCTCGCGGTTTGCGGTGCCGGTCCGGCGGTTGTCACCTGGTGGTATCGGCAGCACCTGCGCACTCCTCTAGACTTAATGGGGATGAAGACTGGAATTCACCCCGATTACACGCTTGCCAACGTGCATTGCTCGTGCGGCAATCAGTTCTACACGCGGTCGACCAAGGACGACCTCCATGTAGAGCTCTGCTCAGAGTGCCATCCGTTCTACACCGGCAAGCAGAAGCTGGTTGACACCGGTGGCCGCGTCGAGCGCTTCCAGCGCCGCGCTGCCAAGCACCGGGCCGGGAAGTAGCCGGTGAGCCCGCCGGCGGGCTCGGCACAGGCATCCCAGGTCACCTCCGCCAACGGCGGCGGTGACGAGCTCCGCATGCCCGACGGCGCTCTGGTCGCCAAGCGCGACGCGCCGGTCGGTGGGCAGGCGGTGCTGGAGGGCGTGATGATGCGCGGCGTCTCGGTCTGGGCGGTCGCGGTGCGCACACCCGAGGGCCAGATCGAAATCGAGTCCGAGAAGCTGGTCCCCTGGGCCCGGCGTCACCGGATCTGGCGCCTGCCGGTGCTCCGCGGCGTCGTCGCCCTCGGCGAGTCGATGAAGATCGGCTTCAAAGCTCTTGCGATCTCGGCCAACGCCCAGATGGAGGAGGACGAAGAGGGCGAGAAAGAGGAGATCGGCGGCTGGGTCTGGGGTCTGACGATCGTCTTCTCGCTGCTGCTCTCGGTCGGCCTCTTCTTCGTCGTCCCGGTCGGTCTGACCAGCCTGATCAAGGACCAGCTCGGCTCACCCTTCCTCTTCTGGCTGATCGAGGGCCTGCTGCGGACGGGGATCTTCATCGGCTACATCGCCGCGATCAGCAGGATGCCGGATCTGCGGCGGGTCTTCGAGTACCACGGCGCCGAGCACAAGACGATCTCCTGCTACGAGGCCGAAGACGAGCTGGTCCCCTCGCGGGCCAAGCTCTACTCGCGGTTGCACCCGCGCTGCGGCACCAGCTTCCTGCTGATCGTGATGGTGCTGGCGATCTTCGTCTTCGCCCCGATCGGACTGCCCGCCTGGTACTGGCTGGTGCTCTCACGCATCCTCGGCATACCGCTGATCGCCGGCCTCTCCTACGAGGTGATCAAGTGGGCGGGCAAAAACCGGCGCAAACGCTGGGTTCGGGCGGTGATGTGGCCAGGGCTGATGCTGCAGAACCTGACCACCCGCGAGCCGGACGAAGAGCAGCTCGCGGTTGCGATCGCCTCCTTGAATGCCGTCCTCGCTCGGGAGAATCCCGAGGAGGCCGCCAAGCAGCAGCACATCGAGATAGTCGCCTGAGACAGGCGGCGAGCCGGGTCGGCGACGTGGCTCTCCCGTCTATCTTGTCTCCATGATCGATCAGCTTGTTGAGCAGATTGAGGCGCGCTTCTCCGAGTTGGAGGGGCAGATGTCCGACCCTGCGGTGATCGCGGACCGCGAGCGCTACGCCGAGGTGGGGCGTGAATACAGGGACCTGCAGCCGGCTCGCGAGCTGGCAGGGGAGTACTCGACGCTGAAGGACGATCTCGAAGGGGCGCGGGAGCTGCTCGCCGAGGCCGAGGACGCCGAAATGCGCAAGGTCGTCGACGAGGCACCGGCGCGGCTGGCGGAGCTCGAAGAGGAGATCCGGCTGGCGATGGTCGAGCGGGACCCCAACGACGACAAGAACGTGATCGTCGAGATCAGGGCCGGAACCGGGGGGGACGAGGCGGCTCTGTTCGCCGGCGACCTCTACAAGATGCTGACCCGTTACGCCGAGGAGCGCGGCTTCTCGACCGAGATCCTCTCGCAGTCGGTTTCCGAGGTCGGTGGCTTCAAGGAGGTCACCCTCGGCGTGAAGGGAGACGGGGCCTACTCGGTCTTCAAGTTCGAGGGAGGGACCCACCGGGTCCAGCGCGTCCCCGAGACCGAGTCGCAGGGTCGAATCCACACCTCGACCGCGACCATCGCCGTCCTGCCCGAGGCCGAGGAGGTCGAGGTCGAGGTCGACCAGAACGATCTCCAGGTCGACGTCTACCGCTCCTCCGGACCGGGCGGGCAGTCGGTCAACACGACCGACTCGGCCGTGCGGATCACCCACAAACCGACGGGCATCGTCGTCTCGATGCAGGACGAGAAGTCCCAGCTTCAGAACAAGGACCGGGCGATGCGGGTGCTGCGCGCTCGCCTCTACGAGCGCGAGCTGGCCGAACAGCAGGCGAAGATCGCCTCCGAGCGCAAGGCCCAGGTCGGCAGCGGCGAGCGCTCCGAGAAGGTTCGCACCTACAACTTCCCCCAGGGCCGGGTCACCGACCACAGGATCAAGCTGACCTCGCACAACCTCGACGGCGTGCTCGGCGGCGACCTTTCGGAGTTCACCGACGCGCTGGCAGCGGAGGAGAAGCGCCAGCGCCTCGAGACCGCCACGGTTGGCTGATGTGAGTGACCTCGGTCGCCACCGCAGCTGAGATGTCGGAAATTCGCGAAGCGATGCATGCGGCCGTCGATGCGATGCGGGCTGCCGGCGTGGAACAGGCCAGGCTCGACGCCGAACTGCTGCTCGCCGAGGCGATGGGTGTCGACCGAGCGGCGTTGGTCGCCGATCCCGGGGCGGAGGTGCCGCCCGCGGCGGCGCGACTCTTCGGTGAAATGGTGCGGCGGCGGCTGCGGCGCGAGCCGGTCGCCTACATCGTCGGCCGCAAAGGCTTCCGCAACATCGAGCTGGCGGTCGACCGGCGGGTCCTGGTGCCGCGCCCGGAGACCGAGCTGCTGGTCGAACTGGCGCTGGAGCGCCGCCCGGCGACCGTGCTCGACGTCGGCACCGGATCCGGCGCGATCGCCCTGGCGATCGCCGCCGAGCTCCCGGGCTGTGAGATCACGGCGACGGACACCTCGCCCCGGGCGCTGGAGGTGGCGCGCGGCAACGCCGAGCGCCTCGGCCTGGCCGACCGCGTCCGTTTCCTCGACGGCTCGATCCCGGCGGGGGAGGGCTTCGACCTGATCGTCGCCAACCTTCCCTACGTCGCCGAGGCCGACTGGGCGTCCCTCCAACCCGAGGTGACCCAGTGGGAGCCCCGCGAGGCCCTGCTCGCCGGCACTGACGGCCTCGATGCCTACCGTGCCCTGCTCGGCGGTCGAGTTCGGGCTTTGTTCGGCCATACGCAACAAGGCGCGAGTTCGGCGGCGATGGCGCTGGAGGTCGGGGAGGGACAGGCCGGCGCCGTGGCCGCGATGCTGGGCGCGGTCGGATTCCCGTCCGTCGACGTCCGAGCCGACCTGGCCGGCATCGAGCGGGTCGTGGTGGGTGAGTGGTGAGCGCAGAGGACAGGACCCGGGTCATCTCGGCGGCAAGCGGCACCGCCCGCAAGGAGCTGCAGCGCTGCGTGTCCGCCGGCGGCGTCGTCGTCTTCCCCTCCGACGGTCTCTACGGCCTCGCCTGCGATCCGCTCGACGTCTCGGCGATCGCCCGGATCCACCGCCTCAAGGGGCGCGACGAGGGCAAATCCTCGGCGGTCATGTACTTCTCGCCGCTGGCGATGCGGGAGCTTGTCGCCGGCCTCGGCCCGCGCACGGCGGCGGTCGTCAGCGCCCTGCTCCCCGGCCCGGTCACGCTCGTCGTCGCCAACCCCGGGCACCGCTACCCGCTGGCTTGCCGCGAGGACGTCGGGCGGCTCGGCATCCGCCTTCTCGCCGGTCCCCTGGCCGGCGCCATGTGCCCGGTCTTCCAGACCTCGGCGAACCTCAGCGGCGAGCCGCCTCCCGGCAAGTTCGCCGACGTACCCGCCTCGGTCATCGCCGGCGCCGACCTGGCGATCGACGGCGGCGAGCTGACCGGGTTGCCCTCGACCGTGGTCGACATCGCCACGATCGAGGAGGACGGTGGCTGGGAGATCCTGCGCCAGGGCGCGCTCTCCCCGGGCGACCTCGCCAGCGCCCTGGCCTCGGTCGGCCTCGGCTAGAGCTAGCAGCCCGTGTCGCCGCGGAAGGGCAGGCGGACCAGGCGGCGGGAGGTGTTGTCGTTCTCGTTGGACTCGAAGAGCAGGTGCTGGGGGTCGACCGTCATCGTCAGCGCGAAGCAGCCGCGCAGGCCGGCGACGTTGACCCACTGCTTGTCGTAGTCGGCGGGGTAGATGTCCGACCAGCCGACCGAGGTTCCCAGCGTGACGTGGTCCTGGTACGGGTTCTGATTACAGCCGGGGTAATGACGAGTGGACGGCGAGTGGGCACCCGGGCGCGTGCGCTCGAGGTCGCGCATGCAGTAGTTGAGCTTGGGTCCGACGCGGACGACGGGGCCGAGCTCGCCGCCGGGGCTGGCGCGTCGCAGCTCGAAGCGAGCCAGCTGGTGGACCTTCCAGTAGGAGCCTCCCCAGTAGTAGCCGACGTTGGTGAAGTTGAGGGTGGCTTGGCTGCGGACGTCGAGGTGGCCGCCGCCGACCCGGTAGATCCGCTGGTTGGTGCGCATGGTCCGGCGCCCGTCACGATGACCGCGCAGCTCCATCGGGCCGCGACCGCGGCTGCGCACGTCGCTCGTCGCCCGCAGCAGCTGGCGCCCGAGGCCGGCGTCCTGGACGTAGAGTTCGGATGGCGCCCCGATACGCAGGTTGGGGCAGAGGAGCTCGTGGGCTTCGGGTCCCTGGCAGGGATTCTCGACCTTGGCCTGGGTCGCGGCCGGCAGCGCGGCGGCGGCGAGGAGGACGGCGGCGAGGATCGGTAGGCGGTATTTCACCTGGCGAGACTATCCCGGGCCGTTGCTATGGTCGCCCTCTGTGAGCGAGTTGCCGGAGAACTTCCAAACCGCACCCCTGGCCGAGGTCGACGGTGAGATCGCCGCCGTCCTCGACGCCGAGCTACGGCGCCAGCAGCGCACCCTGGAGATGATCGCCTCGGAGAACTTCGTCCCGCAGGCGATCCTCGAAGCGGTCGGCTCGGTGCTGACCAACAAGTACGCCGAGGGCTATCCGGGCCGCCGCTACTACGGCGGCTGCGAGGAGGTCGACGTCGCCGAGCAGTTGGCGATCGACCGCGCCAAGGAGCTCTTCGGCGCCGAGCACGCCAACGTTCAGGCCCACGCCGGCGCCCAGGCCAACAACGCCGCCTACATGGCGCTGATCGAACCCGGTGACACGATTCTCGGCCTCGCGCTCGACCACGGCGGCCACCTCAGCCACGGGATGAAACTGAACGTCTCCGGCAAGCTCTACGAGCCGGTCGCCTACCACGTCAGCCGTGAGGACTTCCGGGTCGACATGGAGGAGGTCGAGCGCCTGGCGAACGAGCACAAGCCGAAGCTGATCGTCGCCGGCTGGTCCGCCTACCCGCGCCAGCTCGACTTCGCCGCCTTCCGCGAGATCGCCGACTCGGTCGGAGCGAAGTTGATGGTCGACATGGCCCACTTCGCCGGCCTCGTCGCCGCCGGCGAGCACCCGAACCCGGTCGAGCACGCCGACGTCGTCACGACGACGATCCACAAGACCCTCTGCGGCCCCCGCAGCGGCATGATCCTCTGCCGCGAGGAGCACGCCAAAGCGGTCGACAAAGCGATCTTCCCCGGCCAGCAGGGCGGCCCGCTGATGCACACGATCGCCGCCAAGGCGGTGGCGATGCGGATCGCGGCGACGGCGCCGTTCCGGGCGCGTCAGCGCCAGACCGTCGCCAACGCGCGGGCGCTTGCCGCCGGACTCGAAGGTGGAGGCATCCCGGTCCTCACCGGCGGCACCGACGTCCACCTGGTCCTGGTCGACCTTACCCCCACCGGGCTCGACGGCCAGAGCGCCGAGGACCGGCTCGAGGCGATCGGGATCACCGTCAACCGCAACGCAATCCCGTTCGACGAGCGGCCTCCGATGAATCCGTCGGGGCTGCGGATCGGCACCCCGGCGCTGACCACCCGTGGCATGGTCGAGGACGACATGACCGAGATCGCCAGGGTGATCGCGATCGCCCTCAACGGTGACTTCGTCTTCGAGAAGGACGGCCTCCAGGGCCGGACCGCGTCGCTGATCGATCGCTACCCGCTCTACCCGCAGCTCTCTCCGACCGCGGTCTAGGACGACGGGCCTCTCGGCCCCCTGACCCGCATCGCGCCGCCCTCGATAGCTAGGGTCGCGCCATGCGGGTCTGGATCGATTGCACGGCGGCGGCGCACCCCCTGGTGCTGCGGCCGATCGTCGAGCGGCTCGAAGCGCAGGGACACGAGGTCTTCATCACCGCGCGTGAGTACGGGCAGACGCTCGGCATCCTCGATCGGCTCGGGCTGCCGTACACGACCGTCGGCGAGCACGGCGGCGCTTCGCGGCTGGGCAAGGCCTGGGCGCTCGGCAGCCGCTCCTCGCGGCTGGCCGGGGTCGTCTGGGATCAGCGGCCGCAACTCGCGATCGGTCACGGCTCGGTCGACCTCGCCGTCGTCTCCTACCTCTTCCGCGTCCCCTCGGTGCAGATGCAGGACTACGAGTTCGCGCGGCTGCAGCGGCAGATCGCCTTTCGGCTCGCGCGCCGGGTGCTGGCGCCGGAGTCGATCCCGGTCGATCGCCTGGAGAAGATCGGCGCCAAGGCATCGAAGCTGATCCGCTACCCGGGCCTGAAGGAGGAGTACTACCTGGCCGACTTCGAGCCCGACCCGGCGGTCCTCGACGAGCTCGGCCTCGACCGGCAGAAGGTGCTGGTGGTGGTGCGGCCGCCGCCCGAGACCTCCGAGTACCACGCCCGCAACGATCTCTACGGAGAGACGATCCGCCGTCTTGCCGCGGCGAGCGAGGCGCAGGCGGTGATCATCCCCCGCACCGAGGAGCAGGGCATCGCAGCGCGGGCGATCGGCGCCGCCAACCTGATAGTCCCCGAGCGGGCGATCGACGCCCAGAGCCTGATCGCCTATGCCGACCTCGTCGTCAGCGCGGGGGGGACGATGAACCGCGAGGCCGTCGCCCTCGGGACGCCGGTCTTCACCACCTTCACGGGGCAGATGGGCGGCGTCGACGAGGCGCTGATCGCCGAGGGGCGCCTCCAGGTTCTGGCCGACCCGGCGTCGCTCGTACTGGCCAAGCGCCAGACTCCGGTCGGGGTGCTGCACCCACGCGACCCGGCGCCGCTGGTCGAGGGCGCGCTGGGCGCCGTCGACAGCCTCAAGTAGCCTGAGCCGGCCCGCTCTCCGCATGGGCAAAGCGCATGGGCCCGACGACCACCGACGCCGTCCTCGCCTTCGTCGCCGCCGCGGCGATCGCCTGGCTGCTGGTCCCCTACGCGGAGAGGCTCGCCTTCAGGGTGGGCGCGATCGATCAGCCGAAGGAGCGCGGCCTGCACGACCGGCCGATGCCGCGCCTCTCCGGGCTGGCGATCCTGGTCGCGGTTGAGGTGTCCGGCTGGATCTGGCTGCCGGGCGACGGCGAGAGCCACTCGATCCTGCTCGGCGCCGTCGCGATCGCCGCGGTCGGGGTCATTGACGACATCTACAGCCTGCCGGCGCTGCCGAAGCTTCTCGGCCAGATCGGGGCGGCGCTGATCCCGGTCCTGGCCGGGGTCCGCGTCGACAACCTCACCCTCCCTTTCTTCGGCGGTTTCGAACTCGGTTGGCTCGCCTACCCGCTGACCGTGCTCGGGATCGTCGCCGTGGTCAACGTGATCAACTTCCTCGACGGCGTCGACGGGCTCGCCGCCGGGGTCTGCACGATCGCCGCGATCGCCCTCGCCGCGATCGCGCTCTCGCTCGAACGCAACGCCGCCGGCGTGCTGGCGGCGTTGACCGCCGGCGCCGCGCTCGGCTTCCTCCGCCACGGCTTCCCACCCGCGTCCAGCTTCATGGGGGACACCGGCTCGAACCTGCTCGGCTTCCTGCTGGCGACCGCGTCGGTGCAGGGGGCGCTGAAGACCAACGCCGTAATCGCCCTCGCCTTCCCGCTGATCGTGCTCGCGGTGCCGATCCTCGACACCGGCTTCGTCGTCGCCAAGCGGCTCAAATACCGGCAGCCGATCTACCAGGCCGACAGCTGGCACTTCCACCACCGGATGGCCAACATCGGCTTCTCCCAGCGGCGCACGATCGCCTACCTCTACGCCTGGACCCTGGTCATGGCGGGGCTGGCCCTGGCGCTGCGCTTCGTCCCCTACAGCGATAACCACGGCCACTTCGACGCTCTCTGGACGGCGGTGATGGCCGCCTGCCTGCTGGTCGCGCTGGCCGCCAGCGTCTACCTCGTCTTCGTACTCGAGATCCTCAAGCTGCGCCGCGGGCGGATCAATCCGGAGACCGGAGAATTCGAGGCGATCGACTTGGAGTCTCCTCCAAGTGGCAAGGCTCACTAACCCGCATCAGAATGCCGATCGCGGGGTCCTTTGGGTATAGTCGGCATCCGCCCGCTCACCCCCGAGCCGGGTGCCTTTTATGTCTCCTCCCAAGTACGTCGACCTACTCGTGCTGGCCGCCGCGCTCGCAGTCTTTCTGCTCGGAGGGTTTCCCCTGCTCGGATACGCGGTTGCGGCCGGTTCCTGGCTGGTCCAGCGCGGGATCCAGACGGTCGCGACGCGCCGCGCCACGGCCGAGCTCGCCGCCGGCAATCGGCAGAAGGCGATGGGCATCGTCGCCGCGACCACGCTAGGCCGGGTCTGGCTGATGGCGACCGCGGTGCTGCTGGTCGGCCTCGCCGAGCGCGAAGCCGGACTCGCCGCCGCGATCCTCGTCCTCGTCCTCTTCACCGTCTCCTTCGCCGCCCAGGGCCTCTCTCACCTCTTCGGTGAGCCAGAGGGCCAGGGGGTCGGATGAGCGCCGAGGGAGCAACCGTCGAGGCGCCCGAGAGCGCCAAGAAGTCGGGCCTCAGCACCAAGAACAAGGTGCTGATCGGGATCGGCGTCTACCTCGGCATCGCGATCCTGATGCTCCTGATCTTCGGCAGCTCCGGCAAGGAAGAATCCTTCAAGCCTCAGAACGAGTTCAAGCTCGAACCGTGGGTCTCGATCCACCTCGCCGGGATCGACCTCAGCATCAACAAAGCGGTCTTCTACCTGCTGCTCGCCAGCACCCTGACGATCTTCACGATGGTCTGGATCTCCCGCCGCATGCACCAGAAGCCGAACCGGGTCCAGACCGCGGTCGAGGTCGCCTACGACTTGACCAAGAACACGATCACCGGTGGCAACCTCGAGCCCGGGATGGCGGCCCGCTGGTTCCCGTTCCTCGCCGCGCTCTTCTTCTGGATCTGGTTCTCGAACATGATCGGCTTCCTGCCGCTGCCGACCAACACCGAGCACACCTTCTCGGTCTTCGGCCTCGAAATCCCGTCCTTCGCGATCTACGCCGCAACCGCGAACCTCTCGATCCCGCTGGTGCTGACCCTGATCGTCTGGGTCTCCTACCACGTCGAAGGGATCCGGGCCAAGGGCTTCTTCAAGTACCTGGGCAGCTGGCTGCCGCCAGGCCTGGAGGACATGAACCCGATCGGCAAGGCGTTCATCTTCGTGATCGAGGCGATCTCCCACTTCGCCCGCCTGATCTCGCTCTCCGTCCGACTTTTCGCCAACATCCTCGCCGGTCACCTGCTACTGCTCTTCATGGGCGGCGGGCTGGCGGTGCTGCTGGGAATTGCCGCGCTGGGCGCCCTCACCTTCCCGCTCGCCTTCTTCTTCTTCATCCTCGAGGTCGGGCTTATCGCAACGTTGCAGGCATTCATCTTCTCGACCCTCACCGCCATTTACCTCGGCGGAGCAACCTCCGCCAGTCACTAGAAAAGGAGCACTCTTTCCATGGACCTGTCCCCTGTCGTCGCCGCCGTCTCAGACGAAGGCGTTGAAGCTGCCGGCAAGGCCGTCGCCCTTGGCGTCGGCGCGGGCCTCGGCTCGATCGGCGCCGGTATCGGCATCGGCTTCATCTTCGGTAAGGAGATCGAGTCGGTTGCTCGCCAGCCCGAGATGAAAGACGAGCTCCAGAGCATTCGCTGGCTCGGCTTCGCGCTGACCGAGGCCGTCGCCTTCTACACGTTCATCTTCGGCCTGATCGCCTTCTTCCTCTAGGCGCATGGAGTTGCTCGGCTACATAGGCGCGATTCCGCTCGCCGCTAAGAAGGGCGAAGGCGGCAGCTTCCTGGTCTCACCGGGCCTCGGCCTGATGATCTGGACGCTGGTCCTCTTCCTCTTCACGATGTGGGTGCTCAGCAAGGTCGCCTTCCCGAAAATCCAGGAGGCCCTGGACCGGCGGGCGAAAACGATCGCCGAGTCGCTCGACGCGGCCGAGCGCCAGCGTCGTGAATCCGACGAGTTGCTCGAGGAGTACCGCGGCCGCCTCGCCGAGGCGCGGGAGCAGGCTGACGACATCATGGTCCGCGCTCGCAAAGCGGCAGAGACGGTGGAGGCCGAGGCGACCGTCGCCGGCCGCGAGAAGCGCGAGGAGCTGGTCGCGGCGGCGAAACGCGACATCGAAGCGGAGACTCGCCGCTCGCTGGAGCAGATCCGCACCGAGGTCGCCGATCTGACGGTTCTCGCGACCGAGAAGGTGACCCGCAAGAGCCTCAACGCCGAGGATCAGCGCCGCCTCGTCGAGGAGGCGCTCAGCGAGGTCGACTTCTCGCGACTCTCGGGGTCGGAGAACTAGGTGGGGTACTGATGCAGGACGTCGCCCACGCCTACTCCAGCGCGCTCTTCGATGTCGCCAAGCAGAAGGGCAAGCTGGACGCCGTCCGCGAGCAGCTCGGGCAGTTCGCCGACGCCGTCGACGGCAATCGCGACCTCCAGGTCTTCTTCTTCAGCCCTTACTTCTCCTCGGCTGAGAAGAGCGACGGGGCGAGGCGGGCGATCGACGGCGCCGAGCCCGAGTTCGTCAACTTCCTCGAAATGCTGATCGAGAAGCAGCGGATGACCGAGGTCTTCCGCATCCGGCGCCAGTTCGAGGAGCTCTGGAAGCACGAGAACCGTCGCATCGACGTGACTGTGACCAGCGCCGTCGAGCTGGACCCGGCCGTCGTCGGCAAGATCGGCGAGGAGATCGAGCGCCAGACCGGCCAGGAGGTCGATCTGGCCAGTCGCGTCGACGCGGAGATCCTCGGCGGCGTCGTCCTGCAAGTAGGAAACATGGTCCTTGACGCGAGCATCCGCAATCGCTTGGAGAAACTTCGAAAAAGCGTCGCGCAAGCGGCGTAAGGAGGCAAGAGCACCCGATGGAGATCAAGCCGGACGAGATCGCAAGCATTCTGCGCGAGCGGATCGAGGGGTTGGAGACGGATTCCGCCGACCTCTCGGAGGTTGGAACCGTCCTTTCCGTGGCCGACGGCATCGCCCGTGTCCACGGCCTCGACAACTGCATGGCGCTGGAGATGCTCGACCTGCCGCACGGGGTCACCGGGCTGGGGCTGAACCTCGAGTCCGACAACGTCGGCGTCGTGCTGTTCGGCGAGTGGGAAAAGATCGTCGAGGGCGACACGGTCAAGCGGACCGGCCACCTGCTGCGGATCCCCGTCGGCGAGGAGCTGCTGGGCCGCATGGTCGACCCTCTCGGGCGCCCGCTCGACAACCGCGGTGAGATCGCCACGACCGAGACCCGCCCCGCCGAGTTCAAAGCCCCCGGCGTCGTCGAACGCCAGCCGGTGACCGAACCGGTCCAGACCGGTCTGATGGCGATCGACGGGATGATCCCGATCGGCCGCGGCCAGCGAGAGCTGATCATCGGCGACCGCCAGACCGGCAAGACGGCGATTGCGATCGACACGATCATCAACGCCCGCGACAAGGACATGGTCTGCATCTACGTGGCGATCGGCCAGCGGATGTCGACCGTCGTGCAGCTGAAAGAGGTGCTCGAGGAGAACGGCGCGATGGAGAACACGATCATCGTCGCCGCCCCCGCTGACGAGGCGGCGCCGATCAAGTACATCGCTCCCTACGCGGGCTGCGCGATGGGCGAGTACTTCCTCTACAACGGCAAAGCCGCCCTCGTCGTATACGACGACCTCACCAAACACGCCTCCGCCTACCGCCAGATGTCGCTGCTGCTGCGGCGCCCGCCCGGTCGCGAGGCTTACCCGGGAGACGTCTTCTACCTGCACTCCCGCCTGCTCGAGCGCGCGGTGAAACTGAACGACGACCTCGGCGGCGGCTCGCTGACGGCGCTGCCGATCATCGAGACCCAGGCCTCCGACGTCTCCGCCTACATCCCGACCAACGTGATCTCGATCACCGACGGTCAGATCTTCCTCGAGTCCGACCTCTTCTTCTCCGGCGTGCGGCCGGCGATCAACGTCGGCATCTCGGTCTCGCGGGTTGGAGGCGACGCGCAGATCAAGGCGATGAAGAAAGTCGCCGGAAAACTGCGCCTCGACCTCTCTCAGTACCGCGACCTCGAGGCCTTCGCCCAGTTCGGCTCCGAGCTCGACGCGGAGACCCAGAAAGCTCTGACCCGCGGCGAACGCCTGGTCGAGCTGCTGAAACAGAAAGAGCGCGAACCGCTCAGCGTCGGCGACCAGGTGGCGTCGATCTACTCCGGCACCGGCGGCTACCTCGACCGGATCAAAGTCGAGCGCGTCGGCGAGTTCCTCGCCGACCTGCGCACCCGCCTGCACGCCGAGAAGGCCGACCTGCTGAAGCAGATCGAAGAGACCGGCAAGCTCGAGGACGACGCCGAGGAGGAACTGGGCAAGGCGATCGCCGACTTCGTCGACGACTTCGGCGCCGACTTCGACGAGAACGGCGAGCCGGTCGAGGCCGGCGAGTCCGACCGCATCAAGTCCCCCGAGGAGCGCGAGGCCCCGGCCCGCGCCGCCGCCGAGGACAAGGAGGCGACGCCGGCGTAGTCCGTCCGGCGTTTCGCTATGGCCAACCAGAAGGAAGTTCGTGGTCGCATTGCGTCGATCAAGAACATCAACAAGATCACGCGGGCGATGGAGATGGTCGCGGCCGCCCGGCTGCGCCGCTCCGAGCAGCGGATCGCCGCGCTGCGGCCCTACGCGGAGGGGATGCGGAAACTGACCCGCCTCGCTGCCGAGCAGGCCGGCGGCCTGCCGCGCGTTCCGGTGCTCGACGAGCACGAGCAGCTGAACAGGGTCGGCGTCGTCCTCGTCACCGGCGACCGTGGCCTCGCTGGCGCCTTCAACACCAACGTGATCCGCGAAGGTGTCCGCGTCCGCGACAAGGTCAGCGGCGAAGGCGCCGACACCACCTTCTCGGTCGTCGGCCGCAAGGGCGTCTCGGCCCTGACCTTCCGCAAGCTCGACGTCCGCACCTCCTACGTCGGCTTCACCGACCGCCCCGCCTTCGCCAACGCCCGCGAGATCGGCGAAGAGCTGACCGCGCGATACGTCGAGGAGGATCTTGACCGGGTCGAGCTGGTCTACAACCGCTACGTCTCGCCGCTGACCCAGCACGTCTGGCGCCAGACCCTGCTGCCGTTGCAGCAGGCCGACGTGATCGGCGAGGGCGCCGCGGACGAGCGGCAGGGCGCCGAGCCGACCGAGGCGGAGCAGGCCCAGAGCCGCTCGCAGTGGGAATACGAGCCCGATCCCGAGGAGCTCCTCGCGAGGCTGATCCCGGAGTACGTGACGATTTCCGTCTACCGAGCGCTGCTCGAGTCCGCCGCCTCGGAGCTCGGCGCCCGGATGACCGCGATGCGCAACGCCGCCGAGAACGCGGAAACGATGATGGACGACCTCACGCTGGAGATGAACCGGGTCCGTCAGGCGGAAATCACGCAGGAGATCTTGGAGGTCGTAGCCGGCGCCGAGGCGCTGGGCTAGACCCATCAACGAGCACAAAGGAACCAATGGCTGAGAGCAACGGAACCAACGTAGGGAGCGTCGAGCAGGTCACGGGAGTGGTCGTCGACGCCGTCTTCCCCGACAAGCTGCCGGCGATCTACTCGGCGGTGAAGATCGAGATGAAGGGCGACGAAGACAACGAACCGACGGACCTGATCTGCGAGGTGCAGCAGCACCTCGGCGACGATCGCGTCCGCACCGTCGCGATGGACGCCACCGACGGCCTCCAGCGCGGCGCCAAGGTGATCGACACCGGCGGCCCGATCACGGTTCCGGTCGGCGACGGCACCCTCGGCCGGATCTTCAACCTGCTCGGCGAGCCGATCGACAACGGCCCCGCGGTCGAGAGCGAGGAACGCTGGCCGATCCACCGCCCGGCCCCCAAAGCCTCCGACCTGACCCCGACCCAGGAGATCCTCGAAACCGGGATCAAGGTCATCGACCTGCTCGCCCCATATGCCAAAGGCGGCAAGGTCGGGCTGTTCGGCGGCGCCGGCGTCGGCAAGACCGTGCTGATCCAGGAGCTGATCCGCAACATCGCCGAGGAGCACGAGGGCCTGTCCGCATTCTGCGGCGTCGGCGAGCGCTCGCGAGAGGGCAACGACCTCTGGCGCGAGATGAAAGAGTCGGGCGTGATCGACAAGACGATGCTCGTCTTCGGTCAGATGAACGAGCCGCCCGGAGCCCGCCTCCGCGTCGCCCTCTCGGGACTGACGATGGCCGAGTACTACCGCGAGCAGGGCGGCCAGGACGTGCTGCTCTTCATCGACAACATCTTTCGCTTCGTCCAGGCCGGCTCCGAGGTCTCGGCGCTGCTGGGACGGATGCCGTCCGCGGTCGGTTACCAGCCGACCTTGGAGACCGAGATGGGCGGCCTGCAGGAGCGGATCACCTCGACCGAGCGCGGCTCGGTCACCTCGATCCAGGCGGTATACGTCCCCGCCGACGACTACACCGATCCGGCCCCGGCCTCGGTGTTCGCCCACCTCAACGCGACCACGGCGCTCTCGCGGTCGATCTCCGAGAAAGGCATCTACCCGGCCGTCGACCCGCTCGACTCGACCTCGACGATCCTCAAGCCCGCCGTCGTCGGCGAGGAGCACTACCGCACCGCGACCGAGGTCCAGCAGGTGCTCCAGCGCTACAAGGAGCTCCAGGACATCATCGCCATCCTCGGCATCGACGAGCTCTCCGACGAGGACCGCCAGACGGTCTCCCGCGCCCGCAAGATCGAGCGCTTCCTCTCGCAGCCGTTCTTCGTCGCCGAACAGTTCACCGGTCGCGGCGGCGAGTACGTGCCGGTCTCGGAGACCGTCCGCGGCTTCCGCGAGATCCTCGACGGCGAGCACGACGAGCTCTCCGAGGGAGCCTTCTACATGCAGGGCTCGATCGACCAGGTCACCGAGAACGCCAAGGCCGCAGCGGCGGCATAGGGACTGACGTGGCGGCGGAGCACATGGTGGACGTCGAGGTTCTGACCCCGGAGGGGGAGGTCTTCAACGGCGAAGTGCAGCAGGTCTCGACCCGGACCGAGGTCGGCGAAATCGGCATCCTCGCCAACCATGCGCCGCTGCTGGCGGCGCTGCGGCCGACCGAGCTGCGCCTGCATCTCTCCAGTTCCGAGACCGTGCGCTACGCCCAGGCGCACGGCTGGTTGCAGGTCTTCGGCAACCGCGCCCGCCTCCTGCTCGAGGAGGCGATCGCGCCCGAGGACCTCGACGCCGCAGCGCTGAAAGAGCAGCTCGCCGATGCCGAGCAGCGGCTCTCCGAGAACGAGAAAGGGAGCGCCGACTTCGCGCGGGCGCAGAAAGACCGCGACCGGGCGGAGGCCTTCCTCGCGATCGCGGGATGAGTCGGTCCCTCGGGACGAGGCCGCAAGTGGAGGGGTATCGGCTCCCTCACTCGATCCCTCGCCGAAGGACGCCCAGGCAAACGTCCTTCTTCGGTGAAGCTGGCAACCAGGCCGCACCCTTCATATCTGGAGCTGGCGGGGGCTCGTCGTTGCGGGGCGTCCGATGAGCGAGGAGCTTGTAGTGCTCACCGAGCGACTGATCGGGTACGAGACCTCTGAGCCCGAGGCGATCTGGGAGGCGGCGGGATTCGTCAAGGGCTGGTTGGAGGCGCGCGGGATCGAGGCCGAGCGCGACGAGGTCCGCGGCCTGCCGGTGATCAAGGCCGAGGTCGGTCCCGAGTCGGCTCCGACCGTCGTCCTGGAGGGCCACCTCGACGTCGTCCCCGCCCCCGCTGAGCAGTTCCAGCCGCGAATCGACGGCGATCGCCTATACGGCCGCGGCGCCTACGACATGAAGGGCGCGCTGGCGGCGATGCTGCTGACGACCGCGGCGATGCGCGATCAGGCCGGCGTCCGGGTGCGGTTGGGCGTCGTCGGCGACGAGGAGTCCGAGGAGGGAGACGAGCGCGGCTGCGACCACCTGGTTGACTGCGGCTTCATCGGCGACTTCGCGATCACCGGCGAGCCGACCGATCTCCACATCGGCGTCGAGGCCAAGGGAGTGCTGGCGCTGCGCCTGGAGGTGGGCGGAAGGGCGGCCCACGGAGCCACCCCCTGGCTCGGCGACAACGCCGTCCTCAACGCGATCGACGTCTTTCGCAGTATCGAGTCGCTACCGTTTGCCCGGCACAGTTCGGAGCTCTTCGATCGCCCCTCGATCAACCTGGGGAGGATCTGGGGCGGGGACGCGCTGAACAAGGTGCCAGACCGATGCGTGATCGACGTCGACATCCGCTATCTGCCCGACCAGGATCCGGCCGCGATCCTGGAGGAAGTGCGTGGCCTCTCGGGCGTCCAGGCGACGCCGCTGCTGACCCGCCCCCCGGCCACGGTCGACCGCGAGTCCGTCTTCGTGCGGGCGCTGCGCGACTCGGCGACCGCGCACCATCACGGCGAGCCGATGAGCGTCGGGCGCGACGGCGCCTCCGACGCGGTCTCCTTCCTGCGAGTGGGAGTGCCGGCGGTCGAGTTCGGACCGGTCGGCGCCGGCCACCACGGCCCCGAGGAGTGGGTCTCGGTCTCCTCGCTGGAGACCTACCGCCAGGCTCTCGAATCGTTCCTCCGGGCGATCCCGGGCCGGCTCGACGATGACTGAGCCGCAAGTTCCGGGCCGGGCACCGAAGAAGCCGCCTCCGGGCGGCGACAGCGAGCCGGCGCCGAAGCCCAAGCGCTTCTGGTGGCGGTTCACGCTGGCCGCGGTGATCATCGTCGCCGTCTCCGCCGCGGCGACCGCGACCAGCATCCTGCTCTACCTGGACAGCATCGCTCAGGCGATCGGGGAAAACGGGAACTTCAAGACCAAGATCGAAAAGGAGCTCGAAGACGTCCACGGCGGCGGGCCCGAGACGATCCTCGTCCTCGGCTCCGACAAGCGGGCGAACCTGCAGGAAGACCCAGGGCGCTCGGACACGACGATCCTGCTCCGCCTCGATCCGAGCAAGAACCTGATCTCGGTGATGTCGATCCCGCGCGACCTCAAGGTTGAAATCCCCGGCTTCGGGACCGAAAAGTTCAACGCCGCCTATACCTACGGCGGGCCGAAACTGACCCTGCAGGTGGTCAAGGAACTGACCGGGTTGAAGATCAACCACGTCGTCAACGTCGACTTCCTCGGCTTCGTCCGCGCCGTTGACGCGATCGGCTGCGTCTATACGGACGTCGACCGCCGTTATTACCACTCCAACGAAGGCGTGCCGGCCTCCGAACAGTATTCGGAAATCAACATCCAGCCGGGCTACCAGCTGCTCTGCGGGAAAAAAGCGCTCCAGTACGTGCGCTACCGCCATACCGACACGGACATCGTCCGCTCGGCCCGCCAGCAGGCCTTCCTCAGCCAGGCCCGCCAAGAGCTGCCGCTCCAGGATTTCCTCACCGACAACAACAACCTGGTCGACATCTTCACCGAATACACGACCTCGGACATCAGCGATACGGCGACGCTGATCCAGCTGCTCGATCTCTTCGTCGAATCGCGCCACTCCGAAGTCAGTCAGGTCCATTTTCCGGCCGAACTGGGGCCCAGCTACGTCTACGCCTCCGAGAGCGCGATCCACGGAGCGGTGAAGGAATTCCTCGGCGAATCCGGCCCGGAGGCCGAAGGGTTCCCGGAACGCTCCGAAAAGCATTCGAAGAAGAGCGCGAAGTCGAAGCAGGGGAAGAAGGGCAAGTCCAAGCCGAAGACGAGGACGAAGCCGAAGTCCGTCGTCCACCTGGGCCCGCCCGGGAGCGACGGTCTCGTCGCCGCCGGCGAAGCAGGATTGGCGGAGGGAAAGATCGTCGCCCGCAAGGTCAGCGGTGGCTTCCCGGTCTTCTACGTAAGCCGGCTCCCGTCCGGCGCCTCCTACGTCGAAACCGATCCCTACGAACGCATCGTTGACCCGCGCGTCTACCACCTCAGGGACAAAAGCCAGGATCGTCACCCCGCGTATCGGATGGTCGCGGAGTATCAGCCCGAATACGAAATAAACTACTTCGGGGTGCAGGGGATTCAGGGCTGGTCGGACCCGCCGATCCTCGATAACCCGAGCGAAACCAGGACGATCAACGGACGCGAATACGAGATCTTCGTCGACAGCGGCAAGGTGAAGCTGGTCGCCTGGCACCGGGGGGAGAACACCTATTGGGTGTCCAACAGCCTGCAGATGTCGCTCACCAACGACCAGATGCTGGGCATCGCGCGCTCGGCGCACGTGATCATCCCCAACAAAAAGCGCAAGCGCGAAGGAAAGAAGACGCCATGAGCAAGAACTCGGACGCAGTCGGAGTGATCGGAGTCGGCTGGGTGGGTCTGGTCACCGCGGTCTGCTTCGCCGAGCTGGGACACCAGGTGGTCGCCCGCGACATCCTCCCCGAGAAGATCGAGGCGCTTTCGCGGGGAGAGACGACGATCCACGAGCCGGGTCTCGAAGAGATGCTTCGCCGCAACGCGGAGAGGATCACCTTCACCACCGAGATGGCGGAGCTGCTGGAGCGGGCGCGGCTGCTGTTCGTCTGCGTCGACACGCCGCCGACCTACTCGGGCGACGCCGACCTCTCGCGGGTTCGCACCGTCGTCGACAACCTCCCCGCCGGCGGCGGCCACGTGCTGGTGATGAAGAGCACCGTCCCCGCCGGAACCGGCAACTCGATCCGCCGTGACCTGCCCGACCTCGCCTACGTCTCCTGCCCCGAGTTCCTCAAGGAGGGTTCGGCGGTCGAGGACTTCATGCACCCCGATCGCGTCGTCGTCGGCACCGACCCGGGCGACGAGGCCGCCGCCGCCGCCGTGGCCGCGCTGTACGAACCGCTCGGCGGCACCATCCACCGAACCGACGTCGCCAGCGCCGAGATGATCAAGCTCGCCTCCAACGCCTTCCTGGCGACCAAGATCTCCTTCATCAACGAGATCGCCAACGTCTGCGAGGAGGTGGGCGCCGACGTCGCCGAGGTGGCCGAGGGCATGGGCCTCGATCAGCGGATCGGCTCCTCGTTCCTGCGCGCCGGCATCGGCTACGGCGGCTCCTGCTTCCCCAAGGACGTCAGCGCCCTGAAGATGCTGGCGGGCAACACCGGCTACCACTTCCAGTTGCTGACCGCGGTGATCGAGGTCAACGAGCTGCAGAAGCGGCGGGTGGTCGGGAAGCTCGAGAAGCATCTCGGGAGCCTGATCGGCAAGCGGGTGGCATTGCTGGGCCTGGCCTTCAAGCCGGACACCGACGACATGCGCGAGGCGTCGAGCCTGGTCCTTGCGGCGCGGCTGCAGGGCGAGGGCGCCGAAGTCGTCGCCTTCGATCCCGTCGCCACCGGACGCGCCAGCGAGCTCCTCGACTCGGTCGAGATGGCCGGATCGGCGCTGGAGGCGCTCGACGGGGCCGATGCCGCCGTCCTCGTCACCGAGTGGCCCGAGTTCGCCGAGCTCGACTGGGCCGACGTGGCTGGCCGGATGGCGCAGGCGCTGATCATCGACGGCCGCAACTTCCTCGACGCCGCGACGCTGCGGGCCGCCGGCTTCGATTACGAGGGAATCGGCAAGCCGCAGGTGGCGCCTGCTCCCGCCGCCTCCGAGTAGATGCAGGCGATAGTGCTGGTCGGGGGCGAGGGGACGCGACTTCGGCCGCTTACCGACACGATCCCGAAGCCGGCGCTGACCCTGGTCGACCGGCCGTTTCTCGCCTACATGGTCGAGTGGCTGGCGGAGCACGGCGTCAGCGAGGTGGTGTTCGCCTGTGGCTTCCTGCCGGATGTCCTGCGGGCGGCGCTCGGTGAGGGCGAGCACGCCGGGGTCCGGCTCACCTACGTGATCGAGCCGGATCGGCGCGGCACCGCGGGGGCGATCCGCTTTGCCGCCGACAGCCTCGGCGACCGCCTGGATGAGCGCTTCCTCGCCCTCAACGGCGACGTCCTCACCAACTTCGACCTCGACGCCCTGCTCCGCGCCCACGAGGAGCGCCGGGCGCGGGCGACCCTGGCGCTGTTCGCGGTCGAGGACGCCGCCGCCTACGGTCTCGTCCGCAGCGACGGCGACGGCGCGGTGCTGCAGTTCCTCGAGAAGACCGGCGAGGCCGCGCCGGGTGAGGTCAACGCCGGCGCCTACGTGCTGGAGCGCTCGGTCCTCGATCTGATCCCACCGGAGCGGGAGGTCTCGATCGAGCGCGATGTCTTCCCGCGGCTGGTCGGCGACGGGCTTCACGGGTTACTCCTGGACGGCTACTGGATGGACATCGGCACGCCCGCGCGTTACCTGCAGGCGACCTGGGACATCCTCGAGGGCCGGGTCCAGACCCGGGTCAGGCCCACCGCCCCGGGTCTGCTCGTCGGCGCCGGCGCCGAGATCGCCGAGGGCGCCGCGGTCGGCCCGCGCGCGGTCCTCGGCCCGGGCTGCACCGTGGCCGCCGGGGCGGAAGTGCGCGACTCGGTCCTGCTCGGCGGCTGTGACGTTGGCGCGGGGGCCCGGATCACCGGCTCCGTTCTCGCTCCTGGCGTTAAGGTCGGGGCCGGGGCTTGCCTCTCCGGCGCCGTCGTCGGGCGGGATGAGATAGTCCCGGCCCGGAGGTGACCTGATGATCGACGACGTACTCGGCATACCTGACCAGCTTCGCGACGCCCTCTGGCGGATCGAATCGGCGCGTCTGGAGTCCGCCGACGCCGCCGGGCTGATGGTCTGCGGGATGGGCGGGTCGGCGATCGGCGGCGATCTCGCCGCCGCCGCGCTGGGGGATCGGCTGACGCGGCCGCTGGTCTCGGTGCGCGGCTACGAGCTGCCGAGCTGGGCGACGCCGGAGTGGACGGTGCTCTGCTCCAGCTACTCGGGCATGACCGAGGAGACCCTCGCCTGCTTCGCCGCGGCCGAGGCGCTGGGCGCCCGTCGCGTCGTCGCCAGCACCGGCGGCACCCTGGTCGACGAAGCCCGCAAGGCCGGGGTCCCCGTGGTCGGCCTTCCCGGCATCTTCCAGCCTCGGGTCGCCGTCGCCTACATGTTCGTCGTCGCCGCCGAGGTGGCGGCGCTCTGCGGCATCGCTCCCCGCCTTCACACCGAGATCGATGCCGCCGCCGCCTTCCTCTCCGAGCAGGCCGAGGCGCTCCAGGCCCGCGCCGTCGAGATCGCGGCTCAGCTCGACGGGACCCTGCCGGTGGTCTACGGCGCCGATCTGACCGGTCCGGTCGCCCGTCGCTGGAAGACCCAGGTCAACGAGAACGCCAAGCTGCCCTGCTTCCACTCGGAGCTGCCGGAGGCCGACCACAACGAGATCTGCGGTTGGACCGAGGCTGCCGCCGAGGCCGGCCTCGCCGCCGTCTTCCTCGAAGACTCCGACCAGCACCCGCGCGAGCGGCGGCGAATCGAGTTGACGGCAGCAGTGGTCAGCGCCGACGGTGCCGCCGCGGTGCAGGTCGAGACCGCGGGCGAGACCCGGGTCGCCCGCCTCTTCTGGGCGACGATGCTGGGCGATCTCGTCTCCCTCGAGCTGGCCCGCCTGCGCGGCGTCGACCCCGCCGTGACCAGTGAGCTCGATCGGTTCAAGCAGGCGATGGGACAGCCATGAGCGCGATGCGGGCGATGGTCCTCGCCGCCGGCCTGGGCACGCGCCTGCGCCCGATCACCTACGAGATGCCGAAGCCGATGGTGCCGGTTCTCAACCGGCCGGTGATGGAGCACATACTTCGCCTCCTGGCCCGCCATGACTTCGCTCAGACGATCGCCAACCTGCACTGGTTCCCGGAGCTGATCGAAGAGCGCTTCGGCGACGGTTCAGGCTGCGGAGTTGAGCTTTCATACAGTCGCGAGGAGCAGTTGCTGGGCACCTCCGGTGGCGTCCGCAAGGCCGCCGAGTTCCTCGGCGAGAGCTTCCTGGTGATCTCCGGCGACGCCCTCACCGACATCGACCTGACGTCGATGCGGCAGTTCCACGAGTCCCACGACGGGATCGCGACGCTGGCGACGAAGCGGGTCGAGGACACCAGCCAGTTCGGGGTCGCGATCACCGGCGCCGATCGCCGCATCCAGGGCTTCCAGGAGAAGCCCGACTCCGCCGAGGCGCTCTCCGACCTCGCCAACTGCGGCATCTACATGTTCCGCTCGGAGATCTTCGATTTCTTCCCCGACCCGGCAACCAGCAAGGCCGCCGGTCCCGGCGACCCGCCCGGGTTCGCCGACTGGGCGATGGACGTCTTCCCCCGCCTGCTGGAGGCCGACGTGCCGTTCTACTCGCACGAGATCGACGACTACTGGAACGACATCGGCAACCTCGAGGAGCTGCGCAGCGGCAACCTCGACGCGCTCAGCGCCGCCGTCGAGGTCGAGAGCGAGGGAGAAGTCGTGGACGGGTTCCGCAGCGGTGAGCCCGAAGGCGACGAGGGCGCATTGAAGGGGCCGGTGCTGCTCGGCCCAGGCTGCGAGATCGCCGACGACGTCCGCATCGACGGTCCGGCGGTGATCGGCGATCGAGTACGGATCGGCGCCAACAGCCGTCTGCGCGAGGTGATCGTCCTGCCCGGCGCCGAGATCGCCGCCGGCACGGTTCTGGTCGGCGCGATCGCCGCTCGCCGCGGCTGAGCGCGCCGGCGGCGACGAAGTTCTGACGCATATTTGACGATTCGCGAGCAACGCGTGCGCCGCCGCGCCGCAGGATCGGTGCATGGAGATTCTCCGCGCAGTCGCGACCGGGCTGGTGCCGTCCATCTGCGCCGCCTGCGGGCGTTCGTGCCGGCCCGAGGCGGTCCTCTGCGGTCGCTGCGGACGCCGGCTCGCGGCGGCCGAGCCGTTGCTCGGCAAGGGCCCGTCCGGCCTCGACCGTGCCTGGTCCTCGGCCCCGCACGAGGGTGTTGCCCGCAACCTGGTCGGGGCGCTGAAGTTCCGCCATCTGCTCCCGGTCGCCGACCTGATGGCTGACCGAATTCACTGGCTCGCCCCGGCTCACATGCTGAGCGGCGCGATCGTCCCCGTCCCGGCGGCGCCGTCGCGGCTGCGGCGCCGCGGCTTCGATCCCGCCGGTGAGCTCGCGGCCGCCCTCGCGGAGCGCCTCGGGGCCTCGCTCGAGCCGTGCCTGGCGCGGCGCGGCGCGCGCCGTCAGGTCGGCCGTCGCCGCGCCGAGCGGATCGGCCACCCACCCCGGATTCAGGCCACGAGAGCGGCGCCCCGCAGCGTCATGCTGGTCGACGACGTGTTGACCACCGGCGCCACCCTCACCGCCTGCGCCAAAGCGCTGCGTTCGAGCGGCGCCGCTCGTGTCGTCGCCGTCACCTTCGCCCGCCGCCTCTAGAGACGGATCGGGGCGCTACGGATGCGACTCGGCCGGCCGGCCGCGCATCCGGTCGACGAGCTGCCGGGTCCGCCGGCGCTTGCGCCGCAGGTCGCGGTGCTTCTTGACCTGGCGTCGCACGTCCTCGGCCAGTTCATGCACGGAATGGGTCATCTCCGGCGACGCCTCGCGCGCCCGCAGGGTCACTCCCTTGAGGTAGAAGGTCGCCTCCGCCACCTGGCTGTCAGTGATCGAGGGGTTGCGCTCCTCCGAGAGCACGACCTCCAGGGTCGCCAGGACTGAGACCTGCTGACCCAAGCGCTGGAATCGCTTCCGCACCATCTCACGCAGGTCATCCGTCATCTCGACGTTTCGGCCCCGAATCTCAATCCGCACGAGTTACCTCCTTTGGGTTCGAGCCTCGATGCTACGCCCGTCACTTGCCGAGGGCAAGGGGGTTTTCTACCTGGGCGGAAAGGGCGAGCCGTCCCCCCTCGCTACTCTTGAGCAATGCCAGCTATGGACCTCGTAACCAAGGCCCTGCGCGCGGGGGAGGGGCGGAAGTTCAAGGCCTACCAGAAGCGCGCGGAAGCGATCAATCGCTTCGAGCCGGAGATGGAAGCACTCACCGACGCGGAGTTGCGCGGGGAGGCCGACTCCCTGCGTGAGCGCGCCCGCGGTGGCGAGTCGCTCGACGACCTGCTGCCGGAGGCGTTCGCGCTGACCCGCGAGGCGTCGCGGCGGACGACCGGCCAGCGCCACTACGACGTCCAGCTGATCGGCGGCATGGTCCTCCACGACGGCGCGATCGCCGAGATGCGGACCGGCGAGGGCAAGACCCTGACCGCGACGCTGCCGGTCTTCCTCAACACGCTGGCCGGCGAGAGCGTCCACGTCGTCACCGTCAACGACTACCTGGCCCGACGCGACTCCGAATGGATGAAACCGATCTACGACGCGCTCGGCGTCAGCGTCTCGGCCGTGCAGGACGGCGACGACCACGAGACCCGGCAGCGCAAATATGCCGGCGACGTCACCTACGGCACCAACTCCGAGTTCGGCTTCGACTACCTGCGCGACAACATGGCGCCGGCCCTCGAGCACTGCGTCCAGCGCGGCCACAAGTTCGCGATCGTGGACGAGGTCGACAACATCCTGATCGACGAGGCGCGGACGCCGCTGATCATCTCCGGCCAGCCCGAACAGGCGGCCCAGACCTATTACACCTTCGCCCGCCTGGCCAAACAGATGGTCGGCGTGCCGGCGAAAGAAAAACTGAAATCGCTGGGCGAGTCCAAGGACACCTCCGAGGTCGACTACGACTACGAGTACGACGAGAAGCACAAGACCGTGGCGCCGACCGAGCGCGGGGTGAAGAAAGCCGAGGACTTCATCGGCGTCGACAACCTCTACCTCGGCGAGCACGGCAGTCTCGTCAACCATCTGGTCCAGTCGCTGAAGGCCGAGGCGCTCTACAAGAAAGACCAGGACTACGCGGTTATCGACGGCGAGGTGATGATCATCGACGAGTTCACCGGTCGCATCCTCGAGGGCCGGCGCTGGTCGGAGGGCCTGCACCAGGCGGTCGAGGCGAAGGAAGGCGTGGCGATCCGGGAGGAGAACCAGACCCTGGCGACGATCACCCTGCAGAACTACTTCCGCCTCTACGACAAGCTCGCGGGGATGACCGGAACCGCGCTGACCGAGGCGACCGAGTTCATGAAGATCTACGAGATGCCGGTGGTCGAGGTCCCGACCAACCAGCCGATGGTCCGCGCCGACCAGAACGACCAGATCTTCAAAACCAAAGACGGCAAGTGGAAAGCTGTCCTCGACGAGATCGTCGCCCGCCACGAAAAGGGGCAGCCGGTCCTGGTCGGGACCGTCTCGGTCGAGGTCTCGGAGATGATCTCCGCGGCGCTGAAGCGCGACGGGATCAAACACGCCGTGCTCAACGCCAAGCCCGAGCACGCCGAACGAGAGGGCGAGCTGATCGCCCAGGCGGGTCGCAAAGGCGAGGTGATGATCGCCACCAACATGGCCGGTCGCGGTGTCGACATCAAGCTCGGCGGCGACCCCGAACACCTCGCCATCCACGAGCTGAAAAAGCAGGGAATCACCTACGAGACCGAGGGCTACTACGAGGCGCTGGCGGCGAAGACGGCCGAGTTGGCGCCGGGGTGCAAGGCGGAGGCCGAGGAAGTGCGTGAGCTCGGCGGCCTCTTCATCTGCGGCACCGAGCGGCACGAGTCGCGGCGGATCGACAACCAGCTTCGCGGCCGCTCCGGTCGCCAGGGCGACCCCGGCGAGTCGCGCTTCTACCTCTCCGCCGAAGACGACGTGATCCGGCTCTTCGCCGGCGACCGCATCTTCAAAATCCTCGACCGCCTCGGTCCGATCGACGACGATGGGACCGAGATGCCGCTCGAGGCGAAGATGCTGACCAAAACCGTCGAGAACGCTCAGAAGAAGGTCGAGGAGCAGAACTTCCTGATCCGCAAACGCGTCCTCGAGTACGACGACGTGATGAACGAGCAGCGCCGCGTCGTCTACAAATATCGCCGCGAGATCCTCGAAGGGCGCGACATCTCCGAGACCGCCCGCGACGAGCTCGAGGGAGTGATCGAGCGCCTGGTCGACGAGTACACGCCCGGGGACATCCTGGAGGACTGGGACCTGGATGAGCTCGAGACCCAGCTGCGGCTGATCTGGCCGGTCGGCGTCGACGTCGCCACCCTGGCACCGGAGACGGTCGAGCGCGAGAAGCTCAAAGACGCCCTCGACGACGACGTGATGAGTGCCTACGACGATCGCGAGCAGCAGCTAGGCGTCGAGCTGATGCGCCATCTGGAGCGCTCGATCCTGCTGCAGGTGATCGACAACCGCTGGCGCGAACATCTCTTCGACATGGACTACCTGCGCGAAGGCATCCACCTCCGCGGCTTCGCTCAGATCGACCCCCTCGTCGCCTACAAAAACGAGGGCTTCATCATGTTCGAGGAGCTGATGCACGCGATCTGGGACGAGTTCAGCAAGCTGATCTTCCATGCCGAAATCGAAGTCGAACCGGCTCAGCCCGGGCCCGACGCCAGCAACGGCGACGCCGAGCTGGGGGCCTTCAACTACTCCGGCGGCACCCTCGAGGCCCAGCCTTCGGCGCTGCAGCAGGTAGCTGCGGCCGGCGCGGTCGACGTCGCCGCGTCACAGCCGGTCGGTGGCAACGGTGCCAACGGCGACGTGGTCGAGACCGTGGTCAAGGACGAGCAGGACAAAATCGGCCGCAACGACCCCTGCTGGTGCGGGTCGGGCAAGAAGTACAAGAAGTGCCATGGAGCTTAGGAGCGGCCGGCGCGGCCGCTGCAAAGCGGCGCATCTCGGCGTCCTCGGTCGCTCGGATCTGGTCACGCACTAACCAGTGCGCTCCCCTCACCTCGCTTCCTGCGTCCACCGACCTGCTTGCTTTTCGCGGCCGTGACTTTCCTCGGGCTGAGCCATGAAGGTTTCTGACCCGGTCCGGGAGTTCATTCGGGCCTTCAACGAGCGGGACCTCGACGGGTTCGTCGCGGTGCTCGATCCGGAGGTCGAGCTGCACGCGAGCAGGGGGCTGCGCAAGGGGCCCGCGGCGGCGCGGCTCTGGGCGACCCGGGCGCCGGGCGGCGTCCAGCAGACGATCGAGCTCGAGCAGCTCTACGAGGAAGGGCTGGAGGGCGGTGGTGGGCGAGCTGTGGCCCTGATCCGCCGCCGCTGGCACTGGGAAGAGGACGGCACGCTGGCGAGCGAGGACGAGATGGCCTGGGCGTTCGAGCTGCACGATCGCCGGGTTCTGAGCTGGCGACCCTACGAGGACCGCGCCGAGGCGCTGCGGGGCTATGGCTTCACCCATGGGTAGTCTTCAACCATGGCCGAGGCCGCCCCTACCGAATCCGTAGCGCCGCGCCTGGCCGCCGTCCGCGAGCAGCTGTCCCTGCTCTCGGACTACCTTTGACCCAGCTGCGCTAGAGACCGAGGCGGCGCGCCTGGAGGAGGAGATGGGCCGGCCCGGCTTCTGGGACGACCAGGAGGCGGCCGCCCGCACCTCCGCCGCGCACGCACGGGCGCAGCGCCGGCTGGAGTTGTTCCGCGGCCTCGAGTCCGATGTCGCCGACCTCGCCGACCTGGCGGAGATGGCGGCGGAGGACGAGGAGATCGCCGCCGAGCTGGGCTCGCAGCTGAGCTCAGCCGAGCGGCGCCTCGGCGAGCTCGAGGAGGGACGCCTGTTCAGCGGCGAGTACGACGCCGGCGACGCCGTCGTCACCGTTCACGCGGGGGCGGGGGGGACCGACTCCCAGGACTGGGCCGAGATCCTCCTGCGGATGTACCTGCGCTGGTCCGAACGGCGCGGCTTCGAGGTCGAGATGAAGGAGGCCTCGCCGGGGGAGGAGGCCGGCCTCAAGTCGGCGACCTTCATCGCCCGCGGCGAGAACGCCTACGGCCTCTTCGCGGCCGAGCGAGGCGTTCACCGGCTGGTCCGGATCTCCCCCTTCGACTCCTCCTCGCGGCGCCACACCAGCTTCGCCCAGGTCGACGTCGGCCCGCTGGTCGACGCCGGGGTCGAGGTCGAGGTCGACGACGCCGACCTCCGGATCGACACCTACCGCGCTTCCGGCGCCGGCGGCCAGCACGTCAACAAGACCGACTCGGCGGTGCGGATCACCCACCTGCCGACCGGCACCGTCGTCCAGTGCCAGAACGAGCGCTCGCAGACCCAGAACAAGGCGGTGGCGATGCAGTTCCTGCGCTCGAAGCTGATCGAGCTGGAGGAGCGCAAACGCGCCGAGGAGATGGCGCGGGCGAGGGGTGAGGTCAAAGACGTCGCCTGGGGCTCGCAGATCCGCAGCTACGTCCTTCACCCGTACACGATGGTCAAGGACCACCGCACCGAGCACGAGGTCGGCGACGTGCAGCGGGTGCTCGACGGCGACCTCGACGAGTTCGTGCGCGACTACCTGAACAAGACGGCGGCCTCCTCGGCCTCCTAGCGGTGGATGCGCTGCGACACCTGGAGCGACCGGCGGCCGCCGAGCCGGAGGGGCTGCTGGTGCTCCACCACGGCCGCGGCACCGACGAGCGCGACCTGCTGCGGCTGGCCGACCACCTCGACCCGGCGGCGAGGCTGCGGGTGGTGACGCCGCGGGCGCCGCTGACCCTGCCCGGCTCGGCCGGGTACCACTGGTACCTGGTGCCGCGGGTCGGCTTCCCCGACCCCGACACCTTCCGGGCTGCCCGGGCCGCCCTCGCCGAGCTCCACGACCGGCTCTGGAAGGAGACCGGGGTCGGACCCGAGCGGACCGTCCTCGGCGGCTTCTCGATGGGCACGGTGATGAGCTACGCGATGGGGCTCGGCGCCGATCGGCCCGCGGTCGCCGGGATCCTCGCCTTCAGCGGCTTCGTGCCGACGGTGGAAGGTTGGGAGCCGTCGTTCGCCGACCGCCGGCAGACGCGGGTCTTCATCGCCCACGGTCGCCCCGACCCGGTGATCGGGATCGAGTTCGCCCAGCGGGCGCGCGATCTGATCGTGGCGGGCGGTCTCGAGGTCGAGTACCGCGAGTCCGAGATCGGCCACCAGATCGATCCCTCGCACCTCGCCGACGCGACCGTCTGGCTGCGCGAGACCCTTCCCGCCTGAAGTACCGGCGTGGGGGTCTCTAGGGCTGCCGCGAGAAGCGGTAGCCCATTTCGGGGTCCGACCAGGTGAGGCGGCCGGCGGTGGCATGGCGGATGGTCAGGTGCCGGTCGAGCAGGCTGTGGCAGTAGCGCGGTGCGTTGGCGGGGCGGAGCTGGACGGTGAAGCTCTTGGCCGCCGCCGCCTTGGTCATCTGCGCCGCGGTCAGGATCTCGGTTTGGCGGAGGACGCCCTTCCTGCCGAGGCGGTCCTTTTCCCTGCCGAGGCTCAGCGGGCCCTTGCTGCCGCGCAGCCAGTAGAGGACTTCGACGCTGCCGGGGGAGAAGGCCGTGTAGTGGATCGAGAGGCGGACCTTGTCGCTGGCGAGACTGGCGGAGACGGAGGCTGAGGCGCTGCTCAGAACGCACTCCTCAGAAGCTTCGGCCGCTGCTTCTTCGGCTATGCATTCTTCTTCTTCGCCTTCTTCTTCGGCTTCGCATTCTTCGGCTTCGAATTCTTCTTCTTCGCCTTCTGCTTCAGATTCGCCTTCTTCAACCGGAAGCGAGATGGCGGAGGTGGTTGGGCCGGCGGCACCGGGCGACGTCAGGGCTTGGGCCGACCGGGCGACGCCCAGTAACGCGATCAGCATCACCGTGGCGAAGAACGACGCCCACCAGGCGAGCCTGATCGCGCGTGGGTCCTCGCTGTCGGTGATCCCGAACTTCCGTCTCATGCTCCTTCGATCGGAACGTCGGCGGAAACCCTTTAGCTAAGCGGCCTCTGCGTCCAGTACGCCCTCGATCTCCAGCAGCCGCCGCTTCATCGGCAACCCGCCGCCGTAGCCCCCGAGAGCGCCGCCGCTGCGCAGGACGCGGTGACAGGGGACGACGAGGGGGATCGGGTTGCGGCCGCAGGCGGTGCCGGCGGCGCGCACCGCGCGCTGGTTGCCGGCGCTCCTCGCCATCTGCGTGTAGTTGCGGGTCTGTCCGTAGGGGATGCGGGCGATCGCCCGCAGCACCTTGAGGCGGAAGCCCGCGCTGAGCTGCCAGTCGAGCGGCAGGTCGAAGCGGTCGAGCTTGCCCTCGAAGTAGAGGTCGAGCTCGCGCCGCGTCTCGTCGAGCTCGGCCGGGGCCTCGAGGACGCGCGGCGAGACCCGCCGCGCCAGATCGACCAGCAGATCGTCGGCGTCCTGGTTCGGCAGGCCGATCCGCACCAGCCCCCGCGGCGTCTTCGCCAGCAGCAGAGTGCCGAACGGGGAGTCGGTCGTGGTGTAGGCGACGTCGAGCAGGCCCTCCGCGGAGGCGCGCTCGGTGAGGCTCCTCAGCGCATGCTTGGTCATGCCAGCTCCTTCCTCAGTCGTTTGATTCCCTCGTGCAGGCTGCGTCGCGCCGCCGCGGGCGAGCAGCCGAGGGCGTCGGCGATCTCGGCGTGGGGGAGATCGCCGGCGTAGCGCAGGGTCACCGCTGCCCGCTGCTTCGGTGGCAGGCCGCCGACCGCCGCCCAGATATCCCCACCCGGCCGCGGGTCCTCGACCGCCACCTCGGCCACTTCGGCGACCGGCAGCGGCCTGCGGCCGCGGGCACGGTGGTGATCGACGGCCTTGCGGTGGGCGATCGTGATCAGCCAGCCGCGCAGGTTGCCGCTGTCTTTCAGCTGCGGGTAGGCCCGCAGGGCGGAGAGGAACGTCTCCTGGAAGCAGTCCTCGGCGCCGTCGCGGCCGACCGCCGCGCGCAGCACCGCCATCACGTCGCCGGCGTGCTCGTCGATCAGGACCTGGAAGGGCGGCAGTGCACTCACTCTGTGGATTAAACGCGGCGATAGCCCGAAACGTGAGGTCCGACCGCTGAGCTCGCGTTTTGTTGCGCTATGCCGAACGAAACCGAGCTCGGCGGTGATCTAGGCTGGCGCGATGGCCGAACCCGGGGAGCCGCTCGAGGACCTGGTCGCCCGCGCCCTCGCCGAGGACGTCGGCACCGGCGACGTGACCTCGGAGTCGACGGTGCCGGCCGCCGCCCGCGCCCGCGCCCGGATCGTCCAGAAACAGCCGGGAGTGGTCAGCGGTCTGGCGGTGGTCGCCGAGACGATGCGCCAGTGCGGGGTCGATGACGTCGACAACCTCGTCGTCGAGGGGCGGTGGAGGGAGGAGGTGCCGGCCGACGTGCTGCTCGCCACCGGCTCGGCGCGTTCGCTGCTGGTGGCGGAGCGGACCGCGCTCAACTTCCTTGGGCACCTCTCCGGAGTGGCGACGCTGACGGCCCGCTTCGTTGAGGCGGTCGCCGGCACCGGCGCCCGCATCCTCGACACCCGCAAGACGACGCCGGGGCTGCGGCGGCTGGAGAAGGCCGCGGTTGCCGCCGGCGGCGGTCGCAACCACCGCATGGGCCTCTACGACGCGATCCTGATCAAGGAGAACCACATCGCCCTCGCCGGAAGCCTCGCCAAGGCCGTCCACGGCGCCCGCACTTCATATCCGGACCTGGCGATCGAGGTCGAGGTCCGCAACCTCGACGAAACCGCCTACGCGCTCGGCACGGGCGCTGACCTGCTGCTGCTCGACAACATGGACACCGAGACCCTGCGCGGCGCGGTGAAGCTTCGCGACGAGAACTCGGGCGCCGGCAAGGGACCCTCGCTCGAGGCCTCGGGCGGCGTCAGCATGGAGACGGTGCGGGCGATCGCCGAGACCGGCGTCGACTTCATCTCGATCGGCGCCCTCACCCATTCGGCCCCGACCCTCGACTTCAGTCTCCTGCTCGAACCAGCTACTTGAGTAGCCGCGAGAGGCGGCGGTCTTTGAGGACGCGGCCGCCGGTCTGCTCCTTGGGGCAGTAGTTGGTCTGGTGCTCGGAGAAGAAGACGGCCTCGATCGTGGTTCCGCAACGGGGGCAGGGCTGCCCCTCGCGACGGTGGACCTGGAGCGGCATCGGCACCTTGTCGGGGACCTGCTCGCCGATCGTCTGCTCGTAGTGGTCGATCGCGTCGCCGAGGACGTGGAGGGCGGCGTGCAGGCGCTCGATCTCCCCCGGGTCCAGCTCCGACCCCTTCTTGAACGGCGATAGCCGCGCCTCCCAGAGGATCTCGTCGACCCAGGAGCGGCCGATTCCGGCGATGTCTTTCTGGTGGCGCAACAGCGGATGCAGGTGCCTGGGGTGATCGACCGCCGCGGCCAGCTCCTCGAGCGAAGGAGGGGGCCAGGCTTCGGGGCCCAGCGACTTCACCATCTCGTCCTCGGCCACGGCCTCGGTCGCCAGCAGCTTCGCCCAGGCCCGCTGCTTGGTCCCGAACTCCCGCAGCCGCAGCTCGCGCCCGTCGGCGAGGCGGATCAGCACCCGCGAGGCCCGGTCTTTCGCCGACGCCCGTTTGTCGAACGCCTTCAGCCGGCCCGCCGACATCAGGTGGACCAGCAGCGCCAGGTCGCCGAACTCGACCACCGGCATCTTGCCGACCCGTCGTACTCGCGTGACGTTGCGCCCGGTCAAGGCTTCCAGCGGCGGCTCGAAGGTCTTCATCACATTCATCCCGGGAGCCGACGCCGATTCGACGACAGCTCCGGAGAGACTGCTGTTCAGCCGCCGCGCGACGATCTCGACCTCAGGCAGCTCGGGCATGAACAAAGTCTGCCGCCTCCGTGGGGCCGGCGGGGGGAGGGTCGAGAACGGACCCTGTTTGGCCCGTCCGTAGGACCCTCCCCACGCCGGCCAGGCAAAGCCGGCCGCTAGACTCCGTTCCACGTTCATTCGACCTGGTTCGACCTTCGAAGGTCTGCCGGCGAACAGCAGGAAAGGAAGGGCTCATGCAGGAGCTCCCGACGATCCAACCCACGGCACCGGACGCTCTAACGCCCGACGAGATCGCTGCCCTCAGCGAGGAGATCCGAGCGCTCGCCGCTCAGCGCAACGCCGTCATCCTCGCCCACAACTACCAGCTGCCCGAGGTTCAGGACGTCGCCGATCAGATGGGCGACTCGCTGGCGCTCTCGCGCCAGGCGGCCGCCACCGACGCCGAGGTGATCGCCTTCTGCGGCGTCCACTTCATGGCCGAGACGGCTTCGATCCTCTCGCCACAGAAGAAGGTCCTGATCCCCGACCTCGACGCCGGCTGCTCGCTTGCCGACTCGATCGACGCCGACCAGCTGCGCGCCTGGAAGGCCGAGCACCCCGGCGCCCTGGTCGTGATGTACGTCAACACCTCGGCCGAGGTGAAGGCGGAGACCGATTACTGCTGCACCTCCTCGAACGCGGTCAGCGTCGTCGAGCACATCTGGGCCGAGCACGGCCCCGAGGCCGAGATCCTCTTCGGCCCCGACATGTGGCTCGGCGCCTTCGTCGAGCGCGAGACCGGGCTCATCGACGAACCCGAGCGGCGCGGCCGCTTCCACATCTGGGACGGCGAGTGCCACGTCCACGCCGGCATCCGCCCGGAGGACATCGCCCAGACCCGGGCCGAAAACCCCGAGGCCGAGTTCCTGATCCACCCCGAGTGCGGCTGCTCGACGCAGGCGATGGAGTACGTCGCCGCCGGCGACATCGAGCCCGACGGCGTCCACATGCTCTCCACCTCGGGGATGCTGAAGCACGTCGAAGAGCACCCGGACGGCAGCTTCATCGTCGCCACCGAGAACGGGATGCTCTACCCGCTGCAGCAGGCGGCGCCGCAGGCGAACCTGATCGAGGCCAACCGGATGGCCTTCTGCAAATACATGAAGATGATCACGCTGCCGAAGCTGCGCGACTCACTGGCGGAGATGAGGTTCGAGGTCAGCGTTCCGGCCGACATCGCCGAGCGGGCGCGGATCCCGATCGAGCGCATGGTGGCGATCGGCTGAGGGTCTGGCCGGGTCGTCATGCTCTTCCCGCATGCGACGAGTACTCAGGTACGTGGTTCTCGGCGGGCTCGCGGGCCTGCTCCTGATCCAGCTGGTCCCCTACGGGCGTGACCACTCCAACCCGCCCGTGACCCAGGCCGCAAAGTGGCCTCCGGGCACCGGGGGGCAGCTCGCCGTGCAGTCCTGTTACGACTGTCACAGCAACCTGACCAAGTGGCGCTGGTATTCGAACATCGCTCCCGTCTCCTGGCTGGTCCAGCACGACGTCGAAGACGGTCGCGGCATTCTCAACTTCTCCGAATGGAACCGGGGCCAGCCCGAACTCGGCGATGTCGTCGAGAACGTCTCCAGCGGCGAGATGCCGCCAACGCAGTACACGTTGATCCACCCTGCCGCCAGCCTCTCCTCGTCCGAGCAGGCGCAGCTCGTCGCCGCTCTCACCAGGCTCTACGCCACCGATCCGCCCCCGCCGGGCGGCGGCGGGGGCTAAACGGTCGGTTCCGCGGTGGGCTTTGGCGTCCCCACGAGACTCACCCAAACTCCCAAAATAGACAGCCGGCGTGCTTCGATGTGAGGGTGGGGCTCGGCTGGACCCCACTCGCGGGGCTCCGACTTCACCAACTCTTGGCCTTCGCTTGGCCGTTGGCTTGCCGGCCGTGGCGCAGTATGGATCGACCAACTGCTAAGGAGCGAACCATGAGCAACCGAAGAGCGAAGGTGTTTGCGACGGCGACGGTGCTGGGACTCGGCGCCCTCGGCGGTGCCGCACTCGGGTCCAACCCTGGCGTGCCCGCCGCGACCCAGCAGACGAGCGCCGGCACCACCGCGTCCGTCGTCACCACCGCCAGCGGCGCCTCCGCGGTGCCCGCAAGCCAGACCGTCGCGGTCAAGAGCGGGGCGACCGCCAGGGCCCCGATCGTGACCCGGGCGAGCGGCGGCGGCGGCGGGATCGCCATCCGCGACGACTAGCGCCGATCTTCGGCCAACTCTGAGCCCGGCCTTAGCTCCCGGTTACGGAGTGCGTGCAGGGTTGGTCGGGCAATCCGCAAAGGAGGCAACGATGTCGAAGCAGAAGATCCTGGTAGTCGCAAATCGCACCGCCGATTCCCCGCAGCTGATCTCGGAGCTGGAGCGCCATGCCGCCGGCTCCTCCGCCCGCTTCACCCTGCTGGTCCCGGCGGTGCCGCGAGGCCTCGCCTGGGCGGCTGACATGAAAGCTGGCTGGGGGGACGCGATCGGCCGGGCCGAGGCTGCGGCCGAGCGCATGCGCGGCTCGGGACTCGATTTCGACGGGGCGATCGTCGGCGATCCGGACCCCTTCGCCGCCGTCGGCGACGTGCTCCACGCCCGCGAGTTCGACGAGGTGATCGTCTCGACCCTGCCGCGCGGGATCTCACGCTAGCTCCGGCTCGGCCTCCCCGACCGGCTTGGGCGGGCGATCGAGCTGCCGGTCACGCAGGTGACGATCGAGCCGCGCCGGGAGAGCGCCGCCCCCAGCGAGCGCGAGCTGGTCGGCGCCGCTGCCTGAGTTAGTCGTCTGAACTCTCGTGGCCACCGTGGCTGCTGCTGCCGCCGTGCTCGTCACGTGGTTCGCTCGATTCGGTGGGGACACTCGGTTCCGTTGATTCGGTCGTGGGCGGCTGAGTTGGCGTCGTCGTCGTGGTTTCTTCGGACGTCGTTGGACCGGTGCTTTCCCCTCTGTTGCCGGTCGAGCCGCCGCCCCCTTTCGCCGCGCTGACAGCGGGCGCCAGCGCGTCGCCGGCGGAGATCGACTCGGAAGCGATTCCGATCTGCTGGCTGACGAGGTTGGTGGCCGCGATCGCGACCGCGGCCGCGATCGCCAGCCCGAGCAGGGCCAGTCCGATCCACTTGGCGGTGGCGGGAAGACTCATTGGCGCACCTCAATGATGGCGCGCAGGCCACCGCCGTCGCGGTTGAAGAGCTGCACGTCGCCACCCCACTGGCGCGTCAGCTCCCGCGCGATCGGCAGCCCGAGCCCGGTCCCGCTGGGGCCGCGCTGGCCGGCACTGCCGCGGCTGAAGCGCTCGAAGACCGCGTTCTCCTCGCCGGGGGCGAGGCCGGGGCCGCGGTCGAGGACCTCGATCCGTCCGGGGCCGAAGGCGATCGTCACGGTCGACCCGGCCGGCGAGTAGAGCAACGCGTTCTCGACCAACGCATCGATCGAACGGTCCAGGTCCGGCCCGGCGCACCATCCCACGGCACCCTCGTCAACGCCCCGCACCTCGAGCTCGATCTCGCGCTCGGCGGCGGTCGCCCGCCAGCGCTCGCCGGCGCGGTGGCTCGCCGCGGCGAGGTCGAGCTCCTCGCCGGGAAGTTCGTGCTCGCCGGCGCGGCTGAGGATCAGCAGCTCGTCGACGATCGACGAGAGCCGGTCGATCTCGCGCATCGCCGCCCCGACCTCCGCGTCGACCTCTCGGTTGCCGCGGAAGCGCTCTCCCAGTCCCTCCAGCCGCAGTCGCAAACCGGTCAGCGGCGTGCGCAGCTGGTGCGAGGCGTCGGCGACGAAGTCCTGCTGCACCCGCAGCAGTCGTTTGACGCGAAGGGTCATCTCGTTGAAGGTCCGCGCCAGGGAGCGCTGCTCGGTGCTCCCCTCGACGGCCACCGTGGCGTCGAGGTCACCGTCCGCGACCCGCCGCGCGGCCCGGTCCAGTCGCCGGATCGGTCGGGCGATCTGCGCGGCGATCAGGGCGCCCGCGATCATCCCCAGGGCGAGGACGATCGCCGCCAGCGCCGCGACGTCGAGAATCGAGGTCCGCACCGCCCGGTTGACCGCATCGACGCTCTGGGTGATCCGCACCGCCCCGTGGGGCTTGGTGTGCTCGAGGACGGGGACGGCGGTGGCGAGGATTTCGGTGCCGAGGGTCTCGCTGTTGCGGGTGATCTGCTCGGTGTGGCCACGCAGCGCCGCCTTCATCTCCGGGCGGTCGGCGTAGCTGCGCCCGACGTTCTCCCCCGCCGAGTCGGCAAGCAGGCGGCCGTTCGAGTCGACCACGATGACCCGGCCGCGGACGCTTTCCGCCGAGCGTCGCACCAGCCGGTTGAGCACGCCGGTGCGCGCCGGTTCGACCAGCTCCGCCGCCGAAGTCGCCACCACCTGTGCCTGGCTGAGCGCCTGGCTGCGCACCTCCGAGCCCACCCGGTCGCGCAGGCTCAGCGCCAGCGGCACGCCGAGCGCGATCAGCGCCAGCAGCAGCACGTAGGCCAGCGCCAGCAGGAGGGTGGCCCTGAGGCTTACGGCTCCTCGACCCCCGGGGCGGCGAAGCGGAAGCCGACGCCGCGCACCGTCTCTATGTAAGTCGGGTCAGCCGGATCGTCGCCGAGCTTTCGCCGCAGCCAGCCGATGTGGACGTCGAGGGTCTTGGTCGAGCCGAACCAGTTCGTGTCCCAGACCTCCGACATCAGGTCCTCGCGCCTGACGACCTGTCCGGCGTGGCGCATCAGCTCGGCCAGCAGGTCGAACTCCTTGCGGGAGAGGTCGAGCTCGCTGCCATCGATGCGCGCGATCCTCGCTCCGGGGTCGAGCTCCAGCTCGCCGATCTGGACCGGCTTCTCCCGCGACTCGCGCGAGTCGTCGCCGCGGTTGCTGCGGCGCAGGACGGCGCGGATCCGCGAGATCACCTCGGCGGCGCTGAAGGGCTTGACGACGTAGTCGTCGGCGCCGAGCTCGAGGCCGACGATCTTGTCCATCTCGGTGCCACGGGCGGTCAGCATCATGATCGGGACGTCCGAGTGGCGACGCAGCTCGCGGCAGACGTCGCGGCCGTCGCCGTCGGGCAGCGCCAGGTCCAGCATCACCAGGTCGGGTTCCTCCGAGGCGGCCAGCTCGAGGGCGCCGGCGGCGGTCGCGGTCACCAGGGCCTCGAAGCCCGCCCGTCGCAGCGCCTCCGCGAATGGCTGGGAAATCGACTCCTCGTCCTCGACGACGAGGATCCGCCCGCTGGGGGCCTGCGTGGCCATCTGGCCACTGTACCGGCGCGACGTGGGCCTCCGAGCGGGACGCGAAGAGGTTTTGCCAGCCCTTTACCCGCGTCTGACCTGCCCTTGCATGGGCCGCTTGCAAGATGGCCCGGCAACTTCAGCCAAAGAGGAGATCGCCGTGAACAGACTGAGAACCCGCATCGCTGCCGCAGCAACCATCGTCGGCCTAGGAGGACTCGCCGGCCTGGCGCTGAGCAACGGCCAGAGCCAGTCGAGCGCGACGGTCGCCGCCAAACCGCTTGTCCGCACCAAAGTGATCCGCAGGACGATCCACGTGACCAAGCACGCCAAGCCCAAGCATCCCGCCGCAACCGGGACCGGGGGAGGGGCGATGGCAGGTGCCGGCGGTTCCGCTGGGAGCGCTTACGGCAGCGCCACCACCGGGTCGTCCTCGAGCGGCTCGACCCCGTCCTACTCTTCATCGTCGACCCCGGTCACGACTTCGACCAGCGGCTCCTACTCGGCGCCCGTCAGCTCCGGCTCCGGGTCGGCCACGCAGCCGGTGGTCACCCACACCAGCGGCTCCGCCACGGGCACGAAGGCCGGCTCGGGCAGCAGCGGCTCCCACAGCACGCCGGTGGTCACCCACACCAGCGGCTCCGGCACCAAGGCCGGCTCGGGCAGCGGCTCACACAGCACCCCGGTCGTAACCCACACCAGTGGCGCCAGCGCCGGCTCCGGATCATCCGGTGGCGGCAGCACCCCGGTCACGACCGCGTCCAGCGGCGGTGGCGCAGGTGGCGGTGGCGAGCACGAGTCCAAGGGCGGCCGCAATGACTGACGCTCGCCGCAACCGGCGACCTGGCCCCGGAGCGGTTCTCTGGGGCTCGGTCGCCCTCTTCGGAGTGCTCTTCGCCCTGCTCACCTACCAGCTGAGCATCGGCGCCGACCCCTCGCTGAGCGGATCGACGGCGACGGCGACGGGACCGGTGCAGGTACGGAAGGTGATCAAACGCCGCATCGTCACCACCGTCGTCCCGACCCCCGGCAAGAACAGCATCGTCAGCGGTCCGGCGTCCAGCTCCTCCTACGGAGCCGAACCGGTCACGACCAGCGCCTCCTGAGCCCCACTACCAAACGGATACTCACATGAGCGAACACGACATCACCTTCGATGCGATGGGCAGCCACGTCCGGCTGCTGATCGGCGAGCCCGGGCCGGAGATGGCCCCGGCCGCCGAGGCGGCCGAGATGGCGAGGCGGTTCATCTTCGATTTCGACCTCGCGCTGTCGCGCTTCAAACCCCGCAGCGAGCTCTGCGCCTTCAACGAGGACCCGCGCGAGCGCGTCCCCGCCTCGCCGCTGCTGCGCCGAGCGGTGAAGGCCGGCCTCGAGGCCGCCGAGCACAGCGGCGGTCTGGTCGACCCGACCCTGCTGCGGGAGATCGAGGGCGCCGGCTATCAGTCCTCACGGGCTGGGATGACCGGGGCGCCGCTGGACGAGGCGCTGGCCGAGGCGCCGCCGCGGCGGGCCGCGTCCCCGAGCCCCGAGCAGCGCTGGCGCGGCTTCGAGATCGACGAAGAGGCCGGCGAGATCGTGCGCCCGCCCGGTCTTCGCTTCGATACCGGCGGCACCGGCAAGGGCCTGGCCGCCGACCTGATCGCGATCAGCCTCCGGGGTTACTCGCGCTTCATAGTCGACTGCGGCGGCGACATCCGGATCGGCGGCGCCGACGCCCTCGTCCATCCCTATGAGGTCTTCGTCGAACATCCGCAGACGGGTGAGCGCGCCCACGTCCTGCGGCTCGGTTCCGGCGGCGTCGCCACCTCCGGCCTCAACGTCCGCATCTGGCGCGACGCCGACGGCCGCTTCGCCCACCACCTGCTCGACCCCGCGACCGGCGAGCCGGCCTGGACCGGCCTTGTCGGTGCCACGGCGCTCGGCGACACCGCGGTCGAGGCGGAGACCCTCTCAAAGGCGGCGCTGCTCTCCGGTCCCGAGGGTGGCCGCCGGCTGCTCGCCGACCGTGGCGGGCTGCTGGTCCACGACGGCGGCCGGATCGAGCTCGTCGGCCCCCTTGCCGCCGCGCCCCGCATTCGCTTGCCGCAGATCCCGACCCTGGAAGGAGCCCATTGATGATCGCGGCTGTCTCGACCACCCTCCAAAGCCACGGCTGGTGGCTGGCGAGCCGGGCCTCGGGGCTCGTCGCGCTGGTCCTGGTCACGGTCTCGGTCGGCCTCGGTCTCGCCATGGCCGGCAAGGTCATGCGCCGGCCCGGCCTCTCGCGCAAGCTGATGGCGATCCACGAGCAGACGGCGCTCGCCGGCTTGGTCGCGATCGCGATCCACGGCATCACCCTGCTCGGCGACCCCTGGCTGCACCCGGGCGTCGCCGGGGTGACCGTGCCCTTCGCGATGAGCTTCCGCACCGCCTTCACCGGCCTCGGCGTCATCGGCGGCTACCTCGCCGCCCTGCTCGGCCTCAGCTTCTACGTCCGCAAACGGGTCGGGCCGAAGCTCTGGCGCAAGGCCCACCGGGCGACGATCCTGGTCTACGTCCTGGGCCTGGTCCACGCGCTCGGCGCCGGCACCGATGCCTCCGCCGTCTGGTTCAGGTGGTGGGTGGTGCTGACGGCGCCGCTGATCGGCGGGCTGCTCGTCTACCGGGTGCTCTCGGAGCGGGCCAAGAAACGTGCCAAGGAGGCTCGCCCGAAGCACCCCCACCCTGCCGGTCTAGAACGCAGCCGGACGATTTCCCGAACCCCAGTCCTAGAGGAGGCGTGATGAAAGACCCTGGTGTGGTGATGGTGGGCGGGGGCCTGGCGGCGCAGCGCGCCGCCGAGACCCTCCGTCGCCGCGGCTACGAGGCACCGATTCGCATCGTCTGCGCCGAGCCCGACCCGCCCTACGACCGGCCGCCGTTGTCGAAGCAGGTGCTGGCGGGCGGCGCCGAGGACGAGTCGGTCTCCTACCGGCCGGCCTGGTGGTATGAGGAGAAAGGAATCGAGCTCCTGCTCGGCGTCCGTGCCGAGGCGCTCGATCCGCAGGCGCGGACGGTCCTCCTCGACTGCGGCGTGGCGCTCGAATACGGGAAGCTGCTGATCGCCACCGGCAGCGGGCCGCGACGGCTTCCCTTCCTCGACCACGCCAACGTCCATGCGCTGCGGACCCTGGCCGACGCCCGGCGGTTGCGGGCCGAACTGGTGCCGGGCGCTCGCCTGGCGATCGTCGGTGCCGGCTTCATCGGCCAGGAGGTGGCGGCGACCGCGCGTCACCTCGGCGTCGAGGTGACGATCATCGAGGCGCTCGATACGCCGCTCGAGCCGATCGTCGGCGCCCACCTCGGGCGCTGGTTCGCCGATCTCCATCTCGAAGAGGGCGTGCGGGTGATCACCGGCGCGATGCTGGAGAGCGCCCGCGGCGGCGAGAGGGTGGAGGAGCTGATCCTCGCCGACGGCCGCAGGTTCGAGTGCGACGCGGTCGTCGTCGGCGTCGGCACCGCCCCCGCGACCCGGTGGCTGCGGGGAAGCGGCCTCGACGAGGGCGGCGTCCACGTCGACACCTGCGGTCGTACCGGCCTGCCCGACGTCTTCGCCGCCGGCGACGCCTGCGTCCCCTTCGACCCGCGCTTCGGCGTCCACTCCCGCACCGAGCACTGGGACGCCGCCGCCTGGCAGGGCGCCGCAGCGGCAAAGGCGATGATCGGCGAGTACCCGGGCACGCCGCCGCTGCCGAGCTTCTGGAGCGACCAGTACGGGATGCGGATCCAGTGCGTGGGGCATCCCCACCTCGGCGACGCCGTCGTCCTCGACGGCGATCCCGCCGAGCGCGACTTCGAGGCGCTCTTCACCCGCAGTGGCGTTCCCGTCGCCGGCCTGGCGGTCGGCCGGCCGCGCTCGATCCCCGCCTTGCGTAGGCGCATAGAGGGCAGCGACAGGTTTGCCCCCGAACCAAAGGAGGAAGTGGCATGACCTACGTCCCAGTGGTGGACCCGTACGAGTGCAGCGCCCACGGCGACTGCGTCGAGGTGGCCCCGGAGGTGTTCCAGCTCGAGGACGTAGCCGTGGTGATCGGCAGCGGACCGCCGGAGCTGATCTTGAAGGCGGCCGAGTCCTGTCCGGCGGTGGCGATCTCCGTCGTCGACGATGAGACGGGGGAGGCGGTTTTCCCCTGAGCCCGCCCGCTCGAGCTCGCACTTTTCCCCGTCTGCTGGGGCGAGAGTGCGAGCTCTTCGATTCTCAGAGCACTCTCACACGGGCTTCAGGCCGGTGTTATCCACCGCTCTCACCCTGCGGGGGTACCGCTACCCCGAAGGAGCCCGATGTCCCACCCAGAACCGAACCTCCCGCGACGCCCGTCCCAGACTCCGCGCTCGTCCCGATCCCGGCGCCCGGGCCCGCGGGCGGTGATCTACGGGTCGTTCTCCCTGTTCGCGGTGCTCTTCGCGCTTCTCACCTTCCAACTCAGCGCCAGCGCCGGCTCGGCTAGCACCGCTCTCCAGCGATCCTCTGTCGCGACCGGCAAGGCCGCGAGCGCGGAAGCCGCCGAAACGACCGCAGCCGAAGCCGAAGAAGCAGCCGAAGCGGTCGCCGAAGAAGAAATCGAACCGGTCGTCACCAGCTCCTCCTGACGACGGTGCGGCCTGGGGGCAACCGGTAGATATGAGCAATCGCTAACGGTTCGCTAAGATTTCACCAATCCGAGATGGGCGCAGTCTTGCGCGGCCGAAGGTGCGAAGGAGTCACCCTGTGTCCGCCGAACCCAATCCCCCTATGGCGAGATCGAAGAAGAGACAACCCCGTGACGACGAGCCGCGGCGGCCCCGCGGCCGCCGGGCGCCGATCGTCGAGCTCAACGACGTGACCAAGGTCTACGCGGGGGGCCACATGGCCCTCGACCGGGTCTCGCTGGCGATCGGCCGCGGCGAGTTCGTCTTCCTGGTCGGCCCGACCGGTTGCGGCAAGTCGACCCTGATCAAGATGCTGATCCGCGAGCTGGCGACGACGGAGGGGACGGTCAAGATCGCCGGCCGCGACATCGGCGCTCTGCCGGAGAAGAAGATCCCGCAGCTGCGGCGCAACATCGGCACCGTCTTCCAGGATTTCAAGCTGCTCCCCGACCGCACCGTCTACGACAACGTTGCCTACGCGCTGCAGGTGATCGGCGCCAGCCGCGCCGAAATCCGCGAGCAGGTGCCGCAGACGCTGCGCCTCGTCGGCCTCTCGACCAAGCTTCACAGCTACCCCGATCAGCTCTCGGGCGGCGAGCAGCAGCGCGTCTCGATTGCCCGCGCCTTCGTCAACCACCCGCCGTTGCTGCTCGCCGACGAGCCCAGCGGCAACCTCGACCCCGTCACCTCGATCGGGGTCATGCAGCTGCTCTACCGGATCAACAAGACCGGCACCACGGTCCTTGTCGTCACCCATGACCGCGAGATGGTCGACAACATGCAGCGTCGGGTGGTCGAGCTCTACGAGGGCCGTGTCGTCCGCGACGAGGTCAGCGGCGGCTACACCGAGGAGTCGACGACCGAATTCGGCCTGCGGATGCGGGCCGAGATGGGCGTCGGCCACCAGGGTGAGGGTCAGTCCAACGGCCACGGCCAAGACGCGCTGATCTGATGTCGCGCCTGATCTTCTTCCTCCAGGAGGCGATCCGCGCCCTGCGTCGGAACGCCGCGCCGAGTCTCGCCGCGATCATAACCACGGTCGTCACCGTGGTCCTGCTCGGCGTCCTGATCCCGATCTTCCAGACGGCGCAGGCCAAGAGCGATCAGGTGCGAGGCGAGCTGAACTTCCAGGTCGCCCTCTACGCCGACGCGACGCATGCCGAAATCGTCTCCCTGGAAAAGGAACTGAAAGCGATTCCGCACGTCGATTCGGTCGAGTTGATCACCAAATCGCAGGCCCTCAAGGAACTGAAGGAAACGCTGGGCGCGGACAAGAGCAAGGAACTGACTTCGCAGCTGAACGAAAACCCGCTGCCGGCGAGCTTCAAAATCATCCCCGACGACGCCGCCAACCTGGCCGGGATCCGCGCCGCGATCATCCCGACCGGGCCCAACGGCAAACCGCAGCCGATCTCCTCGATCATCGACAAGATCTTCGATCGCCAGGACGAATCGAGCAAAATCGCCCAGGTCACCAGCGCCCTGAAGATCGTCCTCACGGTGATCACCGTGCTGCTGATCCTCGCCTCGCTGATGCTGGTCAGCAACACGATCCGGCTTTCGATCTACACCCGTCGCCGCGAGGTGGAGGTGATGCGCCTCGTCGGCGCCACCCGCTGGTTCATCCGCTGGCCGTTCATGATCGAGGGCGTCGTCGTCGGCTTCACCGGAGGCCTGGTGGCCATACTGATTCTGTGGCTCGGGAAGATCACGATCGTCGACCCCCTCAGCAACACGTTCTCCTTCCTGGCGGCGCAGAACAACAGCACGCTGAACTTCCCGGCGATGATCGCGATCCTCTTCGCCGCCGCGGTGCTGGTCTCGACGATCGGGTCCGGCGTCACCCTGCGGCGCTTCCTCAAGGTCTGAGGCGCTCGTGAGAGCACGCGGGGCCGTGGCGTTCGCCGCGGCGCTGATCGCCTTCCTCTGCGCCGGCCTCTGGCTCGGCGGCCATCCGTCTGGCCTGCCCGGCTTCGTGCGCGACGCCTTCGTCGGCGAACCGGCCGGGCTGACCGCCGAAGCGGCCGAAGTGATCGAGGACAACTACTACCGCCCGGTCGGCAAGGCCGAGCTCGGCAACTCCTCCCTGCAGGGCATGATCCGGGAGCTGCGCCGGCGCCACGACGACCGCTTCTCCGACTACTTCTCGCCGGAAGCCCTGGAAAGCTTCAACCAGGAGATCGAAGGTCACTTCTCCGGGATCGGGCTCTCGGTGATCGAAGTCAAACGCGGCCTGCGCGTCGCGCGCGTCTTCCCGGGCTCCCCCGCCGCCGAAGCCGGGATCGAAGCGGGCGACACCGTCGTCTCGGTCGCCGGCAAGTCGATCGCCGGCCTCTCCAGCACCGCAGCGACCGCGCTGATCAAAGGCCCCGAGGGCACCACGGTCACGGTCGGCGTGCTCGACGCCAAGACCGGCGAGGTCCGCGAGCTGACGCTGACCCGGGCCGAAGTCTCGCTGCCGAACGTCAGCAGCCAGACGAAGAAAGTCGATGGTCGCAAGCTCGGCTATGTCCGCATGCTGACTTTCAGCGAAGGCGCCCACGCCGAGCTGGCGGAAGCGGTGGAAGAAGTCCAGGGGGAAGGGGCCGAAGGGATCGTCCTCGACCTGCGGGGCAACCCCGGCGGGCTGCTCGAGGAGGCGGTGCTGAGCGCCAGCGTCTTCCTGCCGGAAGACGAAGTGGTCGTCTCGACCAACTCCCGCACCCAGGGTCACAGCGTCCACAAGACCGCCGGCGGCGACGTCTCGAAGGTCCCGCTCGCCGTCCTGATCAACCGCAACACCGCCTCCGCGGCGGAGATCCTCACCGCGGCGCTCGCCGATGACGGCGGCGCGACCGTGGTCGGCACCCGCTCCTATGGCAAGGGCGTCTTCCAAGAGACGAAGGACCTCTCCAACGGCGGTGCGCTGAAGCTGACGGTGGGTGAGTACTTCACTCCCAATGGCGTCAACCTCGCCAAGAGCCACGGCATCCATCCCGACGTGCGGGCCAGCGACGATCCGGAAACCAAGGTCGACGAGGGGAAGCAGCGGGCGTTCGGCGTTCTCGCGGGTCGGGCCGAAGGTTGAGCGGCGCTCGGCGCCGATCGGCGACCCCGCGCGCTCAGCGCCGCGAGGTCCCGCGGGCCCGCGACGCGGTCGAGGTGATGCTCCGCGAGCAGCTCGGCTTCGGCGGCTTTCGCGCCTCGCTCGAGGTCGAGGCCTCGCGGGCGGCGGAGGCGGCCGAGCGCGACTCCGGCCCGCGCCGGGACCTGACCGCGCTGCAGACCTTCACCGTCGACCCGGCCACCGCCCGCGACTTCGACGACGCGGTCTCAGCCCAGCGAGAGGGGGATGGCGCCAGGGTCTGGATCCACATCGCCGACGTCGCCGCGCACGTGCGGCCCGGGACCCCGCTCGACGTCGAGGCGCGCCGCCGCGCCAACAGCACCTACGTCCCAGGTGCGGTCGAGCCGATGCTGCCGCACGCGCTCAGCAGCGACGCCTGCAGCCTCGCGCCCGGGGTCGACCGCCTCGCGGTGACGGCCGAGATCGAGCTCGGACCGGGGGCGGAGCCGCGCTCGGCGCGCTTCTATCGCAGCCGCATCCGCTCCGATGCCCGCCTCGATTACGAGCAGCTCGACGCGATCTTCTCGGGCCGCGCGAGGGCGCCGGAGCCGGTCGCCGAACCGCTTGCGGCCGCCCGTGACGTCGCCGCGGGGCTGGGCGAGCATCGCGGCGTCACCAGCCTCGACGTCGAGTCCTTCGAGCCGGAGTTTCGCTTCGACGCCAAGGGCAACGTGACCGCCGCCCGCGGGGTCGCCCAGACCGAGTCGCACCGGCTGATCGAGCGGCTGATGATCCTCACCAACGAGCAGGTGGCACAGCTGCTGGAGAGCCGCCGGGTGCCGGCGATCTACCGCGTCCACGCCCAGCCCGACCCGGCCCGGATCGAGCGGCTGCTGGAGCAGCTCGACGCGCTGGGGGTCCCGACCCCGCCCCTCGGTCAGGGTCTCTCGCCGCGCAGCGCCGGCGAGATGGCGGCCGAGGCGAGCCGGATGGCGCGGCGAGAGGCCAAACGGCGCGGACACGGCCGCGAGGCGTATACATCGCTCGTGCTCCGCTCTCTAAAACAGGCTGCCTACAGTGAGCGCAACAGCGGCCACGCCGGGCTCGGAAGCGCCGCCTACACCCATTTCACCTCGCCGATCCGCCGCTATCCCGACCTCGTCGTGCACCGGGCGCTGCTGGCGGCACTGGGGGAGGGGGAGGAGGCGCCGCGGCTGAAGGAGGCACGCGACGTCGCCGCCGACTGCTCGGCCCGGGAGCGCGAGTCGGCCAAGATCGAGCGCGGCGCCGACGACGTCTGCGCCGCCTACCTGCTCGAACGGGAGCTGGGCGAGCGCGGGCCGCAGACGCGGTTCGAGGGGGAGGTCTCCGGAGTGATCCGGGCCGGGGCCTTCATCTCCTTCGGCGGCGAGCTCGGCGACGTCTACGAGGGGATGCTGCCGGCTCGGCGCCTGCCCGGCGAGCGCTACGAGCTCGACCGCGCCGAGGTGGCGCTGGTCGGTCGGGGCTCCGGGGCGACGGTGCGCCTGGGTGACCCGATCGCCGTCCGGGTCACCGGCGTCGAGGTGGGGCGGGGGCGCGTCGACTTGGAGCCCGCCGATGGCTAGGGGCCCGAAGAAATCCAAGAAGCCGCGCCTGCCAGCTTCCGGCGACGTCGTCACCAACCGCCGCGCCCGGCACAAGTTCGAATGGGTGGAGAAGATCGAGGCCGGGATCGTGCTGAAGGGCTCCGAGGTCAAGGCGCTGCGCAGCGGCAAAGCGCAGATGACCGACGCCTATGCCGTCGTCGAAAAGGGCGAGGTCTGGTTGCGCAAGCTCCACATCCCGCCCTACGAGTTCTCCAACAGCGACGCCCACGAAGCCGAGCGGCCGCGCAAACTGCTGCTGCACCGGGCGGAAATCGAGCGGCTGATCGGGAAAACGGCTCAGAAAGGCCTGACGCTGGTCCCGACGCGGATCTACTTCAAAGGATCGCGGGCCAAGGTCGAGCTGGCGCTGGCCCGGGGCAAGGAGGGTCGCGACCGCCGCCGGGAGATCGCCGACCGCGACGTTCGTCGTGAGGTGGAGCGCGAGTTCAAGGGGCGGATGCGATGAACGCGGGCCGGCGCCTCGAACGTCGGTCCGCCGCAAAGCCGCGTGCAGGCTTGCAACTGCCGGTTCGCATGCAAGGATGCAGGGGAATGCGCATCCGACTACTTCTTTCCTCGAGTGCCCTGGGGCTCGCCTCGCTTGCGGTGGTCGCGCCCGCGCAGGCCAAGGCCGAATCCTTCCCGGACAAGGCCAGCAACTACGTCAGCGACCACACCGCCTACTTCGTCGGCGGCCTGGTCGTGGCGATCCTCCTGCTGCTCCTGGTCGTCAGCATCACCCAGCGGCGCAGCAAGGAGAAGGCGAAGAAGCAGGCTGGTGTGCCGGCTTCGCCGTTGGCTCCCGCGCAGGCGGCGCCCGCGCCCGCCGCCCCGGCCCCTGGCTTGACCCCACCACCGCCCCCGCCCGGCAGCCCGCAGGGAGCCGCGACGACCGAGTTGCCAGCCGTCCCGGGCGCGGCCGCCTCGCAGCCTCCACCCGGAACGAGCCAGGCTCCGCCCTCGCCGCCGCCGGGCAAATGGGCCCCGGAGACCGCCAGGGAGCAGCGCAAACGCGAACGTGAGACGCAGCGGGCTCTGCGCAACGAAAAACGCCAGGCCCGCCGCGAGGAGGTCAAACGTCGCAAGGAAGAGCGAGCCGGCAAGCGCGGCAAGCCTTCACCCACCGCTGCGACCGCCGCCGGCGCCACGGCCGGCGCGGCCGCGGTCGCGGGAGTCCCCGCGGTCTCGGGCGACGTCGCGGAGCCGGCGCCGGTGAAGCAGAAGAAGTTCTTCGGCATCAAGTACGGCGGTGGCAAGCAGAAGCAGGAAGCCGCGATGGCCGAGCAGCGCCTCGCCGCCGCCCGCGCCGCCAACGAAAGGGCGCCCGCGCAGGCGCAGGCGGGCCAGGTCGTCGACTCGACGCCGCCCGGGGCCGTTCCCCCGGCGCAGCCCTCGGTTCCCGCCGCGGTCGAGCAGCCCGCGGCGATCCCGGCAGTACCGCCGCCGGTCGCCGGCGCCGTCACCCCGGCGCCGGCGGAGTACGACCCGGTCGCCGCTGAACAGCGGGTCCGCGACAAGGTCGAGCAGGTCCGCTTCGAGGAGCAGCGCATCCGTGCCGAGGCCGATCGCCGGATCGAGGCAGCGGAAGGCCTTCAACGGCAGGCGCCGGCGCCGCTCCCCGTTTCTCCCGAGCCCGCCCAGGCTCCGCCGCCGCCCGCCGCCCTGCAGCTGCCCCCGCCGCCGGACCTGCACAGCGCCGAGCAGAGGCTGCAGGACGAACGCATGGCTCAGGAGCGCTCGATGGCGGAGGCCGAGGAGAAGCTGCGCCAGATCGACGAACGCACCAAAGCCGCCGAACAGCGAGCGGCCGAGGCGAAGCGCCTTGAGGGCCTGAAGGCGGAGGAGGAGGCGCGCCAGCAGCGTCTCCAGGAGATGCAGCGGAGCGTCGCCGAAGCCGAGGAGCGCGCCCGCGAGGCCGAGCGCCGGGCGATCGAGGCGGAGCAGGCCATCGTCCGCTCGGTTCAGGGCACGAGCGCCGCACCACCTCCGCCGGCGACGTCCGAGTTCTCGCTGCCCACCCCACCGCCGGGTGCGGGCCCGGCGCCGCCGATGCCTCCAGCGCCCCCGCAACCAGCTGCGCAACCCCCTCAGCCTGCCTTCGCGCCTGAGCCGCCGACGCCGCCACTCCCGTCTGCCTTCCCTCCGGCACCGGAGCAGCCGACGCCGCCGCCGATGCCCGCCGTCGGTCCGCCGCCGGCGGCCCCGGAGCCGATGACCCCGCCGGCACCGCCCGTGACCTCACCGCCGCCACCTCCGCCGCCGCCGAGCGAGCCGTTCTCGCCGCCGCCCGCCGCGGCCGCTCCGGTTGCCGCCGGGGGTCAGATCAACCTCAACGCGGTCACCTTCGAGGAGCTGCGTGCCCAGAACCTCTCGGTCACCCAGGCGACCAGGCTGCTCGCTCACCGCGAGCGTCTCGGCGGCTTCCGCTCGGTCGACGACCTCGACCAGGTGGCCGGCTTCCCTCAAGACGTTCTGGCGGACATCAAGACCCGCTCGACCGTCTAACGACGCCTCTTTCTCCGCTTGGCGGTAGTCGCCTGCCGGTTGTTCCAGGCACGGACACCGTCGAGGCCGTCCGCGTCCGCCAGGCGCCCGGCGCAGACCTCGCCGGCGGGCCCCGCTCCGAGCACGATCGCGTCGTAGACCTTCTCGCTCACACCCCCGCCATTCCCGACACCGTACAATTCAAAGCGCAGTGCGCACGGGGGCGACAGGCTTCGACGTGGTCGATTCGTGCGAAAGGTTGCAGGTCGAGGTTGCCGGAGGCCTCGTTAAACCCCGGCACAAACCAATACGTGCGGACCATGAGTTCGCCCTCGCCGCTTAGCTAGAACCTAAGCGCTGTGAGAGTCGGTCCTCCCTCGCCCGCAGGGAGGGGAGCCGGCTTCAGAATGCGGGCTCACCCAGGCGGATCGCCCCGTCTTCCAGGGGAAATTTCAGAGGGCTGTGTCTCCCGTAGTGCCTGCTGGCGCGGACCCCGGGAGACGAGAATCAAGCGCCAGCTAAACCTGTAGACACCCTCGCGCCGCGTCCGCGGATCCGAGTTCGAATCTCGGCGCCTCCATCAATCAGCCGCCGGCCCAAGGGCCGGCGGCTGCGCAATTAAGCGAGATTTCTCACGACAACTTAGAGCGCGGCTTGGGCAGCGGTAAAGGTCCGCTTAAGGGGAGTTCGTGCAGATGTGGAGCGGTCTCGGACGCCGAGCGCTGTCCACCTGACGGCCGGCGCCCAGCTCAGCCGGGGCGCCCGTCGTCCGCCGCGAGCCAGGCGAGCACCTCGGCGGCGTCGCGGTCGGGCGGGTCGCGCTGCGAGAACTCGGCCTGGTCGGCGCCGTCCTGGCGCTGCCCCGACGACGGGCGGCGCCAGGGCGGGTACGGTGAGGCCCGGCAGGTGGTCGGCGGCGCCGTCGTCCTCGGGTACCGGCAGGTCGGCTGGCACCGCCCAGTAGTCGCTCATCGGGCGCCGTCTCCCGCTACCGCCTCGGCCAGCTCGCGCCAGGGCTCGATCTTCCAGAAGCGGCGAGCCCTGCCGGAGGTCGACGGCAGCACCCAGACCTCGGCGCCGCCGATCGTCTCCTCCTGCACGCCGTATCCGACCGCCGCTTCGAGCGCGGCCCGGGCGGCGCTCTTGCCGTTGAAGGCGAGGCGGGCCGGTTCGGCCTCGGCGATCGCGGCTCGCAGCCGGTCGACGTCGTAGTCGGCGCCGATCTCGGCGTCGGATCCGTGTCTGACCTTGCAGAGGTCGGTGAGGCCGATGCCGAACTCCGGCAGGCGGCGGAATTCGCCTGGGAACAGAAGCTCGGGCGTCAGGCCGACCTCGTAAAGGGCCTCCCAGAAGACGTTTCCGGGTCCCGCGTAGTAGGCGCCGGCGCGCGCCGACGCGGTGCCGGCGGCGCTGCCGCAGAAGACGAGCGGAAGGCCGGGTCCGAGCAGGTCGGGGAGGATCGGATCCATCGCCCAACGCTATCGCCGCGCCTGAAGCATTGCGGTGGCCATGGCACCCACAATGCTTCAGGCGGCTACGGTGTCGCGATCGACCGCTACGTCGCCTTCCTGCGGGGCATGAATCTCGGCAACCGCCGCATCAAGAACCCCGAGCTGCGAGTCGAGTTCGAGCAGCTCGGCTTCGCCGACGTGGCCACCTTCCGCGCCAGCGGCAACGTCATCTTTGGCTCCGAAGGCGGCGAGAGCGAGGCGGCGTTGACGAAGACGATCGAATCCGGCCTGGTCGGCGGCCTCGGCTACGACGTCCCGGTCTTCCTCCGCAGCGCCGCCGAGGTCGAGTCGATCGCGGCCCGCGAACCGTTCGAGGCAAACCTGGTGGCGGCGTCCAGCGGCAAGCTCCAGGTCTTGCTGTTGACGAATAGACCGACGGCGAAAGCCCGTAAGACCGTGCTCGGCCTCGCCACCGGCGAGGACCTGCTGGCGATCGAGGGTCGCGAGCTCTACTGGCTGCCGAGCGGCGGCACGATCGACTCCGACCTCGACCTGAAGGCAATCGACAGCTCCCTTGGCAAGGGGACGATGCGGACCATGGGCACGGTCGCGCAGATCGCCGCCAAGCACTGCGCGGCCGGCTAGGGTGCGGTTGCCACTTGTCGCCCACAGGGATACAGGCAGCAGCCGCGTGACGGGCGCCGGGTCTCAGCTGACGGCGGCCACGGCCGTCGCCGAGAGCGCGGGCGGGCTCGCCAGCGTCTGGAAGACGACGCAGTAGCGCTCGGTGAGCTTCAGCAGGGTGTCGAGCTGCTCCTGGTCGGCGTCGGTGTCGAGCTCGAAGGCGAGCCGGATGTTCCGGAACCCGACCGGCGCCTCGCGGTCGACCGCGAGGGTGCCGCGGAAGTCGAGGTCGCCCTCGGCGTGGACCCGCCCGGACTCGACCACGATCCCGATCGAGGTCGCGACGGCGCGCAGGGTCACCCCGGCGCAGGCGACGAGCGCCTCGAGCAGCATGTCCCCCGAGCAGAGCAGGGTGCCGTCGCCGCCGGAGGCGGGGTGGAGGCCCGCCTCGGCGATCGCGCGGCCGGTCTGGACCGAGCAGGAGATGCCGTCGCCGAGGCTTCCCGAAGCCTCGAGGGTGACGACGGCGCTCTCGGGAGAGGCTTCGTAGCTCTCCTTGATCGGGGCCTGAATCGCCCTCAGCTGATCACGGTCCATGCTCGAAGGTTACGCTCGAAGAAGTCGCGAGGTTCATCGCGACACGACCATGGCTATCGCAACCGCAACCTCACTGGACGTCCACGTCGGCGGCAAGCTGCTGTTCGCCGACGTCTCCTTCAAGCTCGAGCCGGGAGAGCGGATGACCCTGTCCGGGCGCAACGGCGCCGGCAAGTCGACCCTGCTGCGGGTCCTCGCCGGCGAGCTCACGCCCGACACCGGCTCGTTGACCGTGCAGCGGGGAGCGCGGCTGGCGCTGCACGACCAGCGGCCGCCGCGCGAATCGAAGGCCACGCTCGGCGACTACGTCTTCTCCGGCCGCAACGACATGCTCGAGACCGAGAAGGAGCTGGAGCGGCTCGAGGGGCAGATGTCCGAGGACGCCGGCGAGGAGACGATGGCCGCCTATGCGGCGGCGCAGCAGCGGCTCGAAGCCGGCGGCGGCTACCGCTGGCGCGACGACGTCCTCGCGGTCCTGCGCGGGCTCGGCTTCGGCCTGGAGCAGTCCGAGCGCTCGCTCTCGACCTTCTCCGGCGGCGAGCTGACGCGGGCCTCGCTGGCGCGGGCGCTGGCGACCAAGCCCGATCTGCTGCTGCTCGACGAGCCGACGAACCACCTCGACATTCCCTCGCTGGAGTGGCTCGAGGGCTATCTCGTCGACCTCGACGCCGCCGTGGTCCTGGTCGCCCACGACCGCTGGTTCCTCGAGGCCGTCGGCACCTCGGTGCTGGAGCTGGAGGCGCAGCGGGCGCGCTTCTTCGCCGGCCCCTGGCACGCCTGGCGCCAGGAGCAGGCGGCGCGCCAGATAGCCCTTGGCAAAGCGATCGATCGCCAGCAGGCGGAGATCGAGCGGATGGAGCGCTTCGTCGAGCGCTTCCGCTACAAGGCGACAAAGGCGAAACAGGCGCAGTCGCGGATCAAACAGATCGACAAGAAGAAGCGCAGCGGACCGCAGGCCGAACGCCGCGACACCCGCAAGCTGCGCTTCTCCTTCAAGCCGCCCGAGCGCCCCGGCCGGGTGGTGCTGAAACTGGTCAAAGGGAGGATCGAGGTGCCGGGCCGGGTCCTGCTCTCCGGCGCCGAGCTGGAAGTCGAACGCGGTGAGCACGTCGTCCTGGTCGGCTCCAACGGCAGCGGCAAGACGACCCTGATCGAGACCCTCGCAGGCCGTCGCGAGCCAGCCTCGGGCAGCGTCCGCACCGGCCACAACGTCAGGCTCGGGTACCTCTCCCAGCACGCCGACACCGCGGCGGGGGAGGGCACCGTCCTCGACGCCGCCCAGCGCGAGACCGGCCTCGCCGGCCCGAAGGCGCGGGCGCTTCTCGGCGGCTTCCTCTTCTCCGGCGCCGACGCCGAGAAGCAGCTCAGCGACATCTCCGGCGGCGAGCAGCGGCGCCTCTCGCTGGCGATCCTGGTCGCCTCCGGCGCCAACGTCCTGATCCTCGACGAGCCCACCAACCACCTCGACATCGAGAGCCGCGAGGCGCTCGAGGACGCGCTGATCGAGTTCGAGGGCGCGATCGTCCTCGTCTCCCACGACCGCGCCCTGCTCGAGGCCGTCGGCAGTCGCACTCTGGTCTGCGAGGACGGTCGGCTGACGAGCTACCCCAGCGGCTGGGCGGAGTACCAGCGCCGCCGCGACGAGCAGTCCTCGGCCACCGCCGCGGCGGCGAAGCCGGCCGGGTCCGGCGGCGGCCGCAAGCGCCGCGGCGCCAAACCCGAGCAGAAGGCGGCGCGCAAAGCGGCCCGGCTCGAGGAGCGGATCGAGCGCGCCGAAGCTGAACTGAAGGAGGTCGAGGAGGAGCTGGCCGATCCCGCCGCCTGGTCGAGCCCCGGCCGCGCCGAGCGGGCGAACGAGCGCCACAAGGAGGCCAAGCGCTCACTCGAAGACCTCTTCGGGCAGTGGGAAAAGGCGCAGGCGACTGCCGAGTCGGGCACCCCCGCCGGCTAGCTCAGCGGCCGCTCGAGCTGGACTCGCGTCCCCCGCTGCGGCGCCAGGGTGATGTGCCGAATCCGCACCCGCTCGGGCCGCGAGTCGGGCGCGCTCAGCTCGGCGCGCTCGACGAACTCGCGCAGGACGATCCGCATCTCGTACTCGGCGAAGGCGGCGCCGATGCAGCGGCGGATGCCGCCGCCGAAGGGGATCCAGGCGTAGTTGTCGGCCTTGCCGTCGAGGAAGCGCTCGGGGCGGAACTCATCCGGCTCGGGAAACACGTCCTCGCGATAGTGGAGGGCACCGATCGCCGGCAGGACGAAGCTGCCGGCGGGGAGCTCGTAGCCGGCGACGCGAGCCGGGGCGGTCAGCTTGCGGGCGACGTCGATGATCACCGGCCGCGCCCGCAGCGTCTCTTTCACCGTCGCCTCGAGGTAGTCGTCCTCGCCGGCGACGAGCGACTCCCGCAGGCGGGCGAGCACGCGGGGGTTCCGCAGTAGCCGCTCCATCGCCCAGGCCAGCGCCGTCGCCGTCGTCTCGTGGCCGGCGCCGACCACGGTCAGCAGCTCGTCGCGCAGTTCTTCGTCGCTCATCGGGCTGCCGTCGTCGTGGCGCGCTTCCAGCAGCAGCGAGAGGACGTCGTCGCGCTCCTCGCCGCCGGCTTCGCCGCGGCGGATCGAGATCTCCTCGTAGAGGAACTCGTCGAGCGCGGCGCGGGCCTTGAGGAAGCGCCGCCAGGGGCTGACCGGCCCCAGGTCGCGGCGCAGGTTGGGGAACTTGGTGATCAGCGAGACGCGGGCGCTGAACGCGTCGAGGAGGACGGTGGCGCGGTCGATGCGCCGCACGTCCTCGATGCCGAAGACGGCGCGTAGGATCACCGTCAGGGTGATCTTCTGGGCGTGGGGCCGCAGCGCGAACGGCTCGCCCACCGGCCAGCTCGCCATCTCACGCCTGGTCACCTCGCGGATCAGCTCGCCGTAGCGGCGCACCCGCTCGCCGTGGAACGGCGGCAGCAGCAGCTTGCGCTGCTGCAAGTGGGGCTCGTCGTCGAGGGTGAGGACCGAGTTCGGGCCCAGCGCCGGCTCGAGCACGGTCGCGTTCGCTTCACCGGCGTGGAACACGGCCGGCGACCCCGTGAAGACCTCTTTGACCAGCTCCGGGCTGGCGACGTAGACGATGCGGCCGAAGAAGGGGAAACGGACCGTGAAGACGTCGCCGTAGCGCCGGCGGAGGTCGGTGAGAACGCCGAGCGGGTCGCGTATGTAGCGGATGCCCTGCAGGAAAGCGGGTGCGTTCGACCCTGGCGGCGGCGAATTGGTGTCGGTCCGGGAGGGGTGGGGGAGAGTGGCCTGCTCCATCTCGTCCAGACACTAAGGGATCACTGGCCAGTCAGCCAGTTTGGCTGCCCACCGGGTGGCGCGGGGGGAGGTGGATCAGAAGACGATCGTGCGGTCGCGCCGACCAGCTGAAGAAGCAGGCGTGAGGTCGAGTGCTCGGCCATCTCGCGGCAATGATGGCGGGTTCGGACCGAAGATCCTTGTGTGATTGGGCGCACACATTGGAGCAGTGATGACCTGCAACGGTTCACCGCTTGCTCATCAAACGCAAATATATCGTCGCGTTCGTGACCGCCGCCCTCGTCTTTCCGGCCGCCGCCCTGGCGGCGAGCGGGACCGGCGGCGCCGACGCCAAGGCCGCCGTCGGCGACTTCAAGGCCGTCGCCCTCGCTCCGCCGCGAGCCCCCGTCGACCGCTTCCAGCGCCTGGCTCACCAGATCGCGCACCGGGTCCACGTCCAGGAACGCGAGACGAAGCGCCGGGAACGTCGCGAGGCCTTCGCCACTCTGCCGGGCGGCGTCTCGATCGAGACGCTCGAATCGATCGCGGCCTGCGAGTCGGGCGGCGATCCGAAAGCCGTTTCTTCCGACGGCACCTACCGCGGCAAATACCAGTTCGACTACGGAACCTGGGAATCGGTCGGCGGCCACGGCGACCCCGCCGCCGCCCCGGAGGCCGAGCAGGACTACCGCGCCGCGCTGCTGTACTCGCGCTCTGGCTCCAGCCCCTGGCCCGTCTGCGGCTGAGCGCCCCGTCGGGGGCACCCGACCCCTTCCCTACGATGGCGGCAATGACGCCCGAGGAGCAGATCCCGGCGCCTGATCCCGGCGGGCCGAGTCGCAAGCCGCCGAAAGAGGCGGTCGCCGAGGCGAAGGTGCGGGCGCCGACCCGCGGCAACCGCAAGCTCGAGGGCTTCCTCGATGCGGTCAATGACGACGAGCAGGTGCGGGCCTGGTGGTACATGGCCCAGGTCCACGCCGAGCGGCTGGGGATGTCGGACCACTCCTGGGTCCACATGCAGATCGTCCTCAACATCTCTCTGCGGCTGCTGCGGCTGCTGGTCAAGGCCGGGGTCGAGCCGGCGATCGTCGCCGACCACGGGATGAAGGATCGCGACGCCGAGGTCGTCGTCGCCGGCGGGGCGCTCCTGCATGACGTCGGCATGTCGATCCACCGCGCCGACCACGAGGCCTACTCGCTATTCCTCGCCAGCGGCGCCCTCGAACGGCTGCTGGCGAGCTCCTACAAGGAGCCCGAGCGCACGATCGTCGCCTCCGAGATCCTCCACGCGATCATCGGCCACCGCCGCCGCGGCGAGCCCTACACGCTCGAGGCCGGGGTGGTCCGGGTCGCCGATGCGCTCGACATGGCCCAGGGCCGGACCCGGATCCCGATCGAGGCCGGCCACGAGGGGATCCACTCGATCTCGGCCGCGGCGATCGACGAGGTGCGGATCGAGGCGGGCGAGGAACGGCCGGTCCGGATCGAGATCCAGCTCAACAACTCCGCCGGCATCTTCCAGGTCGACGACCTGCTGGCGACGAAGATCCGCGGCACCCCGCTGGAGGGGAAGGTCGAAGTGATGGCGAAAGTCGAGGGAGAGACCGAGAAACGCCTGCTCAGCGGCTTCCGGTTGTCCTAGTCCTGGGCAAGGACGCAGGGAGCGTGGCGTGCTCGGCACGCGAGCGACCGAGGACGCCGCCCAGGACTAGTGTCCTGAGTCGTAAGTCCTGCACCTCCCCGACGGCGTCTCGCCGTCCGTGGCGGCGTCCTCGGATTTGCCTTTGCCAACCGGCAAAGGCCGCATCCTGCGTCCTTGCCACAGCCGGCGATCCACTCGCCGGATGCGACACACGCCTTACGACTCAGGACACTAGGAGAGGCGTTCGAGGTCGTAGCGGCGGCGCTCTTTGCGCTTCTCCAGTTTGCCCTGGATCAGCGACATCACGACGACCAGGACGACGAAGAAGGCGATCACGCCGAAGCAGAAGAAGGTGACCGTCTTGTCGGTGGTCGGTCCGGCCAGGCCGGTGCCGTTGTCGGCCATTGCCGCCGGCGCCGCGACCAGCATCAGGGCGACGATCGAAAGCAGGGCTGAGACGGTCCGCTTCACGGCCGGGAATCTACCGCAAGCGGAGGCGCCGGCGGCTGGCGTCGAGCGCGATCCCTAGAGTCAGGCGCCGATGTCGAACCTCGAGGCTCTCCTACTCGGGGTCGTCCAGGGGCTGACCGAGTTCCTGCCGATCTCCTCGTCCGGCCACCTGATCGTGGTCCCTTGGCTGCAGGACTACACCTTCCTGCTCGACCACCCCGCGTTCAACAAGACCTTCGACGTGGCGCTGCACGCGGGCACCCTGATCGCCGCGGTCGCCTACTTCCGGCGGGAGGTCGTGGCCCTGACCCGGGGCTTCGTCGCCGCCGTCCGCCAGCGGGCGATCGAGACCGACGAGGAGCGGCTCTCGGTGGCGATCGCGATCGGCACGATCCCGGCCGTGATCGCCGGCGGGATCGGATCCAACTTCATCGACGAACACCTCGGCGAGCCCTGGATGATCGCGCTCCAGCTGATCGTCTTCGGCGCCCTGCTCGGCTACGCCGACCGGATGCCCCAGCGTCGCCGGCTCCAGCAGGCGCGACTGCGGGACGGCTGGTACGTCGGCCTGGCCCAGGTCCTGGCGCTGGCCCCCGGCACCTCCCGCTCGGGGATCACGATCACCGCCGCCCGCTGGCTCGGCCTCGACCGCGACGGCGCCGCCCGCTTCTCCTTCCTGCTGCTGATTCCGGTCGTCGCCGGCGCCACCCTGTTCAAGGGCGCCAGCGCGGTTCACGACGGCCTGCCCTCGGGAGTAGCCGGGCCGATGGTCTTCGGCACGATCGCCGCCGCCGTCTCCGGCTACCTGGCGATCTCCTTCCTGCTGCGCCTGGTGAGGACGTCGAGCTACCGGCCCTTCGTCTATTACCGCTACGCGGCGGGCGTGGCGATCCTGCTGATCATCGCCACCGGCCTGCGCCCCGCCACGTTTTGAGCCTCTTTTGTCGGAATTTCGACCCGTCCGTTCTGTGAAAATCCTGTGAAAGCAGGCGATTCGCGGTTCCCGTGCGCATACAATCGTCGGGTCTTGCCGTTCCAAGCGCCAACCACTCCAATCGGCGCTGTCGAACTTTGAACCCACACCAGACCATCCGGCTCGCCGTCATCGATACCGACAGCGGCTTCGTCACCGTCCTCTCCAAACGGGCGGAGGCGGCCGGCTGGCAGCTGCGGCATGCCGCTGGCGCGGTCCCGCCGGAAGAGCTGGTGGCGATGAAGCTGAACGCGGTGCTCCTCGACCCGGCGGTCCTCGGCGACGAAGGCTGGGAATATCTCGAGCGGGTCTGCGGGATGCTCCCCGACCTCGGCGTGATCGTCTGCACCGGCCGCTCCACCGTCGCCCAGCGGGTGCGGGGGCTGCGCCTCGGCGTCGACGACTGGATCACCAAGCCCTGCCACCCCGAGGAGGCGATGGCGCGGGTCGAAGCCGTCTCCCGTCGCCGCCGCCGCGGCCGTAACGAGGCCGAAGCGGGGCCGGTCATCGCCGCCGAGCTGGAGATCCGTCCCGATCAATTCCAGGCCTTCGTCGGCGGCGACAGCCTCGACCTGACCAGGCGCGAGTTCGAGCTCCTGCAGTTGCTCGCTGGCGCCAAGGGCCAGGTGCTGGAGCGCGAGACGATCTACCAGCGGGTCTGGGGCTACGCGATGGCCCACGGCGACCGCTCCGTCGACGTCTTCATCCGCAAGCTGCGCCAGAAGCTGGAGAAGCGCTCGCCCAACTGGGGCTACATCCACACGCACTTCGGCGTCGGCTACCGCTTCGACCCCGAGCCGGCCGAGGGTCTCCTCGATGAGCCCTTGGTGATCCCGGACGCGGCTCCGGCGCCCGAGCCGTCTTCACAGGTCGTTCACAGCAGTTTCACCGCGGGGTAACCGCCGCTCGGTCTCGCCCCGCCATGCTCAGCGACCATGGCGATGGGAACCGGGCAGTCTTCGCAGCACGTGGCCGGGCGCCTGGAGATCAGGCCGGAGGAGCACGCGGCCCTGGTTGACGGCCGCCCGCTGAGCTTGACCATGCGCGAGCTGCAGCTGCTGGTCACCCTCTCCGAACACCCGCAACGGATCATGACCCGGGAGGAACTCTTCAGCGAGGTCTGGGGCAGCCGGCCCCGCCGCGACGACCGTTCGGTCGACGTCTACGTCAGCCGTCTGCGCGCGAAGCTGGGCGAGGCGCTGCCCGAGGCGCAGCTGATCCATACCCACAACGGCATCGGTTACCGCTTCTCACCCGACGGCTGAGGCGCCGTCGGCCGTCCGGATCGGTCTTTTACATCTTTTTTACATCCCCGCTACACGCAGATAACAAGCTGCAGGGGGGCCGCTGCGAGTGTGGCCGCATTCGATACGTCACCAACTCAAGGGAGAATTTGTGTCCAAGAGACTTCTCAGCGCCCTGGTAACGGCACTGGCTCTCGCGATCGCGTTCGCAGCCTGCGGCGGCTCGTCTAGCTCCAGCTCCAGTTCCGGCTCGAGCTCCTCCGAAGGCGCCAGCTCACCTCTCGTCGGCGCCGGCAGCACGCTCGTCGCCCCGCTGATGTCCAAATGGCAGTCCGACTTCAGCTCCAAGTCCGAAATCACGGTCACCTACGGCGCGATCGGCAGCGGTGGCGGGATCGAGCAGATCACCTCGCGGACGGTCGACTTCGGCGCCTCCGACGCGCCGCTGACCGAAGAACAGTTCGAAGAAGCGAACTCGCAGGGCGAAGTCGAGCAGATTCCGTGGGCGCTGAGCGGCACCGTGCCCGCCTACAACGTCAAGGGCGCGCCGAAGAACCTGAAACTGAACGGCGAAGTCCTCGCCGGCATCTACCTCGGCACGATCACCAGTTGGGACGACCCGGCGATCGCCAAGCTGAATCCGGGCGCGCAGCTGCCGAGCACGAAGGTCACCCCGGTCTACCGCAGCGACGGCAGCGGCGACACCTACGCGTTCACCAACTACCTCTCGACCGTCAGCCCCGAATTCGAATCGAAGGTGGGGACCGCGACCCAGGTCAAGTTCCCGACCGGCGTCGGCGCCGAAAAGAACGATGGCGTCGCCGCGGCGATCGGCCAGACCGACGGCGCGATCGGCTACGTCGGCCTCGCCTACGCCGCCTCGAGCGAACTCAGCGTGCCGCTAGTCGAAAACTCGGCCGGGGCGTTCCCGGAACCGGGCGTCGAAAGCGTCGAAGCGGCCGCGGCCGCGGTCGAAGGAATCGGCCCGAACAACGAAATCTCGCTCGCCGAACTGCCCTCGACGGCGGCAGGCGCGTACCCGATCTCGACCTACACCTACGTGATCGTGCCGCTGGAAACCGAAAAGGCGGCGGAGATGAAGAAATTCATCGAATACGCGATCACCGAAGGTCAGTCCTACGGGCCCGACCTCGAGTTCGCGCCGCTGCCCAAACAGGTCGTCGCGGCCGACAAGAAGGCGATCGCGAAGATCGGCGGCTAGGTGGAGGCCGGGGCCCTCAGCAACCCAGTTCTGCGGGCCCGGCGCAACCTCACCGACCGCATCGGCGACCCGCTGCTGCGAGGCCTCTCGGGCCTCGCAGCAGCGCTCGCGGTCGTCGTCATCGCCGGCATCGTCTACGAGGTCATACACCTCGCCTGGCCGGCGATCCAGCAGTTCGGCGCCGGTTTCGTCACCACCAACGACTGGAATCCGGTCACGAAACGCTTCGGCGCCGCGCCGTTCCTCTACGGGACGGTCGTCACCTCGTTCATCGCCCTGCTCTTCGCGGCGCCGATCTCGATCGCGATCTCGATCTACCTGACCGAGCTGGCGCCGAGGCGGATCATGCGCCCGGTTGCGACCCTGATCGACATGCTGGCGGCCATCCCAACCGTCATCCTCGGCCTCTGGGGGATCCTCGTCCTCGGCCCGTTCATGCGCGACACGATCGAGCCGGCGCTGCACAGCGTCCTCGGCTTCATCCCCATCTTCGACGGCGACCCCTCCGCCTTCGGCTACCTGACCGCGGCCGTGATCCTGACGATCATGATCACCCCGATCATCACCAGCGTCACCCGTGAGGTGTTCGAGACCGTGCCCGACGATCTCAAGGAGGCCTCTTACGCCCTGGGTGCGACCCGCTGGGAGATGGTCCGCCAGGTTGTTCTGCCCTATTCCCGCTCGGGCATGGTCGGCGCCACGATCCTCGGCCTCGGCCGCGCGATCGGCGAGGCGATCGCCGTCGCCCAGGTGATCGGAGGGGCCAGTCTGATCAACGCCTCTCTTTTCCACACCGGCGGCACCCTGGCGGCCCAGATCGCCTCCCAGTTCCAGAACAGCGCCGGTCTGCAGAAAGCCTCGCTCGCCTACCTCGGCGTGATCCTCCTGATCTTCGCCGTGATCGTCAACGTGATCGCCCGGGTGATCGTCCAGCGCGGCAAGATCGAGGACTTCCAGGTGACCGAGACGGAGGCGGCGGCGCTGTGAGCGCCAACCAGCATTCGCTGCTGCTCGACCGCGGCAACCTGAAGCGGCGCAACCGCTTCAACAAGGCGGTCGAGATCACCTCGACCACCGCCGCCGTGCTCGCGGTCGTGGTCCTCGTGATCGTCGTCGGCTCGGTCTTCCTCAAGGGCGTGAGCGCGCTCAGCTGGCACTTCCTCACTACGCCGACGGCGCTGTTCGGCGAATCGGGAGGCGGCATCTCCAACGCGATCGTCGGCAGCGCGATCATGGTCGCGATCGCGGCCGTGATGGCTATCCCGATCGGCGTCCTGGTCGCGATCTACACGACCGAGTTCGCGCCACCGAGCATCGCCCATCCCGTCCGCTTCGTCCTCGACATCCTCAACGGCGTGCCGACGATCATCACCGGGATCTTCGTCTACGGACTGATCGTCGTGCCCCAGGGGCATCAGAGCGCCTTCGCCGCTTCGCTGGCGCTGGCGATCATCATGCTGCCGATCGTCGCCCGCACCGCCCAGGAGGTGCTGACGCTGGTTCCGGGCACCCTCAAGGAGGCAGCCCACGCGCTCGGGATCGCCCAATGGCGGACCACCCTCCGGATCACGATTCCAACCGCGGCGGGCGGGCTCATCACTGGTTCTCTGCTTGCGGTTGCGCGGGTGGCGGGTGAGACGGCACCGCTGATCTTCCTGTCTTCGATCTTCGGCCAGGGGATGCTGACCGCGCCCGGCGAAGCCCTCGCCTCGATTCCCATCTTCATCTTCCGCTCGTCCGAGTCGCCCAGTTCCACGGCTCACACCGAAGCCTGGGCGGCGGCGCTGGTTCTGATCGCCTTCGTGCTCGCGCTGAACATCGTCGCCCGAGCCTTCTACGCCCGGTCCCGCAAGCGCATGGGGGCATAACCCAGACCGTTCCGCCCACCCGAGGAGTCCTTACGATGGACGTCAGCAAAGATACGACCGAAAGCGCAGCGATGACCGAGTCAAGCCCCGACCCCCAGGCAAATCCGCAGACCGGATCCGGTTTCGCCGGTCCGTCCATGGCCGTCGCCGGGTCGGCCGGGCAGGGCAGCGTCAAGCGCAACCGCGGCGAGGGCACCGTCGAGCTCATGGGCCTGAACGCCTATTACGGCTCCACCCACGCCGTGCGCGGGGTCGACCTCGGCTTCGCCGCCGACAAGGTGACGGCGATCATCGGTCCCTCCGGCTGCGGCAAGTCGACGATGGTGCGCTGCATCAACCGCATGCACGAGGAGATCGACGGCGCCCGGGCCGAGGGTCAGGTGCTGCTCGACGGGCTCGACCTCTACGACTCGCGGATCGACATAGTCGCCGTCCGCCGCGCCGTCGGCATGGTCTTCCAGAAACCGAACCCTTTCCCGACGATGTCGGTCTTCGACAACGCCGTCTCGGGTCTGCGCCTGACCGGGGTCTCGCGCGGCGAGCTGGACGATCGCGGCCGTGAAGCGCTGGTCGCGGCGGGGCTCTGGGAGGAGGTCAAGGACCGGCTCAAGGCTCCCGGCGTCGGACTCTCCGGGGGTCAGCAGCAGCGGCTCTGCATCGCCCGCGCGCTCGCCGTCGAGCCCGAGGTGCTGCTGATGGACGAGCCCTGCTCGGCGCTCGACCCGGTGGCTACGCTGAAAATCGAGGAGCTGATCGGCGAGCTGAAGCAGCGGGTGACGATCGTGATCGTCACTCATAACATGCAGCAGGCGGCGCGCGTCGCCGACACCACCGTCTTCATGCTTGACGGCGAGCTGGTCGAGGTCGGGCCCACCGAGAAGCTCTTCACGACCCCCGACGACGATCGCACCGAGCAGTACGTGACCGGGAAATTCGGCTGATGGTGACCGAAACGCGAACCCAGTACCAGGAGGAGCTGGAGCGGCTCGAGGCGAGCGCGCTGGACGGTCTCAACCTCGTCAGCTCGGCGCTGCAGCGCACCCTGGAGGCGGTTGAGCACCAGGATGTCGAGCTGGCCCAGATCGTCGTCGCCGACGACGATCGCATCGACGGCCGCTACCTGGAGGTCCACCAGAGCCTGATCACCCTGCTCGCCACGCAGTCCCCCGTCGCCACCGACCTGCGGCTGATCTCGGCCCTGCTGCACGTGCTGAAGAGCGTCGAGCGGATGGGCGACCAGTGCGTGAACATCTGCAAGGTGATCCCGTTGACCGGCAACGAGCCGCCGGCGGACCGCGAGATGGTGGCGCTGATCCTCGGCATGGGCAAGCAGACGCGGGCCCTGATCGGCCAGGCCAAGCGCGCCTTCGCCGAACGCGACGTCGAGATGGCGCGCGACCTCGTCCGCCAGGACGACTTCGTCGACGACCTCAACCGCGAGTGCTTCCGGCTGGCGCTGGACCTCGGCGACGACGCCGACCAGCGCGAGTGGGCGATGACGATGCTGCTGGCGGCGCGGGCGATCGAGCGGATCGCCGACAACGCGGTCGACATCGGCGAGCAGGTGGCGTTCGTCGTCACGGGACTCTTTCGCGAGTTCGAGGACGCGTCGCATCCGACGACGTAGCGGCGCGGACGCCACGGGGATGGGCGCCTGCGGGCGAGGTGTTCGTTCTCGGCACCCATCCTCGTGGCGTCCACGAAGCTGGGGCGTCGGGTTCGATCGCGAGCTGGGTATGAGATCCGGGGGGTTTGGGAACATGGGAAAGACGCTCTGATGCTTTGCGCTGCCATAGATATCGGCTCCAACACCACCCGCGTGCTCGTTGCGGAGCCGGTGGAAGGGCAGTTGAAGAAGGTGATGGAGCAGCGGGCTTATACGCGGATCAACAGCGCGCTCGGCAAGAAGGGGGAGGTTCTTCCCGCCAAGATCGACGAGGTCTCCGAGCTGGTCGCCACCCAGGTCCGGCTGGCGCGTGAGCTCGGGGCTGCGCAGATCCGCGCGGTGGCCACCGCGGCCATCCGCGACGCCAGCAACGGCGAGCAGGTCGCGCGGGAAATCGGCGAGGCCTCCGGGGTTCCGGTCGACATCCTCAGCGAGGTGGAGGAGGGCAGGCTCGCCTTCATCGGCGCGACCAAGGGCCTCGGTCACCCGGCCGAGGGCAAGATCGGCGTCGTCGACGTCGGCGGCGGCTCGAGCGAGGTGATTCTCGGCACGGTCACGGGCGGGGTGGACGAGGTCCGCTCCTGGCGGGTCGGCTCGGGCGTCCTCGCCGACGAGCTGATCGCCTCCGACCCGCCCTCGGCGGCGGAGATCCGCAAGGTTCGCGACCGCATCCAGGACATCTTCGAGGGCGTCGAGTTCGAGCATCCGGCGCAGGCGGTCGCGGTGGGCGGCAGCGCCACCTCGCTGCGACGGCTGGTCGGCACGGTGCTCGAGTACGAGACGCTGGAGCGGGGGATACGGGTGCTCTGCGGCGACCCCGCCGCCGACGTCGCCCGCCGCTTCGAGCTCGACCCGCAGCGGGTCCGCATCCTCGCCACCGGCGTGCTGCTGCTGGAGAAGATCTCCGAGCTGCTCGGCCAGCCGCTTCAGATCGGCAAGGGCGGTTTGCGCGAGGGGGTCATCCTCGACCTCCTCAACGGGAACGCGAACGGGTCCTCGCCGGCTCGCCTCGCGGCATAAACCATGCGTTAGGGGACCGGGCAGCCGGTCCCCCACGGATGCTTCCCTCCCGTCGAGGCTCTCCTGCTCCCGGAAGCTCCCGTCCCGTGAGAGCTTTTCCCGCCCACGGAAGCTGGTGACCTCGGGGGCGGGGGTCCGTTGGGAGGTGCCGGGGGTCTCTCCCCCGGAGGCTCATGTACGAACGCCTGAAACCCGGGCAAGCGATTCAGCTGCGCGACGGTCTCCGGGGGAGAGACCCCCGGCACCTCCATGCAGTCCCCAGTCACGTGAAGTTCACTCGTTGTTTTCAGGGGCTTCACAACTTTTCGCTGCAAATGGCGAATTATGTGGTGGACCTGATGGAAATAGAGAGGGAGACACCGATGACTTCCCGAGTTGACATGCACTGCCATTCCACCGCCTCGCAGCTCTCGCGGCTGGGCGTCCAGAGATCGCTTGGGCTGCCGGAGTGTGCGACCCCGCCCGCGGAGGTTTACGAGCTGGCCAAGCGGCGCGGGATGGACTTCGTGACGATCACCGATCACGACACGATCGGGGGCTGCCTCGAGCTCGACGGCCGTCCCGACTGCTTCGTCTCCGAGGAGCTGACCGCCCGCTTCGCCGGCGAGCCTCAGGCGGTTCACGTCCTCTGTTACGGGATCACTTCCGGAGACCACGAGTGGCTGCAGGCACATTCCGGCGATGTCGAGGCCTGCGCCGCATACCTGCACGAGTACGGGATCGCCTCTGCCCTGGCGCACCCCTTCTTCAACGTCGCCGCGCCGCTGACACGGCGCCACCGGCGACGCCTGGCGGAGCTCTTCCCGATCTGGGAGGTCCGCAACGGTTCGCGGGCCGCCGAGCTGAACATGCCTGCCGTCGTCTACATCGAGACGCGCGGCGGCACCGGCATCGGCGGCTCCGACGACCATGCCGGCGTTGACATCGGCCGCACCTTCACGGAGGCGCCCGCCGCTGCCACGCCGGAAGAGTTTCTGCGCCACCTGCTCCACGGCGCCGCCGAAGCCGGTGGCGAGCAGGGCAGCGCCGCCAAGTGGACACACTCGGCGATGGCCCTGGCGACGCGCGCACTCGGCGAGGAGGGCGCGGCCCCGGTGGAGGGCGGGCCGAACCCGGCGGCGGTGCTGAAGATGGCCGAAAGGGTGATCCGCGAGGGCGCCGTCCGCGAGGGCAAGGTCGCCGCCGACATCGGCCCCGACGACGCCCGCTGCCTGCTCGAGTCCTGGCTCGCGGGAATGGGCCTCGACCTGGGCGGCGGCGATCTTGTCGCCTACCTGCAGGCCGACGACTTCTCTCACACCGACCTCTATCGCCGCGCCCGCCGGATCCACGACCGGCGCCTGCGCGGCGCGATCGAGGAGGGCACCGTCGCGGTCGCCGACGGCGACTACTCGAGCGCCGTCAACGGCCTCTTCGCGGCGCTGCTGCCGGCGATCCCCTACGCCCCCTCGACCGCCTTCCTCGGCGCCGAGAAGGCGATGCTGTCCGGGCGCCGGGGTGAGCGGGGGCGGGTCGCGCTGATCGCCGACGGGATCGGCTCGATGCACGGCGTCACTCACACGATCGAGCAGATCCGTGAGCGCGGCGTCCCCGGCTTCGAGATCGACGTGATCGGCACCGACGCCGGCGTCGACCGTCGCCTTCCCGCCGCGGCCGAGATCGACATGCCCTTCTACGAGGGGATGCGCCTCGGCGTGCCCGGGTTGCCGGACCTGGTCGAGGCCCTGGCCGATGGCGTCTACGACCTCGTCCACGTCACCGCCCCCGGCCCGGCCGGGATTGCCGCGACGCTGCTGAGCCGCGTCACCGGCGTCCCGCTCCTGGCCAGCTACCACACCGAGCTGGCCGCCTACGCCGGGATGCGCAGCGGCGACAACGGCCTCGAGGCGATCGCGCGGATGGGACTCGGCGCCTTCTACGGCGCCTCCCGCTTCGTGCTCTCGCCGAGCCCCTCGGCCGACGCCTCGCTGGCCGGGCTCGGCACCGACCCGGCGCGGATCGGGCGCTGGGAGCGCGGGGTGGACGTCAGCCGCTTCGACCCGGTCAAGGCCGACCGGAGTGCCTACCCGGGGGAGATCAAGGTCCTCTACGCCGGCCGCCTCACGCGCGAGAAGGGGGTCGACCTGCTGGCCGAGAGCTTCCTCCGGGCCCACCGCGCCGATCCGCGGCTGCACCTGCTGCTGGCCGGGGGCGGGCCGGAGGAGGAGGAGCTGCGGGCCCGGCTCGGCGAGCACGCGACCTTCCTCGGCTGGCTCGGCGGCGAGGACCTCGCCTGCGCCTACGCCAGCGCCGACGTCTTCCTCTTCGCCAGCAGCACCGACACCTACGGCCAGGTGATCCTCGAGGCGGCGGCGAGCGGGCTGCCGGTCGTCGCCGTCGCCGAGGGTGGCCCGGCGGCGCTGATCGAGAACCGCCACACCGGCCTGCTCTGCCGGCCGGACGCCGACCACCTGGCGGGAGCGCTGCTCCAGCTCGCCTCGGCGCCGCTGCTGCGCCACCACCTCGGCGCCGCCGGCGCCCACGCCGCCCGCGCCCGCACCTGGGAGCGCTCGATGGGTCAGCTCGCCACCGGCTACCGCCGCGCGCTCGACGCCGCCCCGGCGGCGGCGCGGCAGCCGGTCGCCCAGGCCGCCTGACGCGACGAGGAAGCGGGCCGTGCCGCAGTACGATGGATCGATCGAAGACCCCGCCAACTACTTCAACCGCGAGCTCTCCTGGCTCGACTTCAACCAGCGGGTTCTCGAACTGGCCGAGGACACCGAGGTGCCGCTGCTGGAGCGCCTCCGCTTCTGCGGGATCTACGCCTCCAACCTCGACGAGTTCTTCATGGTCCGGGTCGCCGGCCTCTTCGATCAGCTCGACGCCGGCATCGACGCCCGCGGGCCCGACGGACTCGCGCCGGCCAAGCAGATCGACGCGATCCAGGCTCGGGTGCTCGAGCTCGATCGCCGCCTTCACGTCTGCTTTGGCGGCGACCTGCGGCCGGCTCTGGAAGAGCACGGGATCAGGCTGGTCTCGCTGGAGACCGCCAGCGAGGAGGAGCGCCGGGAGATCGACGCGCGCTTCCACGAGCAGGTCTTCCCGGCGCTGACGCCGCTGGTGATCGGCCTCGGGCGGCCCTTCCCCTACATCTCCAACCTCTCGCTCAGCCTCGGGGTCCTGCTGCGCGATCCCGAGAGCGGCGTCGAGATCATCGCCCGCGTCAAGGTCCCGAAGGAGCTGCTCGGTCGCTTCCTGCCGGTCGGCGAGGACGGCAAATCCTTCGTCCCGCTGGAGGATGTGATCGCCGCCAACCTCGAGGTGCTGTTCCCCGGCACCGACGTCGTCGACCACGGCTACTTCCGGGTCACCCGCGACGCCGACTTCACGATCAGCGACGAGGCAGACGACCTCCTGCAGGCGGTCCAGGACGAGCTGCGCCGGCGCCGCTTCGGCGAGGTCGTGCGGCTGGAGATCGCCGCCGGGATGAACACGAAGCTGCGCGAGCAGCTGGTCGGCGCGCTGCGACTCGAAGACCGCGAGGTCTACGACGTCGACGGCCTGATCGACCTCGGCGATCTCAACGACATCGCCGAGGTCCCCGGTCACGCCGACCTGCGCTACCCGCCCTGGTCCCCGGTCACGCAGCCGCGGCTTCAGGGCGAAGACGAGGAGCCGGTCGACATGTTCGCGGCGATCCGCCAGCGCGACGTGATCGTCCACCATCCCTACGACTCCTTCGCCACCTCGGTCGAGCGCTTCGTCGAGCAGGCTGTCGCCGACCCCGACGTGCTGGCGATCAAGCACACCGTCTACCGGACCAGCGACGACTCGCCGCTGGTCCCATCGCTGATCCGCGCCTCCGAACGCGGCAAGCAGGCGGTCTGCATGGTCGAGCTGAAAGCCCGTTTCGACGAGGAGGCCAACATCCACTGGGCGAAGTCCCTGGAGGAGGCGGGCGTCCACGTCGTCTACGGCATCCCCGGCCTGAAGACCCACGTCAAGGCGATCCTGGTCGCCCGCCGCGAGGGCGAGCGGGTGCGCGAGTACGTCCACATCGGCACCGGCAACTACCACCCGAAGACCGCGCGCCTCTACACGGACTTCGGCCTCTTCACCGCCGACCCCGACGTCGGCGCCGACGTCGCCGAGATGTTCAACTTCCTCACCGGCTACGGCCGCCCGGCCGTCTACCGCAAGGTCCTGGTCTCGCCGACGACGATGCGCAACCGGATGATCGAGGAGATCGAGCGCACCGTCGCCGCCCACGAGGCCGGCGAAGAGGCGCGAATCGCGCTGAAGATGAACTCGCTGGTCGACGCCGGCTGTATCAGGGCGCTGTACGAGGCCTCGCAGGCGGGCGTCAGGGTCGACCTCAACGTGCGCGGGATCTGCTGCCTGCGGCCCGGTGTGCCCGACGTATCGGAGAACATCCGCGTCGTCTCGATCGTCGGTCGCTTCCTCGAGCACTCGCGCGTCTACACCTTCCAGCGCGGCGCCGAGACCCGGGTGCTGATGGGCTCCGCCGACCTGATGCCGCGCAACCTCGACAGCCGGGTCGAGCTGGTGGCGCCGGTCGAGGACCCGGAGCTGAAGGCGGAGATGCTCGACGTGCTGGAGCGCTGCTTCGCCGACAACGCCAACGCCTGGGAGCTCGACTCCGACGGGAATTGGACCCGCACCGCCCCGCCCGAGGGCGCCCGGCGCAGCGTCCAGGAGGAGCTGCGCGAGCGCTACGCCGCCCGCGCCGCCGAGCAGCTCGCCGCGGCCACCAGCTGAATACCCCGTTCGCCTCTCCCGTCACTAGGATGGCGGCACGTGGCGCGCTTCTCGCTTCTACCTCGCGATCGCACCTTTTTCGACCTCTTCATCGAGGCTGGTCAGAACACCGTGCACGCCGCCCGACTGCTCGATCGGATGATGCTTCAGTGGCCAGAGGAGGGTGGACTGCCGCGGGAAATCCTCAAGGCCGAGCAGGAGGGTGACCGGATCACCCATGACATCATCAAGCGGCTCAACACGACCTTCGTGACGCCGATCGATCGCGAGGACATCTACGGCCTGGCGACGCAGATGGACGACATCGTCGACTTCACCGAGGAGGCCGCCGACTTCCTCGGTCTCTACCAGATCGAGGCGCCGATGGAGCAGGCCGGGGCACTGACCAAAGTTCTGGTCGCGGCCTGCGAACAGCTGGCCGAGGGGCTCGAGCACCTGCGTGACTTCAAGGACCTCGACAGGTACTGGATCGAGATCCACCGGCTGGAGAACGAGGGCGACCGGATCTCCCGCGACGCCGTCGCCTCGCTCTTCTCCAACGGGATCGACCCGATGGTCGTGATTCGCTGGAAGGACATCTTCGCCGTGCTGGAGAACGCAATCGACGCCACCGAGACCGCGGCCCAGATTCTCGAGGGCATCGTCATCAAGAATTCGTGAGCTCCGACCTCGTCATCGCGATCGTCATCGCGTCGGCGCTCGCTTTCGGCTTCACCAACGGCTTCCACGACACCTCGGATCTGATCGGCACCGCCGTCTCGACGGGCGTGGCGCCACCGCAGGTTGCGATTGCATTTGCTGCTCTGCTCAACTTCGCCGGGGCGTTCCTCTCGGTCGAGGTCGCCAGGACCGTCGCCCACGACGTGATCGACGCCGGGCTGATCACCCCGGCGGTCGTTTTCGCGGGGTTGATAGGTGCGATCGCGTGGAACCTTGCAACCTGGTGGCTCGGCCTGCCGTCGAGCTCCTCGCACGCGCTGATCGGCGGGGTCGTGGGGGCGACCCTGGTCGCGGTTGGCACTGCGGGCGTAGACGGGTCGGGGCTTCTCGACAAGTTTCTGCTCCCCGCCCTGGTCGCTCCAGTCCTCGCCGTCGTCATTGCGGTGGCAGCGATCGCAGTCGCCTACCGGCTGTTCGGGCGCCGCCGGCCGGGCCCGGTTGGTCGAGGGTTCCGCCTCGCACAGATCGGCTCGGGCGGGTTGCTCGCGCTCGCTCACGGGGCAAACGACGTCCAGAAGACGACCGGGGTGATCGCCCTGGCGTTGATCGCGAACGGGTCCCTGGGAAGCGAGGCCAACCCGCCGTTCTGGGCCAGTGTCGCGGCCGCCGCGGCGCTTGCGGTCGGCACCTACAGCGGCGGCTGGGGGATGCTGAGAACGACCGGCTCGAGGATCATCAAGATGGACGCGGCGCAGGGTTTCTCGGCGCAGAGTGCCGGCGCGGCGGTGATCCTCTGCGCGACCTTCCTCGGCTTTCCGATATCGACCACTCACGCGATCAACGGCGGCGTTATGGGAGCTGGAGCGACCAAACGGGTATCCGCTGCCCGTTGGGGTATTGCTGGCAACATCGTCACGGGCTGGCTGCTGACCCTGCCCGCTGCGGCGGCGCTTGGCGCCGCCGCCTACGGGCTGATGAGGATCCCCGGAACCGGAGCGCTCGGACCGGTCGTGGTAACCGTTGCGCTGCTGGCGCTCCTGGTCGCGGTCATCACCCATCGCGCCCGTCGAAGCTCGCCGACCCTGAGCACCTGAGCGGTCGCCGTACAATCGTCACATGCGCAACGCCCGCAACGTCGCGATCATCATGGTCCTCGCGCTCGGCGTCGCCTTCGCCCCGGCTGGGGGCAACGTCGTCGACGCGATCTTCACCGTGATCACGATGGGCTTCCTCGCCGGCATCTCCTGGATGCTCTACAGGCTCAGCCGCGAAAACCAGCTGACCCTGGCGACGCTCACCGACAGTCGCCGCGCGATCTTCTACGGCGGCTTCGGCATGCTCGCCCTGCTGGTCGCCGGAGCCGACAAGCTGTTCTCGACCGGCGGCGGCACCCTGCTCTGGATCCTCCTCTTGGCGGGCTCGGTGTTCGCGATCTGGCGGGTCTGGACCGAGGCCAACACCTACTGACGCGCGGAGGGGGATTCCGAGCCAGCCTCCCGTGCGCGGAAATTTCCGAATTTGAGTGCTTGGACGCGCAAGCCGTAGGACCAGTCCTGGCACGGTTGGTCGGTGCCGCCACGGACCGTCAGCAGCGCAGGCCACCGGGAGCGGGGAACCGCCTCGGTCGAGTTGATCGCGGTGGTCCCGTTCCTGCTGCTGGCGGTCGTGGTGGCGGCGCAGATCGCCCTCGCCGGGCAGGCGCTGTGGTCGGCGAGCGTGGCGGCCCGGGCCGGCGCCAGGGCGGCGCTGGTGGGAGGGGACGCGTCGGCGGCGGCACGGCGGGCGCTGCCGCCGTCGATGCGCGCCGGCTCGCGGGTCGAGGACTCCGGCGAGGTCTCGGTCCGGGTGCCGGTGCCGCGCCTGCTGCCGGCGCTGCCGCGGGTGATGGTCGGGGCAAAGTCCGGCTTGGAGCCCGACGATGGCTGACTCCCGCGGCCAAGCCTCCGTCGAGCTCGTCGCGGCACTGCCGGCGCTGCTGCTGGCGGCTCTGATCGCCCTGCAGCTGCTCGCCGCGGGCTATGCGATGACCCTCGCCGACGGTGCCGCCGAGGCCGGCGCACTCGCCCTCGTCTCGGGAGGCTCCGCGGCCGACGCGGCCCGCGAGGCGCTGCCGGGTTGGGCGAAGGACGACGTCGAGGTCACGGTGGAGGGCGGTCGGGTCTCGGTGCGAGTGCGCCCGCCCTCGCCGCTGTCCGCCGTGGCCGCGCGGCTCGCAGTGACCAGCACCGCCAGCGCCAGGCCGGCCCGATGACGAGCATCGAGCTCGTCGCCGATGCTCCAACCGTGCTTGTCACGGCGGTTTGACAAGCGGAGGGATCTCGTCCGGCGGCCGCCGCTCTCTCCTGCGCCGCGGCTGACGTCGATCAGGCGGCCCTCTTCGTCGATGTCGCGGGCAAGGCTCCGCGCCCGACCCTGCTGGCGTCGGCGGCGGCCCGCGACCTGGAGGAGCGGCTGGCGGCTCATCTTCCGAGGGCAGGGGTCGCGGCACGTGGTCAGGTCTGTCATCTGGCCGTCGCGGCCGACCCGGAGGGCTTCGAGGTGGCCGCGGCGGCGGTGACGGTGGCACGCGGCTCGGTCGCGGTTCTGCACGCACCGCCGGCCCAGGTGCAGGTGCTGCTCGGCCAACGGCTGGGTGGTCGTCTCTCAGGCGTGCTGCTGCGCGCCGAGATCGCCCCCGATCGAGCCCTGCTGGCCCTGGCCGTTCGCGATCTGCGCGGGCGGGGGCTAGCGGTGGGGGTCCTCAAGCAGCGCCTCAGCTGGGTCGCCGAGCGCCGGGCGCTGTTCGGGACGCTGGCTCCCGACGCCGGCGGCGGCCTCCCTCCGTCATTGCTCCGGCGCCTGTCGCATCGGTGCTACGGTGACCGCGATGACCCGAGAACTGACCCAACGCGAGCTGCGGAACCAGAGCGGAGAGATCATGCGGGCGTTGGATCGCGGTGAGGAGTTCATCGTCACCCGCAACGGCGTGCCAGTCGGCGAACTGCGTCCGATCGGGCGCCCCCATTTCGTCTCGACTGCAACCGTGCGAGCCGCCATGGCAGGCGCGCCGCCCATCGATGC
>JADGPJ010000082.1 GCA_017882505.1 Solirubrobacterales bacterium | reverse complement strand
TGGAGCTTCATCCGGGTTCTCCTTGTTGGTGGGTGGCTCGCACCCCCAGCCTTCAAGGAGGCCCGGATGAACAACGTTCTGAGGAACTACAGCTAGTCCAGCTCGCGCAGCTCGACCCGCGGCGCCAGCTCCTCGACGACGGCGCGGGCGCCGGTGCCGAGTCCGTGGCGGAGGAAGTTGGCGGCGCCGGCGGCGGCGCCGAGCCGCAGCGACTCCTCCCAGTCGTGCCCCGCCGCGATCGAGGCGGCGAGCGCGCCCATCATCGAGTCGCCGCAGCCCTCGCGCGAGCCGCGGTCGAAGTGGGGAGGGGTCAGCTCCCAGGCCCGGCCGTCGCGGACGGCAAGTGCGGGCTCGCCGGCCCGGGTGACGATCGCCGCCGCCGCCCCCTTCTTCAGCAGCCGGTCGGCCGCCTCTCGCATTCGCTCCGGCGTGTCGACGGGGCCGTAGACGAAGGCGGCCAGCTCCCAGTCGTTGATCTTGACCAGATCGGGCTCGCCCTCGAGAGCGCTGTCGAGGCGGGGCGAGGAGAGGTCGACGAGCGCCGGCGTGCCGTTGGCCCTGACGTCAGCGACGAGGCTGCCGTAGATCTCCAGCGGCAGCGTCTCGCTCGGGAAGGGGTTGCAGACGACCAGGGCGTCGGCATCGATCGCCGCCGCGCAGGCGACCGAGAAGAGTTCGTCGACCTCGTGGCGGGAGGGGGGCATGGAAACGCTCTGGGCGACCGGCCTGCGCTCGCCGTCGCGGCGGTCGTGGATGTAGGTGCCGGTGGCCTGCGCGGTCTCGACCAGCCGCAGCTCGATCGGGAGCTCCTCGAGCAGCCCGCGCAGGACCACTCCAGACTCGCCGCCGCAGAAGCCGCAGAGGATCGGCTCGGCGCCGAGCTCGGCCGCCATTCGCGCCACCCAGACCCCTTGCCCGGCAGGATGCACGTGGATGTCGTCGCCCCCGTCGGAGGTCAGCTGCTCGATCGTGATCTCGACCATCGGGTTGGGGCCGAAGATCGCGACACGGGGCTTGGAGGTCATGGCGCAGAGCGTAGAGGCACGCTTGTAACCGGGGAGAGGATCGTCCCCCCAGACCTTGGGGGAGCGTGAGCTCGAGCCGGATCGCCGCTCGCCTGCACCGGCTTCCCCGCCGCCGGATCCTCGGCCGGGAGGTTCCGGTCGCCGCCGGTTTCCGCGCCCGCCTACTTGGCCTCGCCGGGCTGCGGCGTGAGCTCGCCGGCAACGGGCTCCTGATCCCGCGCTGCTCCAGCGTCCACACCTTCGGCATGCGGTTCGCCCTGGATCTCGTCTTCCTCGATGACGCCGGTCGCCGCCTGGCGGTGCGCGGCGCCGTGCCGCCGGGACGCATCGCCTGCCACCGTGGCGCAGCCTCCGTCCTGGAGATTCCCTCGTCCCAGGGGGGAGAGTCCCCGACCGCGAGGACTTAGGGGGGCGATGTTGCCCCAGAGACAGGAGATCGCCAGCGTCGTCGTCTGCGAGGACGACGACGTCACCCTCGACCTTCTCTGCGACCACCTGACCGCCGACCGCTTCGGCGTGCTGCCGGCGCCGAGCGCCTCTGACGCGCTCCGTCTCTGCCGCTACAACCAGCCGGACCTGCTTCTCCTGGATCTGTCGCTGCCGGACGCGTCGGGCCTCGACGTCCTGCGCGAGATCCGCGAGGCCGACGGCGTCGAGTCCCGCTTCGATCCGCGCCTGCCGGTGATCGTCCTCACCGGCCGCGGCGCCGACACCGATCGCGTCCGCGGCCTCGACTCGGGAGCGGACGATTACGTGACGAAGCCCTTCGCCTATCCGGAGCTGCGAGCCCGAATCGGCGCCGTCCTGCGCCGCCGGGAGAGCCGCCGCGACGGCCCCAGCCGGGTCGGCGATCTCACCATCGACCCGATCCGTCGCAGGGTCACGGTGAGTGATCGCGAGGTGGCGCTGTCGAAGAAGGAGTTCACCCTCCTCCGCGTCCTCGCAACCGACCCCACCCGCGTCTTCTCCAAGGAGGAGCTGCTCAACGACGTCTGGGGCTTCCGCAGCCCCGGCCGCACCCGCACCCTCGACTCCCACGCCAGCCGCCTGCGCCGCAAACTCGACCCCGAGCACAGCCGCTATGTGATCAACTGCTGGGGGATCGGTTATCGGTTGGTCGACGGGTGAAGGCTGCGACGCCTAGCCCGCCGGGCGAGGCAGAAACAGATCAGGCCAGTTGGTTACCGCGCGTTCCATCGCGGCCCAGGTCTCGTTGGGCGCCGTGTCGGGGACGGTGATTCGACCGACGTGGCCGCCCTTGATTCGGAGCACATGCGGTAGCTCCAACTCGACTGAGAGCTTTGCCAGGGCGGCATCGAGATCGATTCGGTCTTGCTTCCCCATGGCGCCAGGGTAGGTGTACAGATGGGTGACCGCTTCCATTCTCTGACGATAGCGGGACGAGCCGGGGATGCCACCTACCGAGCGACGAGCTTCGGGCCCCGTGGGGCCATCGGCTCGTCGCTCGGTTCCCAGGTCGGCTACTTGGAAGCCGCGGCGGGTTGTTCGAAGTGGAGGATCGAGAGGGCCGACGCGATCGGATCGGTCTTCTCCTCGGCGAGGCGCGTTGCCGCTTCCGCCTGGATCTCGATCGCCCGGTTGAGGGTGTCGGTCAGCAGGTCGTTGAGCTCGGTCCAGCCCTTGTCGTCGATCAGGAGCGGCGTGTGGCTGACGTGGGAATCTGTCCGCGAGTCGATCGTGCCCGCGACCATCGCGGCGGTGGCCTCTTGGCCGATCGCCTCGAGGATCACGCCGTTGATGCCTTTGCGGGCAGATGCCGGGATCTTCGCCCAGTCGGCGTCGCTGAAGAAAGCGCGCTCGGTGGCACGGTAGAAGTGCTCGACGGCGCCACGTCGCGGCTCGGTTTTGACCAGTTCGACGCAGTCGTATTCGAGCAGCGTCTTGACGTGGTAGCTGACGTTGCCCAGCGGCTCGCCGAGTTCCTGGGCGAGTTGGTTGGGGCTGGAGATCCCCTTGTGCAGCGAGCTGAGGATGCGAACCCGGAGTGGGTGCGCAAGCGCCTTGGCAAGTTGCTGGGTGATGCCCTCTGGGGAGGTTCGAGTCTGTGCCACGGGAGGAGGCCTCCGATTCATTTTTTTTGGGGGAATTTGGACGAGGTGACTACCGGGCTGGAAGGGGGGCTTCCTTCTCGGTTTCTGGATCAAGTATTCCAAAGCGCTCCGTCGTTTCCGTTGTCGAGGGCCATTTCCTTAGTGAAAGAGACAAAGCACTGCATGAGGCCTACGTCGATCTGTGAAACGCCGGAACCGGTTCGCCGCTCGGGCGGGTCTTATCCCTGCGCACCCGTCGCCCCGGCGCGCATGGCCGAGACCGCACTGGGGCGGCGAGTGCGCAGCCTTCGCCCGAGTCGGGGGAGAGTCCGGGGGCGCCAGACCTTAGAGGGGCGATGGGAACGCGTCCAGACGAGGCAAGGCGATGGCGCCCGAGCTGGCGCAGATAGCGTCCGGGTGGCCCCTGGCCGCATCGATGGCGGCGGCGGTGACCGCACGCGGCCTGATCGCGGGCCGCCGGCGGACGGCTCTGAACGAGGCCCTGCATGAGTTGCGCCGGCCCCTGCAGGCGCTGGTTCTCGCCACCCCCGCCACTCGGGCGGAGTCCCCGGCGCTCGCCGGGTCGGTGCGGATGGCGACCGCGGCGCTGGAGCGACTCGATCGCGAGATCAACGGTCGCTCGGCGTCGGCGGCGAGGGCACCGTTTCGGGTTGGGGCGGAGCTCGACGCGGCGGTCGAGCGCTGGCGAGATCGCGCCGCGCTCGCCGGTGGGTCCCTGCGGTTGCGTCGCGGGGCGGAGGGGGTGGCGATCAGCGGCGATCGCGCCGAGTTCGCCCAGGCATTGGACAACCTGATCATCAACTCGATCGAGCACGGCGGCCCTCACGTGGTGCTGGCCGCATCGCTCGGCCCCGGGGTCCTGCGCGTCTTGGTGATCGACTCGGGCCGCGGCTCGCGGCGGGGGTCGCGGCGCCCGGGCTCGACCGAGTCGATCCTCTCGCGAATCTCCGGCAGACGCCGCCATGGACACGGCCTACGGGTCGTCCGGCGGATCGCGGCCGCGCATGGCGGCGACTTCAGGTTGCGCTGTTCGGAGACCGGAACCGAGGCAACGCTGGTGCTTCCATTGCTCGGCGGGGGCGGCCCCGCGTGAGTCGGCGGGGACGGGCGCTCGCGTTTGGCCTTGCGGCCCTCTTCGCCGCGGCGAGCGCCGCGGCGCTCGCCGACGGCTACGGCAACAGCGTCGCCCGCGGCTACGGCGAGCTGCGTCCGGTCGTCGTCGCCGCTGCCGATCTGGCGCCCCGCCGGACCATCGACCCGAACGTCGCCTCCACCGACCTGGAGGTGCGCAGGGTCCCGGTCCGCTTCCTGCCGCCGGGCGCGCTGGAGGCGCCGGCGCAGGCGGTCGGATTGGTCCCCGTGGTGGCGGTCCCCGCCGGCTCCTACCTGCTCGCGGCGCAGCTTCGGGCGCCGCGATCGCGGCACGCTCCCGGCGCCTCGCTCGGGCACGGCCGGCGACCGGTGGAGATTGCGGTCAGCGGGGCGGATGCGCTGCTGGTGTCGGGCGGGCAACCGGTCGGTGCGACGGTCGACATCGTCGTCACCACGGAACCGTCGAGCTCAGGGAAGGGGCGCACCTACGTCGCCGCCGCGGCGGTGCCGCTGCTGGCTCTGGGGCCGGGCGCCGACGGGCCCGGGCCGGGGGGGACGGCCGCGGCGACCCTGGGACTGACGCGCGGGCAGGCGCTGCGGCTGATCGCCGCCGAGAGCTTCGCCCGCCAGGTGACGATCCTGCCGAGCCGATGAGCGCGGGAGCGCGGGAGCGGAACGTCGCCGAGCTCGCCGCCGCGCTGCGCGCTCGCCTGGTCGAGCGCCGCCGGGCCGAGGCTGCGGCCGGCAAGGAGCGCGGCGGCGATTTACGCGAGGTGGTGCGCGACCTGGTCGACGAGGAGGCGGCTCTGCTCACCAGCGCCGACCGCGAGGAGATCGCGGTGCGGATCGTCCGCGACAGCGTCGGGCTCGGTCCGCTGGAGGTTCTGCTCGCCGATTCCGCGGTCGAGGAGGTGATGGTCAACGGCGCCGATCGCGTCTACGTCGAGCGCCGTGGCCGGATCGAGGCGACCGACGTCGCCTTCGCCGACGAGGAGGAGCTGCGCAACGCGATCGAGCGCATCCTGGCGCCGCTGGGGCGCCGGGTGGACGAGCTCAGCCCGATGGTCGACGCCCGGCTCGCCGACGGCTCCCGGGTCAACGTCGTGATCCCGCCGCTGGCGATCGACGGGCCGGCGCTCTCGATCCGGCGCTTCGGTGCCCGCCGGCCCGGCCCCGACGAGTTGGTCGCGCTGGGTACCCTGAGCGCCCGGCAGCGCCAGCTGCTGGAGACGGCTGTCGCGGCTCGTCGCAGCATCCTCGTCAGCGGCGGCACCGGTTCGGGTAAGACGACGATGCTGAACGCGCTCTCCAGCTTCATCACCGCGGGGGAGCGGGTGGTGACGATCGAGGACGCGGCCGAGCTGCGACTCCAGCAGGCACACGTGGTGCGACTGGAGAGTCGGCCGGCCGGGGTCGAGGGCAGGGGCGAGGTGACGATCCGCGACCTGCTGCGCAACGCGTTGCGGATGCGCCCCGACCGGATCGTGATCGGCGAGGTCCGGGGCCCGGAGGCGCTCGATCTCCTCACCGCCCTCAACACCGGCCACGACGGCGCCCTCTCGACCGTCCACGCCAACTCGCCCGCCGACGCGCTGAACCGGCTGGAGACGCTGGCGCTGATGGCCGGGGTCGGGCTGCCGCACGCCGCGGTCGCCGAACAGGTGCAGCGAGGGATCGACCTCGTCGTCCATCTCGAGCGCCGGCCGGACGGCGCCCGTCTCGTCACCGACGTCGCCGAGGTGGTGCGGGCCGGCGGCGCGACCGCGGTTCGCGGTCTGGACGGGCCCGGCGGTACCGGATGAGCGGGCCCGGGGGATTGGCACCGGCCCTCGTCGGCGCCCTCGCCGGGGGGCTGGTGGCGCTGGCGCTGCGGGAGGCGCTGCTCGCCAGCCCCGCTGCCGCGCTCTGGCTGCAACTGGCGCTCGAGCCGCTGCGCCGGGCCGGGCGGGAGGGTTACGCCCCCTCGACGCTGGAGCGCCGGCGGCTGGCTGCGCTCGGCGCCGCCGCGGCGATCTGCGGTGGCTGGCTGCTCGCCGGGCCGACCGTGGCGCTGCCGCTCTCGGTCGCCGGCCCGGCGCTGATGGCCTGGGCGATCTCCAGCCGCCGGCGTCGCTACCGGGGCGCGGTCGAGCGGGCGCTGCCCGAAGTCGCCACCGCGGTCGCCGACTCGCTCAGCGCCGGCCGCTCGCTGCGCGCGTCGCTGCCTGCCGCCGCCTCATATCTGGACGGCCCGCCCGCCGCCGAGCTCGCCCGGCTCGGCGCCGAGCTCGATCTCGGGGCGCCAACCGTCGATGCGGTGGGGGCCTGGCGACGGCGGATGCGCTCCGAGCGGGTCGACGCCTTCGCCGCGGCGCTGCTCAGCCAACGCCTCGCCGGCGGTGACCTGGCCGGGCTGCTGCGCCGCTTCGCCGCCGGTGCCGCCGAGCGCGACCGGGTCGCCGAGGACGCCAGGTCGGCCACCGCACAGGCCCGGTTCACCGGCTTGCTGGTGGTCGCGATGCCGACCGGCGGCGCCCTCTTCGCCGAGCTGCTCCAGCCGGGGTTCATCGCCAAGCTGCTGGGGTCGCCGGCCTCGGCGGTGATGCTGGCGCTGGCGGCGGCGCTGCAACTGCTCGGCTTCATCGCGATCAAGCGCTTCTCGCGGGTGGTCGAGTGAGCGCCGCCGGGACGCTGGCGGCGCTCGCGGTCCTGTTCGGCTTCGGTGCCGCGCGCGAGCTGATCCGCGGCCGGGACGGGGCGAGCTCGACGGCGCTGCCGTTCGGACTGGCGGGCCGCTCCGCCGGCGCTGCTCTGCGCCTCGGCCTGCCTGAGCGGTTGCGCCGCTCGGGTCTCGAGGCGCGCTTGCCGCTGCCGGCGGCGCTGGCGGCGAAGCTTGCCACGGCGGCCTGCGGCGGTCTCGCCGCCCTCGCCGCGGCCCCGGCGGCGCCGGGGAGGACGGCACTCTTGGTCGCGGTGGCGATGCCAGCCGCCGGCTTCTTCGTCCCCGACGCCCTCCTGGAGCGGGAGGCGCGGCGGCGGCAGCGCCGGCTCGTCGCGGCCCTCCCCGACGCCCTCGACCTGCTCGCCGTCAGCGCCGGTTCGGGCCGCGGCCCCGCCGCCGGACTCGAACAGCTGGCGCGGGCGGGGGAGGGACCGCTCGCCGACGAGATGCGGATCGCCAGCGCCGAGCTCTCCTGCGGCACCTCCCTCAGCGCCGCGCTGCATTCATTGCGCGCCCGCGTCCCAGGGAGCGAGCTGGCGACCCTGGTCGCCTCGATCGAGCGCTCGCGCCGCTTCGGCTCGCCGCTCGCCGACCAGTTGCGCCGCCAGGCCAGCGCCCTGCGCCGCGACAGCCGCCGCGCCGTCGAGGAGCGCGCCGCCCGCGCCGCGCCGAAGATCCAGCTCGTCGTCGCCCTCGTCCTCGTCCCTTCGGTCCTACTGATGATCGCCGCCGGACTGATCGCCAACGCCGGGACCCTGCTCTCAGGGTTCTGAGCCGCGAGGGAGGGTCGGGCGCCCCTCTACCTTCGCTGGGATTTTCGCCTTTAACGGGGTAGCTCTCGCCGAGTGCTCCGCTGCGAAAATCAGGACGCCGCGCGTACGAGGGGCACCCGACCCTCCAACCCAGCCGGATCCCGCTTCGACGGAGCAGCAGGATCACCTTGGGAGTGTGGTGGAGCTTCGTGGGGTGGGGTTGAGGGAGAGACCCTCAACCCCACCACGCCAGACCCCACCGTGGGATCGGACTACTAGACGCTCCCGGTCTCGCCCGACTCGTCCCGTAGCCGTTTCGCCACGGATGCGGCGGCAGAGCAGATCGAGTCGAGCTCGGCGGCATCTTCCTTGTGGCCGTTGACGTAGCAGCAGAGGGTGCCGTTGACGAGCTCGAATGCGAACTTCTTCGGCGCCGCGTCGGTCAGCCAGACGATGAAGGTGGGGGCGAAGAGCTGGCGCAGCCAGACCTCGTCCTGTCCTTTGCCGGCGAAGATCTCGTACTTCTCGTCGAGCACCTCGCTCTCCAGCTTGACCCGCTCCTTGGAGCGGCGGAAGACGTCCTCGAACTTCTCCAGGGCGCGCAGCCCGAACTTGCGCTGGCAGTAGAGCTCGGGGACGTGCCCGACGCACTCGGGGACCTGGACCAGGCCGAGCGTGTAGTGGTAGTAGCTGGTGTCGCGGTTGCCCTCGCTGTCGGTCGTCTCCTCCTCGTAGGTGTAGAGGGCGAGGGTGCCCTCGATGCCTTCGGCGATCGCTCCCGAGAGGGTCCGCTCCGCGTAGCGGTCGTCGCCCTTGCGCAGCAGTGGCGTCGCCGCCGGCAGGGGGCTGCGGCCGCCGAGGACGAGGCTGTGCTGCCGGGCGTAGATCTCGAAGAAGGTGTCGGCGGCCTTGGAGTTGGCGATCGCGAAGACGACCACGACGCCGAGCAGCAGGGCGACGACGAAGGCGGCGCCGCCGACGGCCGGCCCGATCACTCCTCCCAGCACGCCGCCGGCGATCAGGGCGAAGGCCCCGATCAGGATCAGGGTCAGCGGCTTGCGCATCAGCCGCTTGAAGTGGTAGCCGCGGAGATCGTTGGCGTCGTCGACGCCGGCGGCCGGATCCACGGCGGGAGCTTCGGGCGTCGGCTTGGCTTCGTCGGGGCTCACGCCGTGAACCTACCGCGCCGTGGCGGATGCAAATGACCTTGCAGGGAAGGGTCGTGTTGCAAAGTGGGGGAGAGTGGGGTACTGTGGCGCTCGAGTTGAAGCCCAGGACCGGGGTGGTGAGGTTCCTCCCACCTCATCACTCCGGTCCCAACTCTTTCCGGCCCTCCCGCTCAGAAAGGAACCGCCGAGGTGGCATTTCGGGGTCTCTACGAGCACAGCCTCGACTCCAAGGATCGTTTGACGGTTCCGTCGCGGTTTCGTGCTTCCCTTTCCGATGGGGTGGTTCTGTCCAAGGGCTTCGACCCCTGCGTCTGGGTGCACACCACCGACGAGTTCGAGCAGCTCTCCGACCGCTTCCTCTCGCCGCACAGCCCCTTCGGGCGCGATGCCAGGCAGCTGCGCCGCCGCTTCCACGGCGGCTCCTTCGACGAGAAGCTCGACTCGGCCGGGCGTATCCGCGTTCCCAAACCGCTGATCGACCACGCCGGCCTCGACGGCAACTGCGTCGTGATCGGCGCCGGCGAGTACCTCGAGATCTGGAACGCCGACGCCTGGGCCAAGCAGGAGGAGGAGCTCGACGCCGCCGCCCCCGAGATCGCCGAGGGCCTTGCCGCCGCCGGGACTGCGTGACCATGAGACTCAATGCCGAGCGAACCCCAATCTCCCACAGCCACCGGTACGGGCCCGGAAGCGTCCTGCCGATGAGCGAGCATCTGCCCGTCCTGGCGCCGGAGCTCGTCTCGCTGCTGGCGCCCGAGCCGGGGCAGACCGCCGTCGACTGCACCTTCGGGGCGGGCGGCCACGCGCGAGCGATCGCCGAGCTGCTGGGACCGACCGGGAGGCTGATCGGGATCGATCGCGACCCCGCCGCCGAGTCCCGCTTCGCCAAGTTCGCGGTCGAAGCCCCCTGCCGAACCCTCTTCATAAGTGCCGACTTTGCGGCAGGTTTAACCGCCCTGCGCGGCGAAGGCATACGCCCAGAGATGATCTACATGGACCTCGGAATGTCCTCGATGCAGGTCGACGCCTGGGAGCGTGGCTTCTCCTACTCCTACGACGCGCCGCTCGACATGCGGATGGACACGCGCCAGAAGTTCGACGCCGCCAACCTCCTCAACGAGTGGCCGGAGTCGCGGATCGTCCAGGTGCTGCGCCGCTTCGGCGAGGAGCGCTACGCCGGCGGGATCGCCCGCGAGATCGTCCGCCGCCGCCCGCTCAGCACCACCTCCGAGCTCGTCGCCGCGATCAAGGCCGGGATGCCGGCGGCCGCTCGCTTCGGGGCCGGTCACCCGGCCAAGCGCAGCTTCCAGGCGATCCGGATCGCCGTCAATGGCGAGCTCGACTCGCTCGAACAGGCGCTGCCGCTGGCCTGGGAATCGCTCCCGGTCGGCGGGCGGCTCGGCGTGATCTCCTTCCACTCGCTCGAGGACCGGCCGGTGAAGCAGTTCCTCGCCGCCAAAGCCCGCGGCTGCGTCTGCCCGCCGGAGCTGCCGGTCTGCGTCTGCGGTCATGAGCCGGAGGCGGAACTGCTCACCCGCCGCGCCGTCTCACCGGGTCCGGCCGAGATCGAGAGCAACCCGCGCTCGCGCTCGGCCCACCTGCGCGTCGCGGTCAAGATCGCCGACGAGATGGCGCGGGCGGGGGAGGTGGGCTGATGGCCGTCGCCGCCCCAGCACGCAGGACC
>JADGPJ010000026.1 GCA_017882505.1 Solirubrobacterales bacterium | reverse complement strand
GCTGGACGGTGACGGCGTTGGCTCTATCGTCCCCGACGGGGAAATTGAGGGTCGAACTCGTCGGGTTGTTGGCCGTGCTGGGGCCGGCGTATAGGAAGCCGAGCGAGGCCTGCTGCAGGCTCGTCGTCGTTTCCCGGGCGCGGTCGCCGATCTCCTCGGCCGGCATCGCCGCGTCGATCCGGCGGACCAGATCCGGGTAGCGGTAGTAGCACTCCAGGTAGCTGAGGATCATGTAGGCGGGGACCGGGAACAGCTTCGACTCCTGGGCTGTGCGAGAGCGGCAGAGCCAGAGCGAGGTGTCGCTGGCGTGGCGGATCAGGTGGTTGGTCTCGAGCAGCTGGGCGTATGAGTGCTTGCTGGGCATCAGCCGAGCCTCCAGACGGTCGCGCGCTCTTCGCCGCTGCTCGTCGCCGCCGCGGCCATCGCCTCCGGAGTGATGTCGCGCGGGGTCTTCGAGCTCTCCAGGCGCACCTTGTCGCCCTCGCGCAACCCGTCGAGCTCGGTTGCCATCAGGCAGGGGATGCCGTACTCGCGGGAGAGGATCGCAAGGTGGGTGCGGACCGTGCCGGCGAGGCAGAGGATGCCCTTGAAGTCGGCGATGATCGGCGCCGTCATCGTGCCGCCGCAGTCGTCGATGATCGCGATCGTGTCCTCGGGGACGCCCTCGGTGAGCATCTCCATCACCCGCTCCAGGGTCGAGATCTCATGGGCGACGCCCTCGATGTCGGTGGCGGTGGCGAAGACGTTGTCGCCGTGGCCGACGACCAGCGCCTCGCCGGCCGCCGGCTCGGCGCGCTCGGCCTCCGGCTCGGCCCCGGAGTCCTCGACGCCGGCTTTGTACTTCCCCGGCTCCTCGGTGACCGAGACCTGGGCGCTGTGGTCGAAGCGGTAACCCCCGGCGAGCATCTCCGCCTCGACCGCGGCGAGGTCGTCGAAGCCGAGCTCGAAGTCCGAATTGAAGACGAACTCCTGCCAGGAGAGGCCGGACTCGGCGAAGCGCTTGTCCATCCGCTCCCGAATCGCCGCGTGAAAGGCGCGGACCGTCGGCGTCGCGGCCTCGGTTGCGTACTTGTCGTCCAGCCCGGCGAAGCTCGCGCTCACTTGGCGTGGCTCCCAAACCCGAACAGCGATGCGGCGACCTTCCTCATCTGAACCTCCTCGGCTCCCTCGGTGATGCGGTATCGGCGGTGGTGGCGGTAGATGTGCTCGAACGGCAGGTGGCGCGTGTAGCCCATGCCGCCGTGCACCTGCATCGCCCGGTCGGCGGCCTCGCAGGCGAGGCGGTTGGCGCGGAAGTTGGCCATCGAGATCAGGTGGGTGACCTCGAGCTGGTTGTGGCGGTCGAGCTCCCAGGCGGTGCGGCGGACGAGGCCGCGCAGCAGCTCGGCGTCGGTGTGGAGCTCGGTCAGCGGGAACTGGATCCCCTGGTTTACGGCGAGCGGCTTGCCCCAGGTTTGGCGCTCGCGGGCGTAGGCGACGGCTTCGTCGATGCAGTACTGGGCGGCGCCGACGCTGGCGGCGGCCTGGCGGATGCGGCTCTCGTGGACGAAGCGCTGCGCCAGGGCGAGCCCTTCGCCGACCTCTCCCAAAACGGCGTCGCCGGGGACCCGAGCGCCCTTGATCGAGACCTCGGCGTGGTCGGTCGGCATGTTGAAGGTCCACCAGAAGTGATCGACCTCGATCCCCGGGGTGTCGGTCGGGACCAGGAAGGCCGTGATCCCGTGGCCATCGCCGGGCTCGCCCGAGGTACGGGCGAAGACGAGGTCGTGGCTCGCCGAGTGCATCCAGGAGTTGAAGCGCTTGGCGCCGTCGAGCACCCACTCGCCGCCCTCCTGGCGCGCCGTCGTCTCCAGATGGGCGGCGTCGGAGCCGTGGTTTGGCTCGGTCAGGCCGAAGGCGACCCGGTACTCGCCGACGATCATCGGCTCCAGCATCTCCTCGCGCTGGGCGGGGGTGCCGAAGGCCTGGACCAGTTCTACGACCATCAGGTTGCCGACGACCGCGAACTCGTTCTGCAGCTCGTTGTGAAGGCCGAGGCCCATGTGGGCGAGGTGCTCGCGCAGGATCGCGACCTCGAGGTTGCTGGCCTCGGAGCCGCCGAGCTCGGTCGGGAGCGCGAGACGCCACCAGCCGGCCTCGTCGGCGCGGCGGCGAACCTCGCCCAGCAGCTCCTCCCAATCCTGGCGGGGGATCCCACCGCGCTCGACGTCGGTCCGCGCGAACTCGCGCCGGTGGTCGAAGAAGCGCGCGTTGTCGTCTTCTTCCTCCAGCGGGCGAACCTCCGCCGCGATGAACTTGTCCAGGTCGGCGATCCGTTCTTCGATCTCCACGGGGATCGTGAAATCCATCTCGGGAACATATCCGTCACCCTCGCGGACAGTCAACCCAGGCGGTCGATCGATGCCAGTAGAAACCCATGAACAAGCGAAATAGGGGGCCTTGCAATGTTCGACCGGGTAGTCGAAACTAGGAGGCGATGAGAGGGCCGCCCGGCACCCACGCCAGCGCCGAGGAGCTGGGGGCGCAGGCGGCGCGGGCGATCGGCGCGAGCGGCGTCTCGGACCCCGTCCCGCTTCCCGGCGGGGCCTCCCGCGCGCTCTGGGCGTTCGACGCGCGGATGCCGGACGGCGCGCCGCTGCCGCTGGTCCTGCTGGTGACCAAGGGCACGGCCGAGCGCGAGTGGGAGGCGCTGCGGGCGGCGCATGCCCGCGGGATCCCGGTCGCCGAGCCGCTCTGGCGCACGCCGGATGGGGAGGGGGTTGTGATGCGCCGGCTCGAGGGCGAGGCGATTCCCGGCCGGATCTTCCGCGAGGAGCGCTTCGGGCCGGCGCGGGAGCGACTGCTTCCCCAGCTCGCGGCGGCCCTGGCGGCGATCCACGCGATCCCCTTGACGGAGGTCCCGGCGATCCTCGGGCGCTCCGGTCCCGAGGCCGAGCTCGACGCGCTCGAAGCCGAGCTCGACCGCCACGGAGATCCGCACCCGGCGCTGGAGCTCGGACTGCGCTGGCTGCGGGCCCGGCTGCCGCCGCCAGGCGAGCCGGTGCCGGTGCATGGGGACTTCCGCATGGGCAACGTCCTCGTCGACGAGGAGGGGCTCGTGGCGGTGCTCGACTGGGAGCTGGTCCACGCCGGCCACCGGGCCGAGGATCTCGGCTGGGCCTGCGCGCGGACCTGGCGCTTCGGTCGCGACGATCGGCCCGCGGCCGGCCTCGGTTCCCGGCGGCAGCTTCTCGACGCCTACCGCGAGGCCGGCGGCGTCGAGATCGAGCCCGAGGAGCTGCGTTTCTGGGAGACGCTCGCGAACCTGCGCTGGGGCGTGCTGACCCTGCGCCAGCTGCACGAGCACCTCTCCGGCCAGCGCCCCTCGCTGGAGCTGGCGGCGATCGGCCGGCGGACATGTGAGGCGGAGTGGGACCTGCTGGCGATGGTGCCCTGATGCAGGACCGTCCCGACGCCCACGAGCTGCTCGAGGCGCTCGAGGACTACCTGCGTGGCGAGCTGCTCGACGCGGTCCCGGCCGAGCACCGCTTCGGTGTCCGGGTGGCGGCCAACGTCTGCGCGATCCTCGCCCGCGAGACGGCGGCGCTGGCGCCGGACCGGGCGCGGCAGAGCGCCCTCGCGGCGGAGATCCGCGGCGGCGAGTGGGACGAGCGCCTGCTGGAACTCGCGGCGCAGCTGCGCGAGGAGGTCGGGGCCAGGCTGGCGATCTCCCACCCCGGCTGGGACGCGGTAGCCGACGACGGGCGCTGAGCCCGCCGCCGGTGCCGGCCAGGCGCTACTTGTTCAGCAGTTCTTCGGCCTTCTTCTTCGCTTCTTCGACGCCCTTTTCGGCCTGCTTCGTGCCTTCTTCGATTCCCTTTTCGGCCTGCTTCGTGCCTTCTTCGAGGCCCTTCTTGGCGGTGCCCTTGCTGTTTTCGAGTTCCTTCTTCGCTTCTTCGAGGCCCTTCTTGGCCTCTTCGGTGCCTTCCTTGACGGCTTCTTCGGCCTTCTTGGTTCCCGATTCGATTTCCTGCTGCGCCTTGGCGGTGCTGTCGCTGCTGCTACTGCCGCCGCAGCCGGACAGGACGGCGCCGCCGGCGAGGATCGCCAGGATCGCGAATGCCGCGCCGATCGTTCGCAACTTGGTCGTGATGGCGGATTGACCGTCTCTCATCTGTCTCTCTCCCGCTTGGTTGCAGTTGACCCGGCGCTGACGCCGGCGAGAGCGAACGTATTGCATGCCGTGGACACTGTCCAGACAGCCGAGTTTGGAAGAGGGGGCGCCGAGTCTCTACCGTTCAGGCATGGCCGAGGAGGCGCAGCCCGATCAGTTCGAATCGCTGGTGGTGGACGCGATCGACGCCCTGCCGGAGCAGTTCCAGAAGGTGCTGGAAGGGGTCGCGGTGGTCGTCTCCGATCTCGGCACCGAGCACCACGCCTACGGTCACTACTTCGGCGACGGGGTCGCCCGCGAACGCTACGAGGACCGGATCGTGATCTACCGCGACACCCTCGAGCGCGACTTCGGCCACGATCGGGACCTGCTCGCCCGCCAGGTCGAGCGAACCCTGCGCCATGAGCTCGCCCACCACCTCGGCTGGGACGAGAGCGGCGTCGCCGGCCTCGGACTCTGAGACGTTGGTGGTCAAACCACTAGGCGCGGTAGCTAGCGAACCTTGCAGTCGCGGGTCAAGGTGGTGTCGAGCCGGCGCCCGTCGGCGAACCGGAAGCTGCCGCGGGCGAAGGAGAAGACGGCGCCCGGGAACCCGGCCGGGGCCGGGCAGCTGGCGCTGAGGAGGCCGACGCGACGACCGCGGTAGCTGTATTCGCGGCCGATCTCGAGCTTGATGTCGGTGATCGAACCCAGCCCGCCGGCGAGAACCGGGACCGTGGCCGAGAGGAAGGTCCCGAACTGCCCCGTCGGCCGGTGCGAGATCGCCAGCGGCAGGACGAAGGTCGCTCGCACCGGGACGGTGCCGTAGAGATGGAGGATCAGCGCCGGCCGGCCCTTCCGCCGACCGTTGAAGACGAGGATCTTGCCGCTGGCCGGCACCGGGGCCTGGGTCGAGTCGAGAGTCGCCCTGAAGCTGCCGTGGCCGACCAGCGCCGGTCGGCAGCGCAGCAGCGCTGCTTCGGTCGTCGTCGATTGCAGCAGCGCGCTGGCGCAGGTGGGCAGGCCGCGGGTGGAGAGGCGGGCGTTGCGGTTGAGGGCGATTTCGAGCTGGCGCAGGGCCGGGGGGTGGGTGCCGTCGGTGGTCCCGATCGAGCCCTCGATCGTGGCCGTGACCGGCGTCGGGCGATCTCGCGGCAGCGATCGGGGGACGAAGCCGCCGTCGAAGGAGATCCGCAGGTCGCCCTTCTGGGTGAGCTCGCCGCGCGCGACGCCGGCCCCGAGCAGGACGGCAAGTGCGAGCAGCGCGAGTATGGCAAGCCGTTGGCGCATGTCTGAACCTCCCCGGGTCAGTGTAGGTGCCGCCCTGATCGAGGCTAGGGTGAGGCGATGGTCGACGGTCATGCCTGGACCGAGCTTTCCGACGGCGACGAGTTCGCCGGCTACCGGATCGAGCGCCGGCTCGGGCGCGGCGGCATGGGGATCCTCTACCTGGCGGTCGAGCCGGGCCTGGACCGCCGCGTCGCTCTGAAGCTGATCGCCCCGGAGGCCGCGGCCGAGGAGGTCTTCGCCAAGCGCTTCGCCGAGGAGTCGCGGATCGCCGCCTCGATCGAGCACCCCAACGTCGTCCCGATCTACGCCGCCGGCGAGGAGAGCGGGGTGCCCTTCATCGCGATGCGCTTCGTCTCGGGGTCCGACCTCGGGCGCCGGATCGCCCGCGAGGGCAAGCTCGATCCTGCCCGCGCGGTGGCGCTGATCGCCCAGGTCGGCAACGGCCTCGACGCGATCCACGCCGCCGGCCTCGTCCACCGCGACGTCAAGCCCGCCAACGTCCTGCTCAGCGGCGAGGAGGGCTCCGAGCACGCTTACATCACCGACTTCGGAGTCGCCCGCAACGTCGCCACCCAGTCCGGCCTGACCCAGACCGGCCGCTTCGTCGGCACCCTCGACTACGTCGCCCCCGAGCAGATCTCCGGCGCCGCGATCGACGCCCGAGTCGACGTCTACGCGCTGGGCTGCCTGCTCTTCAAGCTGCTCACCGGCGAGGTTCCGTTCCCGCGCGAAGGCGAGGCGGCGCGCCTTTACGCCCACCTCAACGACCCGCCGCCGGCGCCCTCGCTCTACGTGCCGGAGGTGCCGATGGCCCTCGACGATGTCGTCATCCGGGCGATGTCGAAGCAGCCCGGCGACCGCTACCCGTCGGCCGGCGATCTCGGCCGGGCCGCGGTGGCGGCGCTGAGCGGGACCGCGGTTGAGATCCCCGAGCACACGGTGGCGACCGGCGCCGCCGCGACGGTCGAAGCCGAGACGATCGCGCCGGCGCCGGGACCGCCGACCAAGGCGAGCCAGCCAGCGGATACGAAGCCCTCACAGGCTCGGCCTCCGACCGCGCCGACCAGCCGACTCGAGCCGGAGTCCAAGGACCGCGCCGCCGGCCGCCGCCGTCTCTACCTCGCCGGCGGCCTGGTCACGGTGCTCGCGATCGCGGTGCTCGCCGTTGTTCTCTCTTCGGGCGGTGGCGGTGGTGCCGCGGACGCCGGCGCGACGACGGAAAAGACCCCTGCGGTGAATGGCGGGAGCGGCGAAAAGCAGCAGACCGGGGGAGAAGAAAAGGCGAAGCAGAAGCCGAAGACGCTGACCAGCAGACAGCTGATCGCCCAGGGCGACGGTATCTGCATCACCAGCCAGGAATCCTTCAAGGAAGCCAAGAGCAACTTCCCCAACGGTGAGAACGAACCCAACGTCGAATACTCCGAAGAGCTGCTCGGCATCTCCAACCGGGCGGTGCCGGAATTCGAAAAGCTGGTACCGCCCGCGGGGCTCGAAGACGAATACCGGCGTTACGTCCAGGTCCAACGGCGGGTCCAGGCATACGACCGGCAGGCCCTGACTGCCGCCAAGAACGAAGACGCGAGCGCCTACCTACTTGCGAGAGAAACGCGGGACGAACAGCAGCCCGAACGCCACGAAATCGCCACCGCGATCGGTTTCGAAGTCTGCAGCGCCAGCCCCACCTGAGCCACCGACCTGAGGAGGAGCGGATGAAGTCCAGCACGGCCTACCTGACCTTCGACACCGACCAGCGCCGGCAGCTGATCCGGATCACCGAGGAGGTGCAGGCCGCGGTCGACGACGCCGGCATCTCCGAGGGCATGGTGCTGGCCTCGGCGATGCACATCACCGCCGGGATCTGGGTCAACGACGACGAGTCCGGCCTGCACGAGGACGTGCTCGAGTGGCTCGACAAGGTCGCGCCGCCGAGTTGGTCGCCCCCAGCCAACGAGGTCGCGACCGAGCTGCTCCCCGACGGCGGCGACTACCGCCACCATCGCGGCGGCGAGGACAACGGCGACGCCCACCTGAAGAACCTGCTCGTCCACCACCAGGCGATCGTCCCGGTCACCGCCGGCCGCCTCGACCTCGGCCCCTGGCAGCAGGTCTTCTACTGCGAGTTCGACGGCGGCCGCCCCAAGCGCGTCGTGATCAAGGCCATGGGGGAGTGACGCTGGAGCCCGCGCCGGCCCCGGTGGCAGCGCTCGCGAAGCGACTGCGTTTCCAGTCGGAGGAATGCTCCCGGCTCGGCTCCGAGCTGTACGCCGATCTCCTCGCCCGCGCCGCGGCTGATGTGGAAGAGGGTGGCCCGGCCTGGGAGGTTCTGCGGGGCCACGAGGGTGACCCCGGCGGCTCTGCCCTCGCCCTGCGGCTGATGGGAGCGATTCATCGCCTCGTCCTCGAGGGCGAGCTGCCGGCGCTTGCTGCTCGATACAGCGAACCGCGACCCGATCCAGCAGCGGTCTGGCGGGCGTTTTCGGCGGCCCTTGCCGATCGTGCCGAGGACCTACGGCGCCTGATCGAGCTGCCGGTCCAGACCAACGAGGTTGGTCGTTGCGCGGCGCTGTTGCCGGGCTTCCTTGCCGTCGCCGAGCAGACGGGGATGCCCCTGCGTCTGCTGGAGCTGGGCGCGAGCGCCGGACTCAACCTGCGTTGGGATCGCTACCGCTACAGGGCTCCCGGCTTCGAATGGGGACCGCGGGAGTCTCCGTTGACGATCGCCTTCGACCTGGTCGGCGAGTCGCCGCCGGCGACCGTTGCGGCCGTGGTCGAGCGGCGGGGCTGTGATCCCGCGCCGGTCGACCCTCTGAGCGAGGAGGGCAGGCTGACTCTTCTTTCCTATGTCTGGGCCGACCAGTCGCAGCGAGCGGGGCGCACCCGCTCCGCCCTCGAGCTTGCCGCGACCACGCCGGCGCCGGTCGATGGCGCGAGTGCCCCGGAGTGGGTAGCCGAGCGCCTTCGCGAAAAGAGGCTTGGTGTTGTAACCGTCGTCTTTCACTCGATCGTCATGCAGTACCTGCCGCAGGTCGAGCGCGATGCCGTCGCCGGGTTGATGCGCGGTGCCGGGAGCGAAGCGAGCAAGGCGGCGCCCCTGGCCTGGCTGCGAATGGAGCCGGCTGGGGAGCGCGCCGACGTCTGGCTGAGGACCTGGCCGGGTGGGGAGGAGCGCCACCTCGCCCGGGCCGGCTACCACGGTGACCCGGTCGAGCTTCTATAGAGCGTCAGTGGACACTTACGTAAGTATCTGCTTAAGTAGATCGGGTGATGGAGAACCTGACAGCGGATGAGGCGGTTGACCTGGTGGCCCGGGCGATCGCCGAGCCGCGGCGGCGCCAGATTCTGACCCTGGTCCGCGAGGGCGAGAAGAGCGCCGGCGAGATCGCCTCCCAGTTCGATGTCTCGCGGCCGGCGATCTCCCAGCACCTGACGGTGCTGCGTGAGGCCGGGCTGCTGAGCGAGCGGCGCCAGGGCACCAGCCGCCTCTACCGGGCCCGGCCGGAGGGTCTGGCCGGGCTTCGCGACTTCATGGACAGGTTCTGGACCGATCGTCTCGAGCGGCTGAAGCTGGCCGCCGAGCTGGAGCAGCAGAGGAGGGACAAACGTGACAAACGCAGAGACGGTGGACGCGGTCGAGGTAGAGGTTCGGATCGCCGCAAGCCCTGAGACGGTCTTCGATTTCTTCGTCGACCCCGACAAGATGATCCAGTGGATGGGCCGCTCGGCGGAGCTCGATCCGCGGCCGGGCGGCGGCTTCCGCCTGGACATCAACGACGACGCCGTTGCCGGCGGCGAGTACGTAGAGCTCGATCGTCCCGGCCGGATCCTCTTCACCTGGGGCTGGGAGGGCGAGGACGCGGTCACCCCGGTCGGGTCCAGCACGGTGGAGGTGCTGTTGGCGGCCGACGGCGATGGAACCCGGGTGCGGCTGATCCACAGCGACCTGCCGAGCGTCGAGTCCGCCGGGAAACACGGGCACGGCTGGCGCCACTACCTCGACCGCCTCGCCGCCGCCGCGACCGGCGAGGACCCGGGCCCCGACGAGTTCGCCTCTGCGCAGGCAAGCCAAGACTGACAAGCGAGACGACGAAAGGAAAGAGATGGGCAATCCGACGATGTGGTTTGAAGTCGCGGCGAAGGACCGCGAGAAGATGGGGGGCTTCTACTCCAGCCTCTTCGACTGGAAGCTGAACGAGATGGAGGCGATGCCCTACACCGGGATCGAAACCGGAGGAGAGGGAATCTCCGGCGGGATCGGCCAGGCCCCGGAGGGCCACGACGGTCACGTCACCTTCTACGTGCAGGTGGACGACGTCGAGGCGGGGCTGGCCAAGGCCGAGTCGCTGGGCGCGACCACGGTGGTGGGCCCGATGGAGATCCCCAGCGGCAAGATCGGGCTCTTCGCCGATCCCGAGGGACACACGATCGGCCTGATGACGATGGACCAGACGGGCTGACGAAGTTCGGTCAAGATGGCCGGGTGGAGAACCTGGCGATACGGCTCGAGGGGGACCAGGTCGTCCTCGAGCCGCTCGAGGAGTCGCACGCCGAGGAACTCTGGCGTGCGGCTCAGGCGCCGGAGACCTGGTCCTGGCTCGCCCACATCGGTAGCAGCCGCGAGTACTTCGACGAGTGGCTCCGGCAGGCATTGGACGCGAACGCGGCGGGTCGCGAGGGAGTGTTCGCGACCCGCGAGCGCGCCGGCGGCACGCTCGTTGGCAGCACTCGCTACCTGAACGTGCGCCCGGCCGACCGCGTGGCCGAGATCGGCTGGACCTGGCTCAACCCCTCCGCCTGGCGCAGCGGCGTCAACGTCGAGGCGAAGCTGCTGATGCTGGAGTACGCCTTCGAGACGCTCGGCTGCGTCCGGGTCGAGCTCAAGACCGACGCCCGCAACGAGCGCTCCCGCGCCGCGATCGCCGCGATCCCGGCCCAGTTCGAGGGCATCCTCCGCAAGCACATGATCGTGCCCGACGTCGGCGTCCGCGACACCGCCTACTTCAGCGTCGTCGACGACGAGTGGCCCGAGGTTCGCGCCAACCTCGAGCGTCGTCTGCGTTGACCGTTGCATCGACCACGCCCGGGTGCGGAAACGACGTCAGTCGTGGTGCTTGTCGTCCTCGTGGTGGCCGCGGTCGGCCACGTGGGCGACCTGTTCGGCTCGCTGGCGAACTTCCTCGGTCGCCTCGCGGGTCGCGGCAAGCGCTTCCTCCCGGGCGGCGGCGACGCCCTCGCTGGGCTTGCCGCCGACGATGTCGCGGAAGGCTTCCTTGAAGCGGTCGGTGCGGCGGTCGGGTGGGAACCGGCCTTCGGCCTTCGCCTGCTTCTTCGGCCGGCGCTCGCCGTAGCGCCGCCGCGCCCAGGCCGAGTTGGGCTTGCCGATCCGGCAGGCGCCGTAGAGGGCGACGGGGAAGACGAAGAAGCCGACGATCCCGTGCAGGTTGCGGCCCTTGAGGAAGCAGATCGCGACCACCGCGAAGAGCAGGACGCCGGAGGCGATCACCGCCGCCACCCCTTCGGATTCGCTGCCGAGGTCGAGCGGGTTGACGCCGAGGACGACCAGGCCCATCGCCGCCGCGGCGATCACGGTGGCGTCGATCGAGCTGCGTCCCTCCTTGGCCCAGTAGACGTCTTCGAGGTGGACCCAGAGCGCGAACTCGTCGATCGTCAGACCGGCACCGACGCCGAAGAAGAAGCCGCAGATCTCCGCGTAGGGGCTGTCGCCGTGGGCGGCGAAGCCGAGGGTGCCGGCGATCATCATCGTCACGATCCCGAAGACCAGGTGGTGGAGGTGGACGCCGCTGTCGCTGACCACGCTCCCCGGCCACCAAGGGACCTTCGGGCTTCGCATCAGGCGCGTGCTCATGCGGATGAAGGCGAAGGAGAGGATGAATCCGACCAGGACCAGGAAGACGCCCTGGCGTTCGTGGGCGAGGATGTGCTCGTCCCAGAATTCCGCGATGAACGAGGCGTAGATCATGCGGGGGCGGGTGCCGGGGCCGGGCTCGGTTCGATCCGCGGACCGGTGCCGTCCTTCTCGGCGATCAGATCGACGGTGAGCAGGACGGCGGCGATCGCGAAGACCGGCGTCAGGAAGATGTTGGCGACCGACTCGGCCAGCCAGCCGGCGAGGAGGGTGTGGCCGAGAAGGTCGTGGACGAGTCCGGAGAGCGCTTCGCCGATCGTGTCGCCGGCGATCTCGATCGGGACCAGGACGAAGAAGACCAGCCAGAAGTTGTGCCGCACCAGTCGCCAGCTGCGGGCCAGGGCGCCGCGCACGGTGCGGTCCTCGAGCTCGACCACCGGGCCGGAGAGGCCGAACCAGACAAAGACGAGCACGCCGGGAACAATCACCGCCAGCAGGCCGACGAGGACGATCGTCACGTAGAAGATGTCGACGAGGATCAGCCGCAGGTAGTTGAGGCGACGGGCGACTTCGAGGATCGAGGGGGGCTGCTCGTGGTCGGGATGGGTGAGCGAGATCGCCACGGCGCCGCTGTAGAAGACCTCGCCGAGCAGGCCGGTGAGGGTGACGGCGGAGACGGCGGCGAGGAGGGCGGCGACTTTGATGCCGCCGCTGACGTCGAGGGAGTTGAGGTCGACTTCGGCGGCGAGCGCGTCGAGGAGCCCGAGTGGGACGAAGACGATCACGGCGAGCAGCAGCAGCGACGGGCCCCGGGAGACGTAGGTTCGCGCGATCCGGGCGTAGATCGAGATCAGCTTGCGCCGGCGGCTCACGCTAGTTGCGCCGGCGACCGGACTTGACCCGGCCGCGAGCCTCCAGCCTCGATTGGCTCGACTCCGAGGCGGGAATCCGCCGCAGGTTGCCGAGCTCGGGGATCAGCAGCTCTTCCGCGCACCGCCGGTGCCAGTGGTGATGGTCTGTCCCGCCCAGCCGGCGCACGTACTGGACGATCGTGTGCTCGTCGCCGACGTCGATGTTTCCATGGCAGCCGGGACAGTGGTAGAGCTTGCGGGCGATGCCGCGGATCAACCAGGTCTCGTCGCCCTCTTCGTTGAGGCCGCGGAGGCTCCAGCGCACGCTGGGCTGACCGTCGAACTGGCCCACGTCAACGCCTGGCCATCCAGGCGAAGCCCGCCGCCATCGCAAGGTTGGCGGCGCCGGCAAGTCGCAGGCCCAGCTTCGCGCCCGGTCGGTTGATCGCCGGCGACCCCGCCCAGAGGGCGTCGGTGGCGATCTCGGTGCCGCGCAGCCAGGCCAGCGCCTGCCAGTCGCCCGGCTCGCCGCGCCGAGCCGCGACCGCATGAGCCGCGGCGAAGGTGAGCCAGATCGGCCCACAGCGTCGGAAAAGGTGGGTCGCGTCGGGCGAGGGCTCGTCGTGGCCGAGCACCTTCAGGGTGGTGGCCGGTGCGGTGATCGCGGCGGTTCCGAGCACGAGGTCGAAGGCGATCATGTTGATGTTGGTGAGGCGGAGTGCCTGTTCAAGAGTCATCTCTACGAGTTTCTCAGAAGGGAAAGGGTCGGGTTCGGCGAAATGGATCGCCGTGACCAAGACCGCGACGAAGTCCCCCCAACTAAAGAGCCTTTCCGACTACATCCAGGAGCGCTTCGACGAGTTCTCGCGCTCCCAGAAAGACGTGGCCCGCTACATCGTCGACCACCTCGACGAGGCCGCCTTCCTCACCGCCGAGGAGCTGGCCAGGAGAGCGAGCACCTCGTCATCGACGGTGGTGCGCTTCTCCCAGGCCCTCGGCTTCGAGGGCTACCCCGAGCTACAGCAGGCGGCGATCGAGGAGTACCGCACGACGATCGCCACGGCGGGAGCCAGCAACGGCGGCGCCCTCTTTTCCTTCGATCACTCCGAGCTCGAGGGCTCGATCAGCGCCGACTACTCGAACCTCGAGGAAACGGCGCGCAAACTGACCCCGGAGCAGGTCGATGCCTCGGTCGCGGCGCTCGCCACCGCGCAGCGCATCGTCATCGTCGGCGTCGATCAGATGGCGTTCTTCGCCAGCTACCTTCGCCACACCCTCAGCCTGCTCGACATTCGCGCCGAGATCGTCGCCAGCACCGGCGGCGAATCCCTCCAGCGCCTCGGCCGGATCGACGAAAACACCCTCGTCATCACCCTCTCCGCCGGTCGCGCGCATCCGCTGCTGCTGCGGGCGATGAAGCTCGCCGTGCACCGCGGCGCCCGCACCCTGGCGATCTCCGACGCGACCATGTCAGAGGTGGGGGAGCATGCGGAGCTGACCCTCTACTTCTCGTCCAACAGCCCCTCCTTCGCGCGCTCCAACACGGCTCTGATGGCTCTGGTCCAAGCTTTGGCTCATGGTCTGTATGCGAGAGACGAAGCGGTTCACAAAGACCGCATCCGCGCTTACAAACTGAAGTAGCGGGGGAGCGCGCCGGTCAGCCGCCCTGTCCCCCTAAGATGGGACACATGGCTGAGCAAGCGACGTTCCGGCTCAAAACCGGGCTGGCAGAGATGTTGAAGGGTGGGGTGATCATGGATGTGGTCACTCCCGAGGAGGCGAAGGTCGCCGAGGACGCGGGAGCGTGTGCGGTGATGGCGCTGGAGCGGGTTCCGGCCGACATCCGCCGCGATGGCGGCGTCGCCCGGATGTCGGACCCGGCGATGATCAAGGGCATCCAGGAGGCGGTGAGCATCCCGGTGATGGCGAAGGCGCGGATCGGCCACTTCGCCGAGGCCCAGGTGCTGGAAGCGCTCGAGGTCGACTACATCGACGAGTCCGAGGTCCTGACCCCGGCCGACGAGAGCAATCACATCGACAAGTACGCCTTCGAGGTCCCCTTCGTCTGCGGCGCCACCAACCTCGGCGAGGCGCTGCGGCGGCTCGGCGAGGGGGCGGCGATGATCCGCTCCAAGGGCGAGGCCGGGACCGGCAACGTGGTCGAGGCGGTCCGCCATATGCGCGCGATCACCTCTGGAATCAAGCGGCTCGCCCAGCTGCGCCCGGAGGAGCTGGCCGGCGCCGCCAAAGAGCACCAGGCGCCGTTGGAGGTCGTCCGCGAGGTCGCCGCCGCCGGCCGCCTGCCGGTGCCGCTGTTCTGCGCCGGTGGGATCGCAACCCCGGCCGACGCGGCGCTGATGATGCAACTCGGCGCCGAGGGAAACTTCGTCGGCTCCGGGATCTTCAAGAGCGGCGATCCCGCTCGTCGCGCTCGTGCGATCGTCGAGGCGACCACCCACTTCAACGACCCCGAGCGGGTCGCCGCGGCCTCGATCGGGCTGGGAAAGGCGATGCCCGGACTCGAGATCGGCGACCTGGTCGCCGAGGACGCGCTCCTCCAGAATCGCGGAGCCTGAGCTGCGCGTCGGCGTCCTAGCGCTCCAGGGCGACTTCGAGGCGCACGCCCGCACGCTGCGCCGGCTCGGCGCCGAAGCATCCGAGGTCCGCACCGCCGCCGACATGACCGGCCTCGACGGGCTGGTGATTCCGGGCGGCGAGAGCACGACGATCACCAAGGGCATCGAATCGGCCGGCCTCGAGCCGGCGCTGCGCGCCCACCACGACCAGGGCCTGCCGATCCTCGGCACCTGCGCCGGGATGATCGTCTGTGACGCCGAGCACCTCGGCTTCATCGACGCGACGGCGAAGCGCAACGCCTTCGGCCGCCAGCTGCAGAGCTTCGAGGCCGACATCGCCGTCGAGGGGATCGGCGACGAGCCGCTGCGGGCCGTCTTCATCCGCGCCCCCTGGGTCGAGAGTCACGGTCCCGGCGTCGAGGTGCTGTCCTCGTACGAGGGACACCCGGTGGCGATCCGCGACGGCAGCGTGCTGGCCTGCGCGTTCCACCCCGAGCTGACCGAGGATCCGCGCTTCCATGCGATCTTCATGGCGATGACCACGAGTTCGCGCTCGCGCGCGAAGGAGGAGGCGAGATGAGCGGCGATCCGAGGACGGTGGGCCTGGCGAAGATCCTGGTCGGCTACTCGACCGAAGTGAAGGAGGGCGAGGTCGTCTCGATCGACGGCGAGAGCGCCGCGGCGCCGCTGCTCCTGGCCGTCTACGAGGAGGTCCTGAAGGCCGGCGCCAACCCGGTTCTGAACGTGGCCCTGGAGGGGCAGATCGCCGCCTACTTCAAGCACGCCAGCGACGCCCAGCTGGAATGGATCTCCCCGTTCGCCGAGTGGATGGTCGACAACGCCGACGTCCGGATCGCGGTCGGCGCCAGCACCAACACCCGCGAGCTCTCCGGGGTGGCGCCCGAGCGCCAGACCCTGCGCCAGTCGGTCACCGGCGACCTGATGACGCGGGCGATGAAGCGCAGCGCCGAGGGTGACTTCCGCTGGTGCTACACGCTCTACCCGACCAGCGCCTACGCCTCGGAGGCCGAGATGAGCCTCGCCGACTACGAGGACTTCTACTACGGCGCCTGCCTGGCGGGCGACGCCGACGTGCTCAACGCCTGGCGTCAAGCATCAAAGGAGACCGAGCGCCTGGCCGAGTGGATCGAGGGCCACGAGGAGGTGCGGGTGACGGCGCCCGGGACCGACGTCAGGCTCGGCATCGCCGGCCGCAGGTTCATCCCCTGCGACGGCCGCAACAACATGCCCGACGGCGAGTTCTTCACCGGCCCGGTCGAGGACTCGGTCGAGGGCGAGGTCAGCTTCCACCTGCCGGCGGTGATCGGCGGCCGCGAGGTCTCCGGAGTCAAGCTCCGTTTCGAGGCGGGCAAGGTCGTCGAGGCCAGCGCCGAGCGCGGCGAGGAGTACCTGCTGAAGCTGCTCGACACCGACGACGGCGCCCGCCATCTGGGCGAGCTCGGGATCGGCACCAACTACGGGATCGATCGCGGCACCCGCGAGGTCCTGCTCGACGAGAAGATCGGCGGCACCGTCCACATGGCGGTCGGCGCCAGCTATCCCGAGTCCGGCGGCGTCAACGAGTCGTCCGTGCATACCGATCTGGTCTGCGACCTGCGCCTCGGCGGCAAGCTCGAAGTCGATGGCGTCGTGATGCAAGAAGACGGCCGGTTCGTCGTCTGAGGCTCCGGACGGGAGACCTCAGCCCTGGGCGATGATCGTGGCGATGGTGCCGGCGAAGCCCGCGAGCATGATCGCGAAGCCGCCGAGGACGGTTTGCATGAAGGTCCTGTTCATCTCCGCCATCTCCGCTCGCAGGGCGCGGAATTCGCTGCGCATCTCGCGGAAGCCCTCGTCCACCCGGTGGTTGAGGTCGTCCAGCCGCTCGTCGGTCCACGCTTCCCGCATCGCGTTCATGATGCCATCTTAGAAGGCCGAATGTAACGAGTTGTCCGCGAAACGAAAGGGTTTCGCGACGCGACGGCTACTGGTTCGGGAGCGGCGATCCGGCCAGGAGGAAGAACCAGACGGTCAGCGCCAGCGCGGCGAGCATCACCGAGCTCATCAGGACCGCCTCGACGACCGTCACCGAGCCCTGGACGGGGCCGGTGTCGCGCATGCTGCGCAGCCAGGTCGGCCGGATCGGTCCCAGCCGGTTGGTGCCGGTGATGCGGATGTAGAGGTGGTTGAGGCGGCCGATCAGCCAGGCGACGACCAGGACGGAGGCGACGATCCCGACGATGACCACGGCGTAGGGCCCGCCACTGGGGAACTGGGTGTGGGAGACCTTGGAGGCGATGTAGACCCAGGTCAGCGGGATCGCGGTCCAGAGCGAGAACGCGGCTAGAAGCATCGCCAGGAAGACGACCCCTGCGGCCAGGCCCCGTGCCGGATTGTGGGTGTGTGCATCCGTGGTCATCGCCCTGTTCATAGAATGACACCAATATGTCCGGTCATTCGAAGTGGTCCTCGATCAAACACAAGAAGGGCGCCGCCGACGCCAAACGCGGAAAGCTCTTCAGCAAGCTCGCGCGCGCGATCACCATCGCCGCCCGTGACGGCGGCGGCGACACCGACGGCAACCCGGCACTGGCGACGGCCGTGCAGAAGGCGCGCGAAGCCTCGATGCCGAAGGACAAGATCCAGAAGGCGATCGACACCGGCACCGGGGCGGGCGCCGACAGCGCCGCGATCGAACGGATCGTCTACGAGGGCTACGGTCCGGCCGGAGTCGCGGTCCTGGTCGAGGCGCTGACCGACAATCGCAACCGCGCCAGTGCCGAGATCCGCTTCGCCTTCTCGAGCCACGGCGGCAGTCTCGGCGAGCCGGGATCGGTCGCCTGGATCTTCGAGAAAAAGGGGGCGGTCGTGGTCGACGCCGATCGCTACGGCGAGGACGACCTGATCGCCGCGATCGACGCTGGCGCCGAGGACGTGCGCGAGGACGGCGACCGGCTGCGGGTCCTCTGCGATCCCCACGACCTCAGCGCCGTTCGCACGGCGCTGGAGGAGGCCGGGGTGGAGGTCGAGTCGGCGGCGATCGCGACCGAGCCGAAAAGCACGGTCGAGCTCGAAGGGCAAGACGCGGAACGGCTGCTGAAGCTGCTCGACGCCCTCGACGACCAGGACGACGTCGACGAAGTCTTCGCCAACTTCGACATCCCCGAGGACGTGCTCGAGAAGCTCGCAGCCTAGGCGATCGAAAGCACGCTCGGATCGGGCAGTGCTTCTCCCTAGGGACGGGGCCGTGAGGGAGGGTCGGGTGCCCCTCTACCTTCGCTGGGATTTTCGCCGGGAGCCTCGCATCTCTCGCTGACGGGCACTGCGAAAATCAGGACGCCGCTCGTACGAGGGGCACCCGACCCTCCAACCGGGGCCTCATCCCCGATTCAATGGCTTGCAGGGCGGGGGCCGCCGTCCTTCGCAAGGCTTCCGTCTCTCGGAAGCTTCTCCGATTCTCGGAAGCCGCCTACCTTGGGAGCGGCGAGGAGCTTCGTGGGGAGGGGTTGGGGTGCCCCTCGTACGAGGGGCGTCCCAGCGAAGGTAGAGGGGCACCCCAACCCCTCCACGCCAAACCTCTCCGCGGGACCAACGTCTAGCGCCCCGGAAGGCATCCGACCTTCTTCCCAGAATCAATCCCCATGCAGGTAGTGATGGGGATCGACCCCGGCGCAGCCAACCTTGGTTTCGGCATCGTGCGAGTCGAGGGCAACCACATGGTCGCCCTCGACGGCGGTGTGGTCGAAACGACCCCCGATCTGCCGATGGAGCGCCGCCTGGAACGGATCCACCGCGCGCTCTCGGAGCTGATCGCCTGGCACGAGCCGAAGGCGATGGCGATCGAGGAGGTCTTCTTCGGCAAGAACGTGCGCTCGGCGATGGCCGTCGGCCAGGCCAGCGGCGTGGCGATGCTGGCGGCAGCGCAGAGCGGCATCGGCTGCTTCCCATACACGCCACAGGCGATCAAGATGGCCGTTTGCGGCTCCGGCGCCGCCGGTAAGCGGCAGGTCCAGCGGATGGTCGGGACGCTGCTTGGACTGCCTGAGCCGCCGACTCCCGACCATGCGGCGGACGCCCTCGCGGTGGCGATCTGCCACGGCGGCTCCCACGGGCACCGGCAGGCGGTGGCCGCGGTCGAGCGGGCGGCGAGCGGCGCCAGGCCGGAACGGCTGGCCGGATGATCGCGGCTGTTCGAGGCGAGGTGATGGTGCGCCGGTCCGACCACGTCGTGATCGACGCCGGTGGGGTCGGCTACCGGCTCGCGGTCTCAGCGGAGACCCTGAAGGCGGTTCCGGCCGCCGGCAACGACGCCTTCCTGCACGCCGAACTGATCTCCCGCGACGACTCGCTCGCCCTCTACGGCTTCTCTTCCGAGGAGGAGCGCGACCTCTTCCGGCTGCTGGTCTCGGTCAGCGGCATCGGCCCGAAAGTGGCGATCGCGACCCTCTCTGGTGGCGCCGCCCGGGTGCTCCTGCGGGCGATCGCCGCCGGCGATGCCAAACGCTTCCAGGCGGTTCCAGGGATCGGCAAACGAACTTCGGAGCGGATCATCGTCGAGCTGCGCGAGAAGGTCGCCGGCACGCTCGAGGCGGAGGTGGCGATCGCCGCGGCCGAGACCGGCGACGCCCGCTCGTTGGCCCGCGACGGCCTCGTCAACCTTGGCTACGCGCCACTGGAGGCCGAGCAGCTGCTCGACGGCCTCAGCGGCGAGGACCCGCAGGAGCTTCTTGCCGGTGCCCTGCGCAAGGCCGGATCGGCCCGATGAGCGAGCGCAAGCGCATCAGGACTCCCGGCATCGAGGATTTGCCCGACATTCCCGGGAGCGGGGGAGATGTCGGCGGCGGTATCCCGATCGACGCCGAGGTCCGCGTCCACGACGCCCGCGCCGACGTCCCCGACGAGGATCTCGACCGCTCGCTGCGGCCGCCGACCCTGGCCGATTTCGTCAACCAGACCCAGGTCACGGAGCAGCTGGCGATCTTCATCGAGGCGGCGCGCCGCCGTGGCGAGCCGCTCGACCATGTCCTCCTGGCGGGCCCGCCAGGACTTGGCAAGACCTCGCTCGCCCACATCGTCGCCGCCGAGCTCGGCGTGCCGATGGTCCAGACCGCCGGCCCGGCGCTGGAGCGCAAGGCCGACATCGCCTCCTTCCTCACCTCGCTGGAGCCAGGCAGCGTCTTCTTCATCGACGAGATCCACCGCCTCGGCCGAGCGGTCGAGGAGACGCTCTACCCGGCGATGGAGGACGGCGAGCTGCCGGTGGTGCTGGGACAGGGCGCCGGCGCCCGCACCGTGACCCTGCCGCTGCCGCCCTTCACCCTGGTCGGGGCGACGACCCGCTCCGGCTTGTTGACGACTCCGCTGCGGGATCGCTTCGGTGTCTCCCATCGCCTCGAGCACTACAACGCCGACCACCTGGCGCTGATCATCGAGCGCTCGGCGCGAATCCTCGGAGTCGAGATCGACTCCGAGGGAGCGCGGACGATCGCCGCGCGCTCGCGAGGCACCCCACGGGTCGCGAACCGGCTGCTGAAGCGGGTTCGCGACTTCTCCCAGGTCAAGGGAACGGGGGAGATCGGCGCCGGCGTCGCGACCGATGCGCTGGAGATGCTCGAGGTCGACGCCGCCGGTCTCGACCGCGGCGACCGTGCCCTGCTCGACACCGTCGCGACCAAGTTCGGCGGCGGCCCGGTCGGCCTCTCGACCCTGGCCATCTCGATCGGCGAGGAGCAGGACACGATCGAGGACGTGTTCGAGCCATACCTGCTCCAGCAAGGCCTGCTGAAGCGCACCCCGCGGGGGCGCGTCCTCACCCAGCGGGCCTACGATCATCTCGGGCTGCCGGCGCCGGAGGGCGCGGCGAGCCTCTTCTAGTCTCGCGCCGCTAGCCTGTCGAGCATGCCGTTTTTCATCTGCCCGAATTGCGGGCACAGGGAGGTGAGCAGCGACCGAACCGCCGGGTTCAGCACGCGCCCGAAGGGCTGCTCGAAATGTGGCTTCGGATTCGTCTTCGAATTACTCGACGATTATTATCCGGCTCCGAATGCAGCCTTCTTCGTCTGTGACAAGCAGGAACGCGTGATCGACGCCGGCAAGGGCAGCTTCGAGCTGACCGGTCTCACCGACGAGGACGTGATCGGTCGACCGGTGCGCGAGGTGCTCGGCCTCGACTGGATCGACCAGGGCGACGGCGACCCGACCGCCGACACCAACGGCGACGGCGTCACCGACCCGATCGAGACCTCGCTGGAGTGGGGCGTGCGCTCGCTCGGCAAGCGGGTCTCGGTGAACGCGGAGGGCGATTTGCCGGCGCGGGCGGTGGCCGACGTCTTCCCCGCCTACGACGACGACGGCGGCCTGCTGCTCGTCCTCACCCCCGAGGGATAGGGCGATGGGTTCACGGCGCCGGTATCTCTTCGTCCTGCTCTTCGTGCTCGGTCTGGTGATCGCGTCGGCACTGGTCATCGCCAGCAAGGAAACGAAGCTCGGCCTCGATCTCCAGGGCGGCCTCGAGCTCGTCTACCAGGGCCAGCCGACGGGCACGGCGACGTCGGTCAGCGAAGGAGACATCGAAAAGTCGATCTCGATCATCGAAAGGCGCACCAACCAGCTCGGCGTCTCCGAGTCGGAAGTCGCGCGTTTGGGCAGCGAAAACATCACGGTGAGCCTGCCCGGCATCACCGACGCCAACCGGGCCGCCGAACAGGTGGGCACCACCGCGCAGCTCTACTTCTACGACTGGGAGCCGAACCTGATCGGCCCCGAGCAGGCGATCGGCGGCCACCCGGGTCGCCAGCCCCCGGAAGGTCCGTTCAAAGCGTCCGAAAAACGCTGGAAAGACGCGGGCCGCAACGTCGAAAGCGCCGAGAACGCGCAGCTGATCGCGGCCGGCGCCTACCCGAACGCCTACGAAGCGGCGCTGCTCGCATCCGAACAGGAACCGAACGAAACCTGCGAAAGCTGCTCCGTCGCGAAACCGCGCTACTACCTGTTCGAGAAGGCCTCTCCACACAAGCTGGTTGCCGGTCCCGAGTTGAGCAGGAAGGACCTCTACGTCAGCCCGACCGGCGAAAAACGGCCGAAAAACGGGATCGTCGTCGAAATCCCGGCGGGGACGGTGCTGGTCTCCGAATACCCGACCAACGAATCGGGCCAGCTCGACGAATCCGCGCAGCCGGGCTGGTTCGCGATCAAGGACAACCCGGCCCTCTCCGGCAACGACATCAGCGAACCGGAAGCGAAATCCGGCCAGAACGGCGAACCGATCGTCACCTTCGGCTTCTCCGGGTCGGGCCAGGAAGCCTTCCACGAAGTCACCCGCAAGATCGCCCAGCGCGGGCAGGCACAGGCGATCGGCCCGATCAGCGCCGCGGAAGCGAGTGCTCTCTCGGGCCACTTCGCGGTCGTCCTCGACAACGAAGTCCAGTCGCGCCCGATCATCAACTTCGCCGAAAACCCGGACGGGATCGACGGCCGTCAGGGCGCGCAGATCTCCGGTGGGTTCAACAGCGAAAGCGAGGCCCAGGAACTGGCGACGACGCTGCAGATCGGCGCCCTGCCGATCAACCTGAAGCTGATCAGCGAGACCCAGGTGTCGGCGACCCTGGGCTCCCAGGCGCTCCACGAAGGCATCAAGGCCGGGATCATCGGTCTGTCCCTGGTCGTCATCTTCCTGCTCCTCTACTACCGCTTCCTCGGCCTGATCGCCTCGATCGCCCTCGGCGCCTACGGCGTCATCTTCTTCGCCCTGATCAAACTGATCCCGATCACCCTGACGCTGCCGGGGATCGCGGGACTGGTGCTGACGATCGGCGTCGCCGCCGACTCCAACATCGTCATCTTCGAGCGAATAAAGGAGGAGGTCCGGGCTGGTCGCTCGATGTCGAGCGCGATCGCCGCTGGCTACAAACGCGGGATCGCGACGATCATCGACGCCAACGTCGTCACCCTGCTGACCGCCTTCATCCTCTTCGTGCTGGCGACCGCGGGCGTCAAGGGCTTCGCCTTCACGCTCGGCGTCGGCACGATCGTCTCGCTGCTGACCGCGGTGGTCTTCACCCGCGCGCTGCTGGGCAGCATGAGCCGCTCCCGCCTGCTCAACTCGCCGAGCGCGCTCGGCGCCACCGGCAAAGGCGTGCGCTGGCACTTCGACTTCATGGGGGCCAGCCGCTGGTTCTTCACCGTGTCCGGCCTGATTCTCCTGGTCGGGGCGTTGGCGCTGGCGACCAAGCAGCTCAACTTCGGGATCGACTTCGAGTCGGGGACCCGGGTGAAGGTCGCGCTGGTGAAGCCGACCGACGAGGAAGGGGTGCGCCAAAGCCTCGACACGATCGGGCTCAGCGGCGAGGAGATCCAGCAGGTCTCCGATCCCGTGCTCGGCGACAACGTCTTCCAGATCCAGTCCAACCAGCTGGAACCGGATGAAGTCCAGCAGGCGCACAGGGCGCTGAACGACGAATTCGGGGTCGCCTCGAACGGCTTCGAAAGCACCAGCGTCGGCCCGACCTTCGGCAAGCAGGTCGCCAACAGCGCCCTGAAGGCGCTGATCTTCTCCCTGCTGGTGATCTGCGGCTATATCGCACTGCGCTTCGAGCCGAAGTTCGCGGTGCCGGTGCTGATCGCGATCTTCCACGACATCCTGATCACCGCCGGCGTCTACTCGCTGACCGGAAAAGAGGTGAGCAGCGGGACGGTCGCCGCCTTCCTCACCATCTTGGGTTACTCGATCTACGACACGATCATCGTGTTCGACCGAATACGCGAGAACGTGCCGCGGATGCCGCGGGCGGCGTTCTCCCAGATCGTCAACCGCTCGATGAGCGAGGTGCTGACGCGTTCGCTCGCGACCAGCTTCTCGACCCTGCTCGCGGTCGGCTCGCTGCTGATCTTCGGCGGCGCGACCCTGCAGGACTTCGCCTTCGCGATGATGATCGGGATCATCTCCGGTACCTACTCGTCGATCTTCATCGCCTCGCCTGTCCTCACCGCCTGGAAGGAACGCGAGCCCGGTTTCGTCCGCCGGCGGTTGCGGATCGCCCAGGCGGAGGGCAGCGTTCCGGCGTTCGCCGACGACATCGAAACCGCCCAGTTCGGCGCCGACGACGAGGGCGAAGCGGAGATCGTCGCCGAGGTCGATGCCGAGCAGTCCGCCGCCGAGCCCCAGGCGGGCGCGGTAGCGACCGCCGAGCGGACCAGCGAGGGCAACGGCGCCGATCCGGCGAGCAACGGTGGCGCCGATGCGGCCTCGGTCGAACGCCGCGAACGCAACGCCGAGCGGCGGGCTCGCCGCGAGAAACGGCGCAAGCACGGGAGGAACCGCTAGATGGCGCTGCTGGTCTTCTTCATCACCGGAATCGCTCTCTGGCACTTCACGGTGTTCCTGCCCGACCACTTCTGGCAGGGGATCGTCGGCGCCTTCCTCGGCGCCGTGCTGGGCGCCGTGATCTTCGGGATGATCGTCCAGGAGGTCAGCGGCAAAAGCCTCGGCGACACCAACCTGGGGACGGCGTTGACGGCGGTACCGGGCGTGGCCATCGGTCTTGGCGTCGTCTATCTCCTCGGCGTCCGCTCCGAGCAGAATCTCGACTAGCTTTCGTCGCGGCTGGTCGGGCTCACACTCGCTATCCGGCCAACTCCGCAGCAGTTTCCGGGCATCCGCGCGGCTGAATCCGCCGGGGCGGCTCCTAGCCTGGTTGCGTGTCGGAATCCCTGAAGGCGTTCGCCGCCGAGCCCTACGCCTACGCGGACGTGCGCGCGGTGGCCGACGACCTCGACCTCAGCGAGCCGGTCGCGGTGACGCTGGTCCGCCGCGGCTACCGCACCCCGGAGCTGGCCCGGGCCTTTCTCGCCGCCGACGAGTCGCACCCCGGGTCCGCATTCGAGTCGATGACGGCGATCGTCGACCAGGTGCGGGCGGCGATCGCCGCCGGTCAGCGGATCACCGTCCACGGCGACTTCGACGTCGACGGCGTCTGCGCGACGACGGTGATGGTCTCGACCCTGCGCCAGCTCGGTGCCGAGTGCGACTGGCTGATCCCCGACCGGATCGCCGACGGCTACGGGCTCAGCGCCCCGAACGTCGAGCTGCTGGCGCATCGCGGCACCTCGCTCCTGCTCACGGTCGATTGCGGAGTCACCGCGGTTGAGGAGGTGCGCCTGGCGCGGGAGCTGGGGATGGAGACGATCGTCACCGACCACCACCAGGCCGGCGCGGAGTTGCCCGAATGTCCGATCCTGCATCCCGAAATCAGCGGCTACCCGTTCCCCTCCCTGTGTGGAACCGCGGTTGCCTGGAAGCTGACCTGCGAGCTCAGGAGTGATGCCGACGCTGACCGAGACCTGGATCTGGTGGCGCTGGCGACGGTCGCCGACGTGGTCCCCCTGATCGGAGAGAACCGCTCACTGGTTCGGCGCGGTCTGGCGGTGATGCGCCGCGGACGCCGGGTCGGGTTGCGGGCGCTGATCGCCTCCGCCCGCTGCGAGCCGACCCGGCTCGACGAGGGCGACCTCGCCTTCCGCCTGGCGCCGCGGATCAACGCCGCCGGTCGGCTCTACCGGGCCGACGCCGGCGTCGAGCTGCTGCTGACCGAGGACGAGGCCCGCGCCGAGGAGATCGCCGCCGAGCTCGGCCGCGCCAACTCGGAGCGGCGTGCGACCGAGCGCGAGGTCGACACCGCCGCCGAGGCGGCCCGCCGCGAGCTCCCCGAGCGGCTGCGCGAAGCCCCCGGGCTGGTCCTCGCCGGTGAGGATTGGCACCCGGGCGTGATCGGGATCGTCGCCTCACGGCTGGTCGAGCGCCACCACCGGCCGGTCGTCGTCGTCTCCCTCGACCGGGAGGGGGGTGGACGCGGCTCCGGGCGCAGCATCGCCGGCTTCGACCTGCTCGCGGCTCTGGAGGCCTGCTCGGAGCACCTGGTCAGCTTCGGAGGCCACCGCGCCGCCGCCGGCCTCTCGCTGCGGGCGGAGAACCTCGACGCCTTCCGCGAGGCGTTCGCGGCCCACGCCACCGCGCTGCTCGGCCCGGAGGAGCTGCGGCGGACGGAGAGGATCGACGCGATGGTCGGGGGGGTCGGCCTCGGCCTTGAGCTCGCCGAGGAGCTCGACCGCCTGGCACCGTTCGGGATGGGCAACCCTGGCGTGAGGCTGATGGTGCCCTCGGCGCGGGTCAGCGACGTGCGCACGATGGGGGAGGGCAAGCACGCGCGCTTCAGCCTCCACAGCGGTGCCCACCGCGCCCTCGGCGTGGCCTTCGGCCGCTCCAGCCTCGGGGTCGGCGAGGAGGACCCGGTCGACGCCGCGGTGCGGCTGGAGGTCAACCACTGGAACGGCTCGGTCGAGCCGCGGCTGGTCCTGCGCGAGCTCTACCCGCTCGAGGAGGTCGCCGGCGAGGCGGCTCCATCCCACGTTTGTGAGTGCGAGGAAGCCGAGTGGTGGCAGCGCTTCGAGCTGGAGCTCGGCCGCGATCTGGCGGCGCCCGATGCCGATGGCGGCTCGGTGGATCCGGCGACCGGCCGCCAGCTCATCCGTGGCGCCAGCTCGGTCAACGTCGTGATCGCCGAGCTGGTCTCGAGCGGCGCCGGAGTGCTCGCCGTCTGCGCCGACGCCTCGCGCCGCGCCGCCCTGGCGAGCGGCGCCACCGGGCTGGCGCGCTTCAACGGCGGCGCGGCGCTGATCGCCTGCCACCGCTGTGGCAGGGAGGGGCTCGCGGACCTGGCGGCGCGGGCCGCAGGCGGGCTCGCCCTGACCGACTTCGCCGCGCTCGAGGCGGCACCCCACCTCGCCACGGAGTTCGAGCACGTCGTCCTCGTCGACCCGCCTCGCGGCGTCGGCGACGAGGCACGGGTCGGCCGGGCGCGGAGCGGGAGCGAGGGAGGATTCCTCCACCCGCTCTGGACCGAGGCCGAGTTCCCCTTCTCGCTGGCGGCGCTGGGGGAGCAGACGGGGTCCAGGGCGAGTGTCGCGAGCGCCTTCCGGGCCCTGCGCGAGGCCGGCGACGTGGGTGGGGGAGATCTGCGAAAAGCCGTGGCGGGTAGCGGCACCTACCCGCTCGCGCCTGAGGGCGCCGCACGGAGCTTCCGGGTGCTGGCGGAGCTGAATCTGGTGTCAGGTGAGCCGAATCGCGGCGATGGGGCCGTCGGCGTCGTATCCTCAGAGGGGACCGATCTGGAGCGCTCAGCCGCGTTCCGCGCTTACAGCAAAGAATTCTCGGAGGCCCAGCAATTCCTGGAAAGACGCAGACAGCTGTAGAGCACAGTGAGCTCCTCGCGGATCTCTTCGCGGTGATCGAGGAGTTCGACTCGGCGCCGAGCGAAAACGGCAGCGGCAACGGTGGCGGCACCGCGGTCGCGGTGGCGACGATCGACCGCGCGGCGATCGAGCGCGCCTTCGACTTCGCCTGCGAGCGCCACGCCGACCAGCTGCGCCACTCGGGCGACGAGTTCATCACCCACCCGGTCGGGGTGGCCCAGGTCTGCGCCGGGATGCGCCTGGACACCGAGACTCTCTGCGCCGCCCTCCTCCACGACACCGTCGAGGACACCAGCGCCAGCCTCGAGGAGATCCGCGCCGAGTTCGGCGAGGAGGTCGCCCAGCTGGTCGACGGCGTCACCAAGCTGACCGGGATCACCTTCGAGAGCCGCGACGAGCGCCAGGCAGAGAACTACCGGAAGATGATGGTGGCGATGGCCACCGACGTCAGGGTGATCCTGATCAAGCTGGCCGACCGCCTTCACAACATGCGCACCCTCGGCGCCCTGCCGAAGCAAAAACAGACGGCGAAGTCGCACGAGACGCTGGAGATCTACGCGCCGCTCGCGCACCGGCTGGGGATCCACGCGATCAAGTGGGAGCTCGAGGACCTCGCCTTCGCGACCCTGCACCCGCGCAAGTACGCCGAAATCAAGCAGCTGGTCGCCCAGCAGCGCGACGAGCGCGAGAGCTACGTCACCGACGCCGGCCAGTTCCTCTCCGAAGAGCTCGAGCAGGTCGGGATCGAGGCCGAGATCTCCGGCCGGGCCAAGCACTTCTACTCGATCTACACGAAGATGGCGAAGAAGGGCCGCGAGTTCAACGAGATCTTCGACCTCACGGCGATGCGGGTGATCGTCGGCTCGGTCAAGGACTGCTACGGCGCGATCGGCGTCATCCACTCGATCTGGAAGCCGCTGCCCGGGCGCTTCAAGGACTTCGTCGCGATGCCGAAGGCGAACATGTACCAGGCGCTGCACACGACCGTGATTGGGCCCGAGGGCAAGCCGCTGGAGATCCAGATCCGGACCGAGGAGATGCACAAGCTCGCCGAGTACGGGATCGCCGCGCACGTCGCCTACAAAGAGGGCAGCGGGCCCGATCCGAAGCGCGAGAAGATGACCTGGCTGCGGCAGCTGGTCGAGGCCGAGAGCGAACAGGATCCGGCCGAGTTCCTCGAGTCGCTCAAGGTCGACCTCTTCGAGGACGAGGTCTTCGTCTTCACCCCGAAGGGCGAAGTGAAGAACCTCTCGGCCGGCTCGACCCCGCTCGACTTCGCCTACGCGGTCCACACCGACGTCGGCCACAGCTGCGTCGGTGCCAAGGTCAACGGCAACATCGTGCCGCTGCACTACCAGCTGCGCTCGGGCGACATCGTCGAGGTGCTGACCGCGAAGCAGAAACGAGCGCCCTCGCTCGACTGGCTGAAGCTGGTGCGGACCAGCCGCGCCCGCAACAAGATCCGCGCCTGGTTCAAAGAGGAGCGCCGTGAGGACGCCGAGCGCGATGGTCGCGAGGGCCTTGAGGAGGCACTGCGAAAGCGCGGGCTGCCGATGCAGAAGGTGTCCGGCTCGCCGCTGCTGACCGACGTGATCCGCGAGATGGGCTTCCGCAAGGGGACCGACTTCTACATCGCCCTCGGCCAGGGCAAGGTCTCGACCAAGACGGCCGCCAACAAGGTGATGCAGCGCCTGAAGGCCGGCGAGGCGGTCGAGGAGGCACCGAGCGGCCTCGTCGGTGGCCGGGAGGACCACGCCCGCCGCACCAAGGACGCCGCCAACTACGGGATTGCCGTCAAGGGGGTCGACAGCGTCTCCGTGCGGTTGGCCAAGTGCTGCCGGCCGGTTCCCGGCGACGAGATCGCCGGCTACGTATCGCTCGGCCGCGGGATCACGATCCACCGCGCCGACTGCAAGAACGTGAAGGCGCTGAAGAAGGCGCCCGAGCGCTTCGTCGAGGTCGGCTGGGAAGGCGAAAACGAGGCCTCCTACCGGGTCGAGCTGCAGATCGACGCCTACGACCGCACCCGCCTGCTCGAGGACCTCTCGCGTACCTTCTCGGAGGCCGGGATCAACATCATCGGCGCCTCTTGCACGACCAACCACCCGATGGTGAGGAACAAGTTCGTGATCGAGGTGGGGGACACCGAGCAGCTCAAGCACTGCATCTCCCGCCTGCGCAACGTCGAGTCGGTCTTCGACGCCTATCGAATAACCCCCGCCGCCTGATCGACGGCAAGGCGGCGAGAGGGAAACGATGTCTCTGACCGTCGCCGTCACCGGCCCGACCGGCGAGATCGGGCTGCCGCTGATGGATGTGCTGGAGCGCGACGAGGCGGTCGGCTCGGTGCTGGGGATGGCGCGGCGCCCGTTCGAGCCGGCGCTGGAAGGGTGGGAGAAGATCTCCTACCGCCGTGGCGACATCCTCGACCGCGGCTCGCTGGCGGCGCTCTTCGACGGAGCCGACGTCGCGGTCCACCTCGCCTTCGCGATCTTCGGCGCTCGCGAGCAGACCCGTCGGGTCAACCTCGAGGGTTCCCGCAACGTCTTCGAGGCGGCGGTCGCTGCCGGAGTCAAGCGGCTGGTCTACGCCTCCTCGGTCGCCGCCTACGGGTTTCACCCGGACAACCCGCAGCCGCTTACCGAGGAGGTTCCGCCCCGCGGCAGCGTGGGCTTCTACTACTCGGCACAGAAGGCCGAGCTGGAGGCGACGCTGAGCGAGATCGTTTCCGGCAGCGAGGTCGACGTCTACGTCGTGCGCCCGTGCGTGGTCGCCGGTCCGCGGGCGACGATGCTGATCGAGCAGGTGGTGAAGAGCGCTCGCCTTGGTGACCCGCTGCCGGCCCTGCGTCGCGGCCTCGGCAGGCTGCCGCTGGTGCGGCCGGTGCTGCCGAACGCCGGGATCCCGATCCAGCTCGTCCACCACGACGACGTCGCCCGCGCCCTGGCCGCGGCGATCGCCGGCGACGGCCCACCCGGCGCCTACAACCTCGCTGGGGAGGGCTTGGTTGGCGTCGACGAGATCGCCGCCGCGATCGGCTGGCGTTCGGTGCGGGTGCCGAGCCCGGCGGTCGGTCTCGGGGCGGGTCTCGCCAGGCGCCTCAGCTTCGTCTCTCCTCAACTCGAGTGGGCGGCCGCCTTCGCGACGCCGGTGCTGATGGACGCGGGGAAGGCGCGCCGTGAGCTCGGCTGGGACCCACACTTCGACGCCGCCGAGACGCTGATCCAAACCGCGATATCGGCCCGCGAAGCGGGACTGCTCGACTAGCTTCCGGCTAGGCGACGATCGTCAGGGCGCCCGGCTCGGCCCGCAGCTCGATCTTTGTGCGGTCACCGATGTAGTCGCCGTCGACCTGGAGCGGGAAGGGGCGGGGCGATCCGTCCTTTTCCTCGGAGACCGTGGTGACGGTGGCGGCCATGACGTCATCGAAGTGCTCGACCTGGCGGTGTCCGGCCACGGTGCGGCTGCCGCCCAGCAGGCGCGAGATCAGGGTCGGCATGTCGCGCTGGGCGGCCCGTTTGAGGACGGCGATCGAGAGCGTGCCGTCGTCGATCGCGATCCCCTCGCAGACCCGGATCGGGCGGCTGGCGAAGTAGGTGAAGGGGTCGGAGTTCTGGACGATCGCGGTGACTCCCTCGACCGGCTCGCCGACGTCCGTCTCGACCCGCACGCGGGTAGCGTTGAGCAGATACTTGCGGTAGAAGCCCGAGACCCCGGCCCAACTGTAGTAGTAGGGCCCGGCCTTCGCCTTCAGCTTCGGGTGTTCGTCGACCCGGCGCACGACCGTCGCGTCGATCCCGACTCCGCAGGCGAAGACGAAGTGGCGCTCGTCGACCTTGCCGAGGTCGATCTTCCGCGGCCGCCAGTCGTCGACGAGCGAGAGCAGGTGCTCGGTCGCGTCGACGACGTCGTTGGGGATCCCCAGGGTGCGGCAGACGACGTTGGCCGAGCCCCCCGGCAAGATCGCCACCGGCAGGTCGGTGCCCGCGAGCCCGTTGACCACCTCGTTCAGGGTCCCGTCGCCGCCGAAGGCGACGACGACGTCATAGCCCCCGTCCCGCGCCTCCCGCCCGATCTCGGTCGCGTGGTTCTGCGCCTCGGTCGAGACAGCCTCGACGTCGAATCGTCCCTGCAGCGCGTAGACGACAAGGTTGCGCAGCCGATCGGAGACCGTCGTCGCATAGGGATTGACGATGATCAGCATCCGCTTCTTGGCGGGCTTGCGGTGCAGCGCAGAGCCAAATCTGGCCATTATGCGGTGGCCGTTCGCCAGTTTATTCGCCAGTGAGAACGGCGCCAGCCGCTCGAGCAGCCTCTTCGGCGGCCTTCTTCTGCGCGACCAGGTAGACGTCGAGCAGACCCGCGGCCTCGGCCTCGGAGCCGGGCATCAGGTGCCCGTAGCGGTCCAGCGTGATCGAGATCGTGGCGTGGCCCATGAACGTCGACAGGGCCTTGGCGTTGACGCCGGCAGCGATCATCAGGGACGCGAAGGTGTGCCGGCACTCGTGCAGCGTAATGCGGGAGAGCCCGGCAGCGGTCCACGCCTTGTCCGCCCGCTCGGCCAGCTTCTCGGCGCTGAACGCCTGCGACGTTCTGCCGCCGAAAAGACGCTCTGAGGGCTCTCGGTCGGTGATCGCGATCTCCTCGGCCAGGAAGTCCCGCAGGACGGCGCTGATTGGCACCTTGCGCCGGCCGGCGTTCGACTTGAGCTTGATCTCGCCCTCCCTGACGTCCCAGCCCCGCTCGACGCGGATTACGCCTTCTGCCAGGTCGACGTCTTCGCGGCGCAGGGCTCGCAGCTCGCCCCGGCGCAGGCCCGCGTACATCGCCGTGGCCCAGATCACCCGATCGGCCCGTTGCGGAACGGCGGCTATCAGCGCCTCGGCCTCTTCGGGTGACGCATAGCGTTCCCGTCGACCCCTCACGGCAGGGAGTTCGAGGCCGCTGCAGGGGTTGACGGCAAGGTCGCCGAGACTGAGAGCGCGTCGGTAGAGGGCTCGCAGGGGAAGCAGCGTCACCTGGA
>JADGPJ010000081.1 GCA_017882505.1 Solirubrobacterales bacterium | reverse complement strand
CTATTGGGGGTTTCGCGCACCTCGCGAGGGTGCAGCGCGGAGACAATCCCTAGAATGAGCGCTCGCTTTTGGCGGGGGCTTCTGGCCTCTGTTCCGGCACCGAAAACGACTTAGGAGACGCCTCCGAATGACCTACGTCATCGCCGAGCCATGCATCGGCACCAAGGACAACTCGTGTGTCGAGGTTTGCCCGGTCGACTGCATCCACCCGACGCCGGACGAGCCCGATTACGACTCGGTCGAGATGCTCTACATCGACCCGGACGAGTGCATCGACTGCGATGCCTGCGTCGAGGCCTGCCCGGTTGACGCCTGCTTCGCCGAGGATCAGCTGCCGGCCGAGTGGGCCAAATACGCCGAGATCAACGCGAACTACTACAAGAGCAAAGCGGCTTAAGCCGGGCGGGACCCGCCTCCTCAGTAGCTGGCTGGGGACAACCTCAATAGCCTTCGGGGTGGCGGGCTACGAAGCGTCCGCCGGCTGCAGCGCTGAGGTCTTCGTGCCAGCGGGGGCCGGTGCCGCTGGTGTTGCCGGCGGTGTCCCAGCGCAGGCCGGCGATCACCGCGTAGGCGTGGCCGGCGTTGGCGTAGACGGTGATCCAGTGCCCTTTGCCGGCGCGTCCCCAGGTCTCCATCGAGCCCGAGGCGAGCGGGCTGGAGAGCAGTTCGCCGCCGTGCAGAGCGAAGCTGACCGCTCCGGAGCAGTCATAGCCCCGGTCCCACCAGCGGCCGTGGCCGCCACCCCAGATGTAGGGCTTGGAGCGGATCTTGTTGGCCGCGGCGATCACCTTCTTGACCGCCGCCGGCGCGTCGAGCGGAGCGATGGCGCGGCCGCTGACGATCATCGCCTGGCCGGCCGGAGCCGTCGGTTCGGCGGTCGGTTCGGGTTCCGGTTCCCGGGTCGAGACGCCGCCGGGGGCGTTGGCGGCCCAGGCGCGTGCTCCAGGCATCGCGGCGATCGACGCCAGGGCGACCAGGGCGAGGGCGGTGCTGAGGGCGGCATGAAAAGCCGCCCTGCGGACGATCGACATCTAGTACCTCCTTCGTTGGCCGACGGGGTTAGCTGACGGGCTGGCGCTGAAGGAGCTTGCGCTCCCACCGTGAGGTGGGTTCGCCCCGAAAACATGGTTCCCCCACTCCCCCGTTGTTGGCGGGGGATTAGGCGTTCATTTAGGTTCGCTAATAAACAACCTAGCGCGGACGCGAAGGTTGCGGTGTGAAGCCCGAGTTATTGAACGACAGGGAGCGGGATGCCGCTGACCGGGGGCGCTTCGGCGGCATCCGGCACCGACTGCAGCACCGGCAGCTCCTGCGGCGTCGAGGCGAGGATGCCCCGGGCCGCCTGGCGAATCGCCTGCGAGGCGGGGGAGTCCGGCTCGGCGGTGACCAGCGGCGTGCCGTTGTCGGCGTGCTCGCGCAGCGGCTCCGAGAGCGGCACCTTGCCCAGCAGCGGCACGTCGAGCTCGTCGGCGAGCAGCTGCCCGCCGCCCTCGCCGAAGATCGTGAAGCGCTCGCCATCGGGGGTGGTGAAGCCGGACATGTTCTCGATCACGCCGAGGATCTCGAGGTCGAATTTGGTCGCCATTTCGGCGCCGCGGCGAGCCACCGACTGGGCGGCCGGCTGCGGCGTGGTGACGACGATGAACTTGGCCTGCGGCAGCAGCTGGGCGAGCGTCATCGAGACGTCGCCGGTCCCCGGCGGCAGGTCGAGGAGCAGGTACTCGAGCTCATCCCAGGCGACGTCCTCAAGGAACTGCTGGATCGCCTTGTGGAGCATCGGCCCGCGCCAGACGACGGCGGCGTTCTCCTCGACGAAGAAGCCGATCGACATCACCTTGACGCCGCTGGGGGAGTCCAGCGGCAGGATCTTGCGCTCGCCGTTTACTTCCGGCTTGGCGTTGACCCCGAGCATGCGCGGGATCGAGTAGCCGTAGACGTCGCAGTCGAGGGCGCCGGAGGGGTGACCTTCGGCGGTCAGAGCCGCGGCCAGGTTGGCGGTCATCGTTGACTTGCCGACGCCACCCTTGCCGGAGGAGACGCAGATCACGTTCTTGACCTTGGCCAGCGCGCCCTCCGGCAACTTGTTGCGGCCGAGGGTCTTCTGCAGGTCGCCTTTCTCCTCGTCGGAGAGGACGTCGAAGCCGACGCCGACCGCGGTCACGCCGTCGAGATCGGTGACCGCTTTGGCGACGGCCTGTTCGAAGTGGGAGCGGATCGGGCAGCCGGCGGTGGTCAGCGAGACGACCACCTCGACGCGGCCGTCCTCGTGGATCTCGATCGAGCGGACCATGCCGAGCTCGACGATGTTCTTGCGCAGCTCGGGGTCGATGACCGCGCGCAGCTGCTCGGTGATCTGATCCTTGGTCGGAAGCGCCATCGCGATCATTCTCGCAAAGCCGCGAGCGCGGCACCCCTCCCCGCCCGAGGGGGAGAGTTTTCGCCGCCGTTCCCTTGACCCCGAACGCAGGCAAACGGAACGGAGGGCGGATGTCGGGGACGCGAGGTGGAGTCGGGCGGATCGTCGCGATGGGGATCGCGCTGGCGGTGGCGTTGCTGCTGCTCGTCGTCGGCGAGGCGCGGGCGGGGAAGTACGCGGTCGCCCAGTGCGGCTGGTACGTCGGCGCCGACGCCGACTGGGCCGACACCACCGGCGGCGCCAAGTTCCGGCCCGACGGCTTCTGCGTTCCCCCGCCGCCCGCCGACCCCTTCGACGGCGCCCACCTCAAGAGCTTCACCCGCGACGGCCAGGGGACCGTCTCGGGCACGCGCTTCGCCCGCTGGCGCTGGACGGCGCCGGCGGGAACCGGGATAACCCAGGTGCGCGGAACCTGGTGGCACGCCCTCCACGACGGGATCGAGCAGCGGATCGGGGTCGGCACCGCGGCCGGGGGTTTCGTCCCCTTCCTGGCCGCGTCCACCACCGACGTCACGCCGCGCGATTTCGTCGCCGGCTTCGCGGCGCCGATGCCGGCGCTCGAGGACCGGCTGCTCTGCGCCCGCGCCGAAAGCAGGTGGTGCTCGCTTGACGCCGGCTCCTGGTCGGGCCTGCGCGCGCTGACGATCACGTTGGAGGACGACTCGCCCCCGGCCGCCGGGTTTGGCGGGCAGCTGACGAACGCCGGCTGGCACCGTGGCGCCCAGAACTTGATCTTCTGGGGTGGTGAGCTCGGCGGGGGCATCCGCTACGCGGAGACGAGCGTCGACGGCGCCCGCGTCAACCTGACCGAGTACCCCTGTGCGATCGCGCTGATTGGCGGCGAGTGGCGCGGAACGCAGATGCGGCCCTGCCCCCTCGGGCCCTCCGGCAGCACGACGGTGGACACCACCCGCTTCAGCGACGGTCCGCACACCGTCCATCACTGCGTCACCGATTTCGCCGGCAACGTCGGCTGTACCGCCGACATCGCGATCGCCATCGACAACAACCCTCCCGCCCACCCCCGCACTCCGTCGCTCGCGGACGGAGACGGATGGCACCGGGTCGACGACTTCGATCTGACCTGGGCGAACCCCGACCAGGGTCCGGCGAGCCCGATCGGCGGCGCCTCCTGGCGGTTGACCGGTTCGACTGGCTTCGACACCGGCGCCAAGTTCTCCCCGGGTAGGGATCGCACCTCGCTTCCCGACCTCTCGGTGCCGGCGCCCGGCGAGTACTCGCTGCAGTTGTGGCTGCGCGACGAGGCCGGCAACGAGTCGGCGGCCTCGGCGGTGGCGATCCCGCTGCGCTTTGACAACGTGCCGCCGCGGGTCTCCTTTGCCTCCGGTGAGGACACCGCTATCCCGCAGCAGTTGGTGGCCGGCGTCAGCGATCCGCTCTCGGGACCCGCTTCCGGCGATATCTTCTACCGGCGGGCTGACTCGCAGCGCTGGATCGATCTGCCGACCAAGCTGCTCGCCGGCGGCGCCGGCGGCGAGGCCCACCTCGTCGCCCCGATGCCGGACCTGGCGCCGGGGACCTACCTGTTCCGCGCCGACGCGGTCGACGGCGCCGGCAACCCTGCTTCCAGCACCCTGCGGGCGGACGGCACCCAGATGGCGGTGAGGAAGCTTGCGCCGGCCCAGATCCTGAAGGCGAAGACCCGCCTCTTCGCGCGGCTGCGCGGCGGTCACGGTCGGGGCGACGCGCTGACCGTCCCGTTCGCCGCCCCGGCGCTGATCAGCGGCCGCCTCACCCGCGCCGACGGCGCGGGTGTCTCCGGTCGCGAGCTGCGGGTCGTCTCCCGACCCTCGCACGGGGCTCTGGCGCCGACGACGACGACGGCGGTCGTGACCGGCGAGCGGGGCGGGTTCCAGCTGCGCCTCGAGCCGGGGCCCTCGCGTCGCGTCGCCGTCGTCTTCCCGGGCGACGTCGGCCTCGAGCCCTCGAGCCGGCCCGCGCTCGACCTGCGGGTGCGCTCCGGGGTGTCGCTGCGGGCGGCGCCGCTGGAGCTGGAGAACGGCGAGGCGGTGCGGCTGAGCGGCACGGTCCGCAGTCGCGGCGCCCCGGTGCCGCGGCGCGGCAAGCTGGTGGCGATCCAGTACCTGGAGGAGGAGACGCACCGCTGGCGCCCGGTGCTGGTCACCCGCACCGACCACGGCGGCCGCTTCCGTGCCCACTACCGCTTCCGCTACATCGACTCTGCCGCTTCGATCCGCCTCCGGGCCACGGCGCTGGCGGAGGAGCGCTGGCCATACGCCCCAGGTTCCTCGCGTCCGGTAACGGTCCATGTCAGCGGTCGGTAGGGTTGAGGTCGATGTCGCGAGCAACCCTTCACACCAACGCCGGAGCGATCGTGGTCGAGTTCCACGACGACGACGCCCCGAAGACGGTCGAGAACTTCCGCAAGCTCGCCGCCGACGGCTTCTACGACCAGCTGGTCTTCCACCGGATCATTCCCGATTTCATGATCCAGGGCGGCTGCCCGCAGGGCACCGGCACCGGCGGTCCCGGCTACACCTTCGAGGACGAGTTCAACGACCACAAGGTCGTTCGCGGGGCATTGGCGATGGCAAACGCCGGGCCCAATACCAACGGCTCACAATTCTTCATCGTCACCACCGGTGCCGCGCCCTGGCTCGACGGCAAGCACACCGTCTTCGGCGACGTCATCGAAGGCATGGACGTCGTCGACGCGATCGAGTCGACTCCGACCGACGGCTCCGACAAGCCGGTGGATCCGCAGACGATCGAACGCGTCGAGCTCTCCGACTAGCTTCGCTCCCGGACTCCGGCTCCGACCGGGTCCGCCGGGGCAGCAGAGCCCACCGGCTCACCGGCCGACGCCGCTTCTCCGCCCGCCTGCCCATGGCCGAAGTGGATGTCGGGCAGGACCCGGTCGAGCCAGGCGGGGAGGTACCAGGCGCTGGCCCCGGCCAGCCGCAGGAAGACCGGCAGCAGCAGCAGCCGGACCAGGAAGGCGTCGAGCAGGACGGCGACGCCGAGGATCGTGCCCATCTCCTTCGGCGGCAGCGGTCCGGAAAGGGCGAAGGTGAAGAAGACCGCGACCATCACCGCCCCGGCGGCGAGGATCACCCGCCCGGAGTGGGCCAGCCCGCCGACCATCGCCTCCTTGGCGTCGCCGCTCCGTTCCCAGTGCTCGCGCGCCGAGGAGAGCAGGAAGACCGTGTAGTCCATCGCGATCGCGAAGATCATCGCGAAGAAGAAGATCGGCCCCCAGGCGTCGAGGAAGCCCTGTGATTCGAAGCCGAGCAGACCGGAGAGGTGGGCGTGCTGGAAGATCAGCGTGGCGACGCCGAAGGCGGCCCCGGTCGAGAGCAGGTTGGCGAGGACCCCGATCGCCGCGATCAGCGGCGCCTGGAAGGCGACCAGCAACAGCAGGAAGCCGAGGGCGAGGATGACGCCGATCGCCAGTGGCGTCTTCGACGCCAGGGAGGCTTCGAGGTCGTGGTTTTCGACCGAGGGACCACCGAGGAGCGCCGCCGCGGGAAGGTCTGCCCGCAGCCTGTCGATGGTGCTTGCGGTGGCGTCGGTCGAGGGACCGCTGGTCGGAACGGCCTGGATCAGGACCAGGCCTCCGCCACCCGTCACCGGTGGGGAGACGACGGCGATCCCCCGATCGGCGCCCAGCGCCGCCGCGGTCGCCGCGCCATCTGCGTGCGGTGCCGTTACCTGCAGCGTTCCCGGCGCGCCCGGCCCGAAGGCGGAGCTGATCTGCTGGTAGCCGACCCGCGAAGAGTCGCTCTTTGGGACCACCTTGATCGACGGCATCCCCGTCTTCATGCCGAGGATCGGCAGTGCCAGGGCGAGCAGGACGATCAGGGCGATACCGCCGAAGACGAACGGCCGGCGCCAGAGCAGCTCGCCCCAGCGGGCGAAGCGAGCCGAGCGGTGCTCGCCGCTGTGGGCCCAGGGAAGGGCCAGCTTGTCGATCCGCGGCCCGAGCTTGGAGAGGACCGCTGGCAGCAGGGTCATCGTCGCCGCCAGGACGAAGAGGACCGAGACCATGATTCCGATCGCCATCGAGCGGAAGGCGGGGCTCGGCACCAGCATCACCGCCGAGAGCGAGATCAGCACGGTCAGGCCGGAGAAGAGGACCGCCTTGCCGGCGGTGTCCATCGTCTCGCCGACCGCCTGCACCGGATCTCGTCCCTGGCCGAAGAGCGCGCCGCGGAAGCGCATGACGATGAAGAGGGCGTAGTCGATCCCGAGCGCGAGCGCGAACATCAGCGCGAAGTTCATCGCCCAGATCGAGATCGGCGAGAGCTTGGTGCCGAGGTAGAGGACGCCGGCGGAGGCGATCAGGCCGACGATCGTCAGCATCAGCGGCAGCCCGGCGGCGACCAGCGAGCCGAAGGCGAGGACGAGGATCGCCAGGGTCACCGGCCAGGAGATCAGCTCCGACTTCATCATCGCTTCGCGGTTGGCTTCGTTGAAGTCCGACCACATCCCGGGAGCGCCGGTGAGGTTCGCTTCGACCCCGGACGTGGAGAGGGCGCTGACTTCCGACTTGAGGTCGTTGGCCGCGGCGACCATTTCGTTGGGGCTCTTTGCGGCGCTGCCGCCGACGATCGCCGTGTGGCCGTCGCGGGAGATCGAGGCACCGGGACGCGGTGCGAGGACGCTGCCGACCGCGGAGTCGGCGCCGAGAACCCGTTCGACCCGGGCCACGGTGTGGCGGAAGGCGGGGTCGGCCACGGTCAGTTCCTGCGAGTGGACGGCGACCTGCAGCGCGTAGGCGCCGGCGCCGCCGAAGTTGGTGTCGAGCTGTTCGCGGACCTTGACCGATTCCGAGCCGTTGGCCTGCCAGCCGGCGCCCGAGAGCGCCGTCTCCACCCGCGGAGCCAGCACGCCGAGGCCGACCGCAACCACGGCCCAGGTGATGAAGACGGCGCGGCGGTGGGTGGCGGCGAAGCGGCCGAGACGCCCGATCGGGCCGAGGTCGCTCATCGGTCGCAGGCGGCCTTGACGCCGAAGACGTGCCGCAAGATCAGGGACGCCGGGCAGTTGCCGACGCTGACGAAGAGCAGCTGGTTGAAGGCGACGAAGCCGGTCAGCAGCAGGAACCAGGGGCTGACGAGCGCGCTCAGAACGGCGCTGAGCCCGGTCATCGTCCCCGCCATCAGGAAGAGGATCCGCTCCAGCGGCCATCCTCGCGTCGAGCCTGCGCTGCGGGGCTCGGTTGCGGTCGGTGCGATCGTTGCGGGCATCTTGCTCTTCCTCCTTCTACGATTTACAAATTAACAACTTAACAGTTGTAGATGGTACGATAGCAGACGATGAATAGACCACTCACCCCCGAGACCGCGGAGTTGATCGCCCGCCGCTTCCGCGCCCTCTCCGACCCGACCAGGCTGCGGATCATCGACCTCCTGCGGACGCGGGAGGAGGCTTCGGTGGGGGAACTGACCGAGGCCCTCGGCGCCTCCCAGCAGAACGTCTCCAAGCACCTCTCCTCGCTTCTGGCCGAGGGCTTCGTCGCTCGCCGCAAACGAGGGACCAGCTCGATCTACCGCATCGCCGACCCCGGGGTGCACGAAATCTGCGAGGGGATCTGCGCCGGTATCGAGACTCAGCTGAGCGAGCTCGAAGCCGTGCTCGGCGTCTGACTCAACCTTTGGCGCGTTCCGCCTGGCGCCGCCGCAGCCCCTCGCCCGGGCGCCAGAGGCTGACCAGCCCGGCGACCAGGGTGACGAGGAAGATCTGGCCGATCATCATCTCCAGTCCGGAGATCATCCGGCCCGGCTGTCCCCCCGGCACGAGGTTGCCGAAGCCGGTCGTGGTCAGCGTCGTGTAGCTGAAGAAGAGGAAGTCGCTGCCGTTCGGGTGCGCCACCCCTTCGAAGAACGGCCCTCCCTGGATCCGGTCGATCGTCCCGTAGGCGAAGGTGAAGAGGATGCCGAGCACGGTGTAGACGCTGATCGCCCCGAGGATCGTCCGCGAGCCGACCTCGGCCGTGGTGACGACCCGGCGCAGGACCGCCGCCATCGCCAGGGCCAGCAGCGAGATCTGGATCACCGAGGCGAAGTTGAGCCAGATGCGCTCGTCGCTGGCAGCGCCGATCGCCGCCAGCAGGATCGTCAGCGCCGAGAGCCAGATCGCCACATGCACCAGACGGGGCCTGGCGTGCGAGCTGGTCAGGGCTATCACCGACGTGGCGCTGGTGGCGCCGGTGAGGACCACCGACTCCCAGCCGCGGTTCTCCAGCAGCGAGGCGAGCACGTAGGTGGTGAGCACCAGGATGAAGACGAGGCCGAAAGCGTCCCTGACCCTCTCGGCACGTTGCAGCCAGCGCTCGCGCCGGCGGGCGCGCATGGCGGCCGTATCCATAGACGCTCGTTCGGCCGTGGAGCGCCGTTTCCTGCCTGCCGGCCTGCGCAGTGGAGCAGCAGGCTCGACCCCGGTGAGTGGTTCCCGGCCGGCAGGTCGGCGACCGCGGCAGCGCTCCCCCGCGGGTCCTCGAGCGGAAGCGGAGATTCGTGTCGTGGGCAGAAGTCGAGGACAAGCGGGCCAGACGCTGCTCGGATAGGGTCGGGCGGTGGAGTTGACGTCGGGCGCCAGGTTCGATGGATAGGTCCTACGACGCGATCGTGGTCGGCTCCGGCGCTACGGGCGGTTGGGCCGCCAAGCAGCTCACCGAGAGTGGCCTCAGGGTGGCCCTTCTCGAGGCAGGTCAGTCGCCATCGCCCGACCAGGACACAACGGACGCGAGAGCTGGGGCTTCCGAGCGCCAACCGATCCAATCTCAGTGCTATGCCTACACCCCCGAGACCTCACACCTGTTCGTGGACGATCTCGACAATCCCTACTCCTGTCCCGAGGATGCGCCGTTCAACTGGATTCGCGGCCGCCAGATCGGCGGGCGGCTTCATACCTGGGCTGGAATGTCGGTCCGGATGTCCGACTACCAGTTCAAGGCAGCCAGCAATGATGGCATCGGCGAGGACTGGCCGATCTCCCACGCCGACCTGGCGCCGTACTACGGCCTGGTGGAGCGCTACCTGAAGGTATCCGGCACGCGAGCGCGTCTGCCGCAACTGCCCGACGGCCTCTTCCTCGAGCCGCAGCCTCCGTCGGCTGCGGAGCAGGGATTCAAGTCAGCCGTCGAACGACGCTGGCCGACGCGGGCGGTCACGACCGGGCGCCTTGCCCAGATCCCCGCCGACGCCACTCTCGCGGCTGCCCAGCGAACCGGTCGGTTGACGCTCTTCCCGAACTCCGTCGCCAGTCGCGTCCTGACGGACACCGGCGGTTACAGAGCGCGAGCTGTCGCGTTCGTGGATCGGCCCACCGGCCACGAGCGAGAGGTGGACGCCGGCGTCATATTCCTCTGCGCCTCGACGATCGAGTCGACCAGGCTGCTGCTCAACTCCGCCAGCTCGGATCACCCGACCGGCCTGGGCAATTCATGCGGCGTGCTGGGTCATTTTCTGATGGACCACACCTTTGGAGTCGGCGTCGGCGGCGTCGTCCCACGAGCCTCCGGGGGAGGCCCTCGGTTGTTCGGCGACTGCATCACGCCCGCATTCCGGAACATCACCGAGCCGGAGGTCGAGTTCATTCGCGGATACGGGATACAGACGCACCTGAGGCCCGCCGAAAGGAGAAGGCTGCATCGGCTGCGACGCCGCGTCAGGCCTGGGGGTGGGCGCTTCTGGATGCAATCTTTCGGTGAGGTGCTGCCAAGATTCGAGAATCACATCTCCGTGGATCCCGACGCGGTAGATGCCTGGGGCATTCCAGCCGCTCGCATCGAGTGTCGGTACGGCGAAAACGAGCTCCAGATGGCTGCCGACCAGCTGCACTGCTCGACGGAGATGGCGGAGGCCGCCGGCTTCCACGTCGATGAATCCCACCAAGCCCTCGCACCCCCCGGTTCATCGGTCCATGAGCTCGGAACAGCGCGCATGGGATCCGACCGGAGCAGCTCGGTCCTCAATCGCCACAACCAGAGCTGGGATGTCCCAAATCTCTTCGTCACCGACGGGTCGTGCTTCACGTCGAGCGGATTTCAAAACCCAACCCTGACGATGATGGCTATCACCGCGCGCGCCTGCGACTTCGCTATCGAGCAGTTGAGGGCGGCGTCCGACTTCGGGGCTTGAGCGAAGACCTGTCTGGCTCTGAGACGCGCCCGACTGGATTCGAACCAGTGACCTTCGGTTTCCTCGAAGCGAGGATCTCAAGTC
>JADGPJ010000080.1 GCA_017882505.1 Solirubrobacterales bacterium | reverse complement strand
GCTTCTTTCCAGCGGGCGATGGCCGCAGCGGCGACGCTGACCGGCAAACGCTTTGGCCTGCTCGTCGCCTCCTCGCTGGTCGCCACCTCGGCGATCGTCGCCGCGGCAATGACCAGCTCCAACGGCAGCGGGCCGCTGGCGGCGCTGCTCGGTCGCAGCCTCGCCGCCGACCGCTCTCCGGCCCTCTCGGCGCCGCCGGCCACGAGCCCCGAGGCCTCGAGCGGGCCGAGCGGCGAATCGCCCCAGCCGCGCCCGGAACCGGCCTCCCCCGCGCCCGAACCGGCGCCGGAACCGGAACCCGCACCCGCACCCGCACCCGAAACGGTCCCCGCCAGCGAACCCGAAGAAGAACCGACCACGCCCGAAGCGCCGGCGCCGGAAGCCGGCCGGATCAAGCACGTCTTCGTCGTCTCCCTCGCCAGTCCCGGCTATGACGCCGCTTTCGGCACCGCGCCGCAGATGCCATACCTGGCGGGCACGCTGCGCCCCAAAGGCGACCTGCTGAGCGGCTTCTCGCTGCTCGACGACGCCGTGCTCCCGAACTCGATCGCGACGATCAGCGGCCAGCCGCCGACCGCCGAAACCAAGGCCGATTGCCCGAACTACGGGAGCTGCGTCTACTCGGCCGAAACCCTGTCCCTCCCCGATCAGCTCGGCATCGCCCAGTTCAGCTGGCGCGCCTACATCGAAGGCATGGTCAATCCCGAAACGGGCAAACCCGACACCTGCGTCTACCCGCAGCCCGGCGCCCCGGAAGAAACCGCCACGGGTGGCTACACCGCTCGACTCAACCCGTTCGTCTACTTCCACTCGCTGCTCGATCTCGGTGATTGCTCGGCCAACGACGTCCCCGCGACCGAACTCGAAAAGGACCTGAAGAAGGTCGATTCGACCCCCAACTACTCCTACGTCTCCCCCAGCCCCTGCAACGCCGGCATAACCGGCCAGTGCGCGGTCGGAGCGCCGGAAGGCGCCGCGGCCGCCGACGCCTACCTCGCCCAGCTGGTGCCGAAGATCCTCGCCTCCCCCGCCTACGAGAAGGACGGTCTGCTGATCGTCACCTTCGGCTCCGCCAACCCCGTGACCCCCGCCGACCCGACCACCGGCGCACCGGCGGTGGCGGCGACCGACCTCAAGGTCGGCACCCTGCTCGTCTCCCCCTTCGTCACCCCCGGCTCGACCGACGGCGTCCCCTACACCCCGTACTCGCTGCTGAAGTCGACCGAGGACCTCTTCGGCCTCGCCAACCTCGAAAAGGCGGCGGGGAAGAAGATCAAGACCTTCGCGCCAGCTCTCCTCGGCGAAAACGGCGGAGATTGACGGTTGCACGGCTTGCTGGTTCCCCGCTTGAAGCTCCTCGACCCTGGAGAGGCGATCCCGGTAGGGGTGGAACGTCTTGTACTTCTTTGCTTCCCAGCTCCGGGCGCCAGCACTGGGCTCGCCCCTGAAAAAAGTGAAGTGAAACCCCTACCGGGATCGCCTCGTCCCCGCGTTTCTGACAGGCTGGGCAGATGACCGGACCGGAGACCAGTGGCGAGCCGATTACCGCGACGGGGATCGAGGAACTCAAAGCGGAACTCGAGCAGCTGGAAGGGCCGGCGCGGTTGGAGATGGCGGCGCGGATCAAGGTCGCTCGCGAGGAGGGCGACCTCAAGGAGAACGCCGAGTATCACGTCGCCAAAGAGGACCAGGCGCACCTGGAGACGCGGATCAAGCGGCTGCAGGAACGGCTTCACAACGCCGTCGTCGTCGAGGTCGAGGACGCCGCCGTCGCCGACCGTTTCGCCTTCGGGCTCAGCGCCGAAGTGATCAACGAAGAGAACGGCAAAGCGAACGTCTGGACCCTGGTCGGCTCGACCGAGGCCAACCTCGCCGAGGGACGGCTCTCGGCCGAGTCGCCGATCGGCCGGGCGCTGATGAACGCCAAGGTCGGCGCGACGGTCAAGGTCGACACCCCCCGCGGCAAGCGAGCCTTCAAGGTCGTCAAGCTCGTCTCCTAGCCCACCGGGGCGATTGACGAGGGATTCCTGTCTGGCGTCTCGGGCGTCGCTTATGTTTTTAAGCATCTCGCGATTGTCCATGCCACGGAAAGGGGTTGCGCATGAACGAGGAATCGACACTCAGCGGCTGGTGGGTCTTCGCCGGCGTGCTGCTGGTAGTTGCCGGTGTACTGAACATCATCTACGGCATCGCCGCGATCGGCGATTCGAAGTTCTTCACCGCGAACGCCACCTTCATCATCAGTGGCCTTCACACCTGGGGCTGGATCAGCCTGATCCTCGGGGTGCTCGAGCTGGTCGCCGCCTTCTCGCTGTTCGCCGGCGGCGAGTTCGGGCGCTGGTTCGGCATCTTCATCGCCGCGCTGAACTCGATCGGGGCACTGCTCTCGATCCCCGCCTACCCGTTCTGGTCGCTGGCGATATTCGCCCTCTCGATCATCATCGTCTACAAGCTGGCCGAGGGGCCGGAGGCATAGCCATCTAGTGCTGAGGCTGCGGTCATCCGTCGACGCCGAGCGCGCGCCGCACTTCGGTGCGGCGCTGCGCGATCTCGACGGGGTCAAGCGGGTTGTCCAGCAGACCGACGACGACGGCCCCGCCTGCGTGATCTTCGTCGCCGACGTCGAGCCGGTCGCCGCCGATCGCCTGGTCGAGGCGATCGGCGAGCTCGGCATCGCGATCGACGACTACGTGCTGGAGCGGATCGACGTCGTCGCGCCCGAACGGCGCCACCTGGCGGGCAAGGGCGACCTCGGCGGCTTCGCCTGGGTCGAGGTGATGGGCCAGGCCCGCGCCAACTCGCGGCCGCTGGCGCGCTACCTGGCGCTGATCAACGTCGCCGCGGTGATCGCCGCCCTCGGCGTGATCAAGAGCAGCTCGATCCTGACCGCGGCGCTGAAGGGGGTCGACCTGCTGCCGTCGAGCTTCAGCGTCGGCGACAGCAGCCTCAACGGCCTCGCCAAGACCGACTACTCGACGGTGATGATCGCGCTGGCCGCGGGAGTCGCGGCGATCCTCTCCTTCGAGACCCGCGCCAGCGCCGCGGTCGGGGTCGCGATCTCGGTCACGACGATCCCCGCCTCGGCCTACCTCGGGGTCGCGATCGGCGCCGGCGGCGGCGGCAAGGGGTTGGGCGCGCTCGTCGTCCTGCTGATCAACGTCTCGCTGCTGATCCTCTCCGGCAGCCTGACGCTGATCTTCCAGCGCTGGCTGGCGAGCCGCTCGCGGGCGCCCGCCTAGCGGGTTCTAAGCAGGGCTCGGAGCTTGAGGCTCGGCCTCGGCGGCTTCCACCGTCTCCATCGCCGTGATCGGATGAGGCGCGAGCGACGGCTCCGCGGCGACCGGCGCTGCGGTGTCCAGGGGCGGCTCGGAACCGACAGCCGAGGTCGGCGAGGACCACGGGGCCGACTCCGGGCGGCGCTCGTCGTAGACCACGTCGGTGTCGCCAAAGCGGTCGTCCCAGCCGCGCCGCTGCTTGCCGAAGACGATCCCGAGGAAGCCGATCCCGAGCGTGAAGACCGACAGCCCGAGCCCGATCAAGCGTCTGAAGCTGCGCCGCAGCGGCAGCCGGTGCACGCTCAGCCTGATCCCGACGAAGCGCATCCCCGGCGTCTGCCCGGCCAGTGACCAGAAGCCGAGCAGGTAGACCGAGCTCATCACCACCCAGGTCGTCGAGCCGACCGCGATCACGAAGCTGGAGCCGCCGTTGGCGCTGCCGCCGAAGGCGTTGTCGACGAGAGTGACGAGGGCGACGAAGGCGGTGAAGCCGAGGTTGACGAAGACGCCGTCGATCACCATCGCAAGTGACCTTGTGATCGCCCCGGCGTGGTTGGTCGGCTGCTCGCGGCGACGGCGGAACAAGACCCTGCGGACGACGCGCTCGAAGGTGTCGTCGAGGCTCCGCGTCAGCTTGCCGATCGTGCGGCCGATGTCCTCCAGCAGGCCGACGCCCTGGGCGCTGATCGCGGCCCGCACCTCCGGCGCCCCGGCGATCCGCTCGACCAGCTGCTGCGCCTCCTCGCTGGCCAGCAGGCGGCGCCAGACCTCGTCGACCAGCTCGCTGTCCATCGCCTCCAGCAGAGCCCGCTTGACGGCATCGCTCTCGAGCGCGCCCTGGACGGCGTCTTCGACGATCGGTCCCTGCAGGACCCGCGCCATCGCCCGCTCGACCGCCTCGCTCTCGACCGCGGCGACGATCGCCTCCTCGGCGGCGACCTCGACGGCGCGGTCGATGCCGGTGGCCTTGGACACCGTCCGGGCGCCGCGCACTCCGACGCCCAACAGCCGCGCCGAGAGTGGCAGGTGACCGTTCTGACCAGGGTCGCCAGGGACCTGAGACCGCGGAGTGGAGCCGTTTTCCATCCCGCAGCGAGTATACGTCGGGTTCAGTCAGTCGGCAGGTCGAGGTGCTCGAGCAGGCGATCGAGGAAGTCCGCCTGCGGGGGCAGGATCTTGCGCCGGGCCTGGGCCAGGTCGAACCACTCGGCCCGGTCGACCTCGGGAAACTCCTGCTCGCTGCCGCTACGCGGCGGCCACTCCATCGCGAATGTGTTGCTGAAAAGGGTCGCGGGGTCGAATTCGGCCTCCGCCGCCCAGGCTTCGACGACTTTTCCCGCCCGCTGGCGCACCGATCCCAGCTCGACCAGATCGTCCCGGCTGAGGGCGGGCGGGGCCCCCAGCTCCTCTGCCATCTCCCGCAGGGCGCAGTCGCGCGGATCCTCGCCATCCTCGAGACCCCCCTTCGGCAGCGACCAGGCGCCGAGATCCCGCCTGGTCCAGTAGGGCCCACCGGGGTGGACCAGGAGGAATTCCGGAGCGCCCGCGGCGGATCTGCGGAAGAGAAGGATCCCGGCGCTGTGCTTGACCGCCATCGGGGATTCCCTCAGGGGGCCGCGAGCGCGTCGACGACCGGCCCCAGCGCGGCGAGGACCTCGTCCCGGGGGGCCCCGGAGAGGGTCTCCAGGGTGCCGTTGGCCCGGGTCATCGCGATCCCGACCGCCATCGCCACCAGCAGCTCCGCCCGCAGCTCCGGCTCGGGCGCCCCGCGCTCGCGCAGGACCTCGACCAGGCGCTTGAGCAGGCGCTCGCTGACCACGGAGCTGACCTGTTGGCGGACGTCGTCGGTCAGGGTCGGGCTCGCGAGGGCGCGGCTGATCGGGCTGTGCCCGCGCTCGTCCCAACGCTCGACCAGGAACGCGAGCAGCGCCCTCGGCTCGAAGTCGAGCTGCTCGTCATCGGCTCCCCCGGCGAGGGTCGCCAGGAACAGGCCCTCCTTGCAGTCGAAGTAGCGAGCGATCAGCGCCGGATCGACGCCCGCCCGCTCGCCGATCTCGCGCGTCGTCGCCCGGTCGTAGCCGAGCTCGTCGAAGACTGTGCGGCCGGCGTCGAGCAGAGCCCGCCGGGTCGCCGTCGAGTCGTGCGGCCGTCGCCTGGTGCTAGCCTTGTCAGCAATTGATGTCATCAGTCGCTGACAATATCACCCCGGCGGCGCCAAAACGCCAGCATTACGGGATCACCTTCGCTGTCCTCGCGCTCGCCGGCGCCGCCTACGCGATGCTGCAGTCGACGGTCGCCCCGGCGTTGCCGGTGATCCAGGACGAACTTCACGCCTCCGCCTCCGCCACCGCCTGGGTCTTCACCGGATACCTGTTGAGCGCCTCTATCCTGACCCCGATCGTCGGCCGGCTCGGCGACATGTTCGGCAAGGAGCGGACCCTGGTGATCTCCCTCGCCATCCTCTGCGTCGGCGTGCTGATGGCGGCGCTGGCAAAGTCGATCGGGATGCTGATCCTCGCCCGCGTCGTCCAGGGCTCCGGGGGCGCGATCTTCCCGCTTGCCTTCGGCATCATCCGCGACGAGTTTCCGCGCGAGCGCTCCGCCCAGGGCATCGCGATGATCTCGGCGATCCTCGGCATCGGCGGCGGTCTTGGCATCGTCCTCGCCGGCCCGATCATCAGCGCCTTCGACTACCACTGGCTGTTCTGGTTCCCGCTCGTCGTGGTCGTCGCGGCGACGGTCGCGACCGTCTTCTTCGTGCCGGAGTCGCCGGTGAAGTCCCCCGGCAAGGTCGACTGGCTGGGGGCGGCGCTGCTCTCCTCCTGGCTGGTGCTGCTGCTGCTCGGCATCACCCAGACCTCCCAATGGGGCTGGGGAGACCTCCGGGTCTGGGGCCTGATCGTCGCCGCGGCGGTGATGCTGGCGGTCTGGATCCGGGTCGAGAGCCGCACCAGGGAGCCGCTCGTCGACATGGTGATGATGCGGATCCGCGGGGTCTGGACGGTCAACGCCGCCGCCTTCCTGGTTGGCGCCGGCATGTACAGCTCCTTCATCCTCGTCCCCGAGTTCACCGAGACCCCGGTCAGCAGCGGCTACGGCTACGGCTCGTCGGTTACCCAGGCCGGCCTCTTCCTGCTCCCGGCGACGATGATGATGATGATCGTCAGCCCGATCGCCGGCTGGCTGACGGGACGGATCGGGGCCCGCCTGATCCTGATCGCCGGCTGCCTCACGACCACGCTTTCCTTCACCCTGATGGCCCTCGCCCACCAGCACCAGTTCGACATGTACGTGGCGACCGCGCTGATGGGGGCCGGCATCGCCCTCGCCTTCTCCTCGCTGGCGAACCTGATCGTCGAGACGGTGCCGCCGGAGCAGACCGCGGTCGCGACCGGTATGAACACGGTGATGAGGACCCTCGGAGGCGCCGTCGGCGGCCAGATCGGGGCCAGCCTGATCGCCGGCACCGTCGTCGCCGCCAACCTCCCGACCGAGAGCGGCTTCACCCTCGCCTTCCTCTTCGCCGGGGGCGCCTGCCTGGTGGCGGCGCTGGCCAGCCTGGCGGTGCCATTGCGCTCGCGGGCAGCGGCCGGATCCGCCGTTGCGGTCGCCGCGACGGCGTCCGACTGATGTCCTGCTACCACCGCATCCTCGTCGCGATCGACGGCTCCGCCGACGCCGAAGCCGCCCTCCAGCACGCGGTCGAGCTCGCCCGCGACCAGCACGCGCTGATCACCCTGCTCACCGTCGCGCCCCCGCTCGCGACCCCGGTCGGCGCCGCCACCTCGGCGCCGCCCGACATGCTCGACGTCCACACCAAGCTCCTGCGCGAGGCGACCGACTCGCTCCCCGCCGACGTCGGCGTCAGGACCCGGCTCGAGCGCGGCAACCCGGCCGAGACGATCCTCGAGGTCGCGGTCGAGGGCGGGCACGACCTGGTCGTGATGGGCTCGCACGGCCACAGCCGCGTCCACCGCGCCCTGCTCGGCTCCGTCTCCGAGCGGGTGCTGCAGACGAGCACGGTGCCGGTGCTGCTGATGCGCCACGGAGCGCCCGCCCCGGTGGCGGCGCCGGGCAAGGCGATCTAGCCGCCGCCGGCGGCGGCGCTACATAACACCTCTTTTGATTCAGGCCAAGTATCTTGAGTAAAGGTCGTCGGCAAGGGGGCAACAGAGCACCGTGCCGCCGAACTGGCTCACCGATTCGACCACCTGCTCGCGCCCGGCTTGACCTGGTGCGACGAAGAGAATCGAGGTCCCCGGCGCCAGGGCGACCGTCACCTGTTGGCGGAACACGGGGTCGATCTCGCCGTCATCGCCGTCGTTGACCACCACGCCCAGCAGGCTCCCCCAGAATTTGCTCCAGGCCGCCGTGGCGCCGGGCCGGCGGCTGCTGGTCAGGTGGTAGCCCCCGTCTCGCTCGCAGACGACGACGCTGGTCGCGTCGGGGTCGAGCGACAGCTCCTCAGCGCAGCGTTCGAGTTCCCCCGCCGCCTGTCCGGCGACGGTTTCGTCGGCGTATGCGATCGCGATCAGGTCGAGCATCTGGTTGCGGCTCGAGTGGTCGCGCGGACCGGGAGAGCCGGAGCCTCAAACCTACGGCGGCCCAGCGGCCCCGGCATCGCCTCAAGCGGGTGATTTGCCCGCGTCCAGCAGGCCCGCCCCCTGCGCGTGCTCGACCGCCTCGCGGCGTGAGCCGACTCCCAGCTTCCGGTAGAGCGCCTGCGCCTGGGTCTTGACCGTGTTGGGAGAGACGTAGAGCCGGGCGGCGATCTCGGGGAAGGAAAGATGGGTCGGCAGGAACTGGAGGACCCGCAGCTCGGCCGGGCTGAGGCCTGTGACGCCGGCGGCGGAGACCGACTCGATCGCCGCCGCCGCCTCCTCGATCCACACGCCGAGCACGACCGCATCGGGGACGAGCTTCGCCAGCCTCGAAGCCTCGTCGAGCAGGCTCCCGGCGGCGGTGGCGTCGCCGAGCCTGAGGGCGGCCCGCGCCAACACGACCCGGGTCTCGACTTCGTACCAGGGAGAGAACTCGTCGAGCGCCGCCAGCAGCTGCGTCCCCAGCCGCAGGTCCGCGGCCGCCTTCTCGACCAGCCCCGACCGCGCCCGGACGAAGGCGGAGACCGCCAGCGGCATCGCCATCAACGGCGCCTCGACCAGGCCGGAGCGGTCGATCTGGGCGCGGCCCTGGGAGGCCAGCAGCTCCGCCTGCTGCCAGCCGTCTTCCTCGGTCGCGAGCAGGGCCAGCTGGGAGAGGCTGAGCGCCTGGATGCTCGGCGCCCCCACCGATCCTCGCCTCGCCCCGTCCGCCAGCCTGCCCCGTGCCTCCTCGCGAAGGCCGCGCAGATGCAGGCCGGCGCCGTCGATGAACAGCGACATCGAGAGCCAGGGGCTCTCCTCCGGAAGGACCTCGGCGGCCGCCGCGGCGGTGGCGCTCATCGCGGCGACGCCGTCGCGGGCGAGCGCCGCGTCGACCAGCGCCAGGCCAAGTTCGAGCGAGTTGGCGTCGATCGCGCTCGCGCCGGCGTCCAGCAGTCCCCTCGAGACGGCTGCCCAGTGCTCGGCCCGCGGACCGACACCGAGGGTGATCTCCGCGTAGGCCGCGGTCAGGCTGAGGGCGGGGTCCGAGGCGACGGTCTCCTCCCCCAGGTTCGCCAGCCAACCGACAACGGTGGCGTTGCGGCCCCGGGTCATGTACTCGGGCACCCCCTTCCACAGCAGGTCGCCGGCCCGGTCGGGGGCGTTCGCCTCGATCGCGTGGTGGATCGCCCGGTCCCAGTCGCCGCGGGCGGCCCACCACTCGGACGCGTGCAGGTTCAGCTCGGTCTCCGCCTCGGGCTCGACCCGCCGCAGCTCGGAGCGCAGCATCTCCTGAAAGAGCGCGTGGAAGCGAAACCACTCGTCGCGCCGGTCCAGCGGCATCAGCAGCATGTTCGAGCGCGAGAGATCGCGCAGCACCGTCGCCGAGCCGGTGCGGCCGAGAACCGCGTCGCAGAGCGGCCCGCTGAGTCGATCGAGAACCGAGGCCCGGCGCAGGAACTCGAGCCGCCGCCGCGAGACCGGGCCGAGGAACTCCTCCCCGAGGTAGTCGACGACGATCCGGTCGTCGCCGGCGAAGCGGGCGATCGCCTTGCCGAGATCGTCCGCCTCGCCGAGGGCGAGGCCGGCCAGGTACAGGGCCACTGGCCAGCCCTCGGTATGGCGGACGAGAACGTCGAGCTGCTTGGGAGTCGGCTCGAGGTTCAGCCCGCCGAGCAGCGAGCCGCTTTCGGCCTTGGTCATCATCAGATCGCCGCGCCCGAGCTCGGTGAGGCGTCGGTGGGCCCGCAGCCGCCCGATCGGCAACGCCGGCTCGGTCCGGGTGGCGAGGGCCAGCTGCGAGCCCTTCGCGAGGTTGCTCGCCACGGCCGAGACGACCTCCAGCGACTGCGGCGACTCGATCCGCTCGAGGTCGTCCAGCACCAGCACCATCGGCACCTGGCGGCCGGCGAGAGCCTTGGCCAGCCGCGGAAGGACGACGGTCTCGATGCTGGGCGAGGGGGTCGCGAGGGCGGCCGAGACATCGGCCGAGACCGGCTCGACCCGTCCCAGCGCCTCGGCGATCGAGGCGATCAGCAGCGAGGGGTCGTTGTGCTCGTCGCCGAGCAGGACCGAGACGAACGGGCGCGGGTCGGCGGCGGCCCACTGTTCGAGCAGAACCGACTTACCGTAGCCCGATGGCGCGGTGAGCAGGATGACCGTGGTCGGGGACTGCGCCAGCTTGCGGATCAGCCGCGGGCGCGGCACCAGCGCGGAGCCGGCCGCAGGCTCGGACGCCGCCCGCGACGAGTGGGTGATGGCGGCGACATCGCTGGTCAAGGAGTGGGTCCGTCCATGGATCGACTTTCCTTCCCAGTCAGCCTAGCCGCATCTGACGCGGGCGCGAGCGGCGATCGCCGGCCACCCGGCGGCGGCTCAGACGAGGAGGCCGACGACGCCGCGCGCGAGCAGCAGGGCGCCGACGCCGAAGCCGGCGAAGCCGTAGATCGCGATCCGGCGGCCGCTTCGGGTCAGCCAGGCGCGGAAGCGCTGGACCTCGACCACGGTCCGCTCCGGGGCAGCAGCCGCTTCGGGTTCGGCAGGAAGAGCATCACCGTCACCGCGGCGAGCAGGGTCGCGTTCGCCGCGGCGACGAGGGTCAGGTCCCCTCGGCGGCCGCGGCAGCCGGCGGCCTGGAATCGCCGCCGGGGTGCTCGCGCAGAATCTGGCGCCGCAGGAGCTCGGCGCCGGCGCCGAGCAGCAGCGCGAAGAGGAGGATGCCGAGCGGTTTGCGGAAGGCGGCGATCGGCGCCCAGGCGATCAGCGCCACGTAGACGACCGCGGCGACCCCGTAGGCGGCGGCCTGCTGTTCGCGGACGTAGGGGGCGGCCTCGCGGCGCAGCCAGACCGCGATCCGGGTCGGTCCGGCGAG
>JADGPJ010000079.1 GCA_017882505.1 Solirubrobacterales bacterium | reverse complement strand
CAAGAGCGGTCAGCAGAGCGCGATCGAGGCGGTGCGCCACTTCATGGAGTCCGTCGACAAGGCACTGCCACCGCATGGCGAGAACCCGTCCAGGCGCCAGGAGGTCATCGACTCCGCGCTCGAGATGTCGGAGAAGCTCGTCCAGACGCAGTACGACTTCCTGCGCAATGTCGTGCACAGCGCCGGTGAGACGCTGGGGGCGTCGCGCAAGAAAGAGTAGGAGAGCCTGAGGTGGTCCACAATCCGTTCTCCGGCAGATGAAATCGCCCTGAGGATCAACAGATGGGCTTCTTCAGCAATCTCACACGGCGTGGTCGTGACATGGCCATCGACCTCGGAACGGCGAACACGCTCGTTTATGTTCGCGGGCGCGGGATCGTCCTCTCGGAGCCCTCGGTCGTCGCGATCGACACTCGCGACGGCCACGTCCACGCGGTCGGCGCCGAAGCCAAGCGGATGCTCGGGCGCACGCCCGGCACGATCACCGCGATTCGCCCGCTCAAGGACGGTGTGATCGCCGACTTCGACGTCACCGAAGCGATGCTGCGCCACTTCATCCGCTCGGTCCACTCCACTCGCTTCCGGCACCCCCGCGTGGTCGTCTGCGTGCCCTCCGGGGTAACCGGGGTCGAGAAGCGCGCCGTCGAGGAGGCCTGCCTCTCGGCCGGCGCCCGCCAGGCCTACCTGATCGAGGAGCCGATGGCGGCGGCGATCGGTGCCGGCCTGCCGGTCGCCGAGCCGATCGGGTCGATGATCGTCGACATCGGCGGCGGCACCACGGAGGTGGCGGTGATCTCGCTGGGCGGGATCGTCGTCTCGAAATCGATCCGGATCGGCGGCGATGAGCTCGACGAAGCGATCGTCAGCCACTGCAAACGCGCCTACAAACTCGCGATTGGCACCCAGACCGCGGAGGAAGTCAAGCTCGAGGTTGGTTCGGCGTCGAAGCTCGGCCAGGAGCGCCATACCGAGGTCCGCGGCCGTGACCTCGTATCCGGGTTGCCGAAGACGGTCACCCTCGGCTCCGAGGAGATCCGCAAAGCGCTCGACGAACCGGTCGGACACATCGTCGAAGCCGTCAAGGAGACCCTCGACAGAACGCCGCCGGAGCTGGCGGGCGACATCATGGACCGCGGCATCACCCTCGCCGGGGGCGGCGCACTCCTGCAAGGGCTCGAGCAGTGCCTGCGCGACGAGTGCCAGATGCCCTGTCAGCTGGCCGAGTCGCCGTTGGAGTGCGTGGCGATAGGTTCGGGCCTCTCACTGGAGGAGTTCGAGACGATGCACCGGGCTGAAAGGAAGCACTCCAGGGCATGACCCTGCCGAGGAGTGCTTCGAAAACTGTTCCCACTGGGACGAATCGATCCGCAGGGCAGGACCATGGCTGCGCCCATGGACCGCGACTGAGGCTCGAGCGCTACTCTGACCCCCGAGGGTCCGTTCGCGGAAGTGCGGACGAGGGATCCGATACGGGACAGGGCCGAGCGCGCCGTACGCGCCTCGCCGCCAGTCTCCGAGAGGAGTACCAATGACTGATCAGAAAGTGGACGAGGCCAAAGGCCCTGTCAAGGACGCGGGTGCCGGCACGACCGAGGCCAAGGGCGCGGTCAAAGAGGCGAGCGTCGGTGCGAGCGAGGCGAAAAGCCGCTCCAAACAGGGGGCGACCCCTTCGCCTGATCAGACCTCCTCGTCACTGTTGGGGAAAGTCGAGCACGCGATCGGGATTGTCAGGGAGAAGTTCACCGGCGCCGGCAGGTAGCGTCTGAATCAGGCAGAGCCTGACGCGGTTCGGGGACTCCTCGCCCGGCGACGCCGGCACCGCGCGACGGCTGAGCGGCAAGAGGGCTACATGCACAGGGAAATACTCAAGCATCTGCCCAACGGCTGACCGCAAGCCATCCTCGCGCGGTATCGCCAACCTGGCTGCCAACCTGGCTGGCTCGCCAGCTCATTCCTTTACGATTCCGATGTGGCCGACCTGATCCTCTACGCGATCCCCGCCTTCGTGCTGCTGCTGGCGGTCGAGCTTTGGTCGTTCCGGCTCGCCGCCGACGAGGAGCTGGTCGGCTACGAGCTGCGGGACACGCGGACCAGCCTGACGATGGGGGCCGGGAACGTCGCCATCAACGCGGTCTGGAAGCTGGTGGTTATCGTCGTTTTCGCGGGGCTCTATGAGCTGACGCCGCTGCGGATGCCGGCGGACGAGGTCTGGACCTATGTGCTCCTCTTCTTCGCCGACGACTTCTCCTACTACTGGTTCCACCGAATCCATCACGAGGTGCGGGTCTTCTGGGCCAGCCACGTGGTCCACCACTCTTCCGAGCACTACAACCTCTCGACCGCGCTGCGGCAGACTTGGACGCCGATGACCTCGCTGCCGTTCTGGGCAGGGCTGGCGCTGCTCGGGTTCCAGCCGTGGATGATTCTCACCCAACAGGCGGTCAGCCTGATCTACCAGTTCTGGATCCACACCGAGCGGATCGGGCGGCTGCCGGCGCCGATCGAGTTCGTCTTCAACACGCCCTCGCACCACCGCGTGCACCACGGCTCCAACGAGCTCTACCTCGATCGCAACTACGGTGGCATCCTGATCATCTGGGACCGCATGTTCGGGACCTTCCAGGGGGAGAGCGAGCCGGTCCGCTACGGGCTCACCCGGAACATCCGCAGCTTCCGGCCGACGCGGGTCGCCTTCCACGAGTTCGCGGCGATCGCCGGCGACGTCCGTGCCGCCACCAGCTGGCGGCACCGCCTCGGCTACCTCTTCCGCTCGCCCGGCTGGTCGCCGGACGGGCGCGGCGGCGGCACCCGCGGCTGACGGCAGCCGGTCGTCCACCCCTCGCCCGCGCGCCCGAGGTCAACCCACGGGGACCGGCGTGTCGTCCAGGCCGCTTCTTCCTTTCGGCGGGCGGCCCGGAAGAACGCCCGCCTTCGCGTAGGGCAGCGCCTGTCTCAGCAGGCGGGCGAAGGCGTCGGCGCCGGGGAAGGTGAGGTGGAGGCCGTCGGGCTGGAACCAGTCGCCGTGTCCGGCGCTGTAGGCGACCCAATCCAGCAGGATGCTTCGTTTGGGGTGTCGTTTGACCGTCGCGCGGACGACGTCGGCGTCGCTGCTCGTCCCGCCGCCGAGCTCCAGCGGGGTGACCAGGCCGAGGACGCGTTTCGGGCCGATGATGTGGAAGGCCTTCGCGAGTTGATCGGAGGAGATGCTCGCGTCGGCGCCGAGGGCGATCACCACCAGGTGCGGCAGGCGGTTGTGTCGCTTCGCGTCCTTGATGACTTCCAACCCCTCGTCGATCTGCCTGCAGCCGTGCGCGTTGACCTGGTAGCCCTCTCGGGCGAGGGCGGGAAGGGCCAGCAGCATCGTCGAGTCGCCGATCGCCAGAGGGGCGTGCCCGCCGGGGTTCACGTTCTTCGCGGGGCGGGCGGTCTCGACGCCGCCGCAGGGCCCCCCCGCGGAGCTCGCCGAGGGTAGGGCGGCGGCAGCCGCGAGCGTTGCGAACAGCGCGGCGGCGATGTGGAGTCTGCGGTTCATCGAAATCGTCGACTAGCATCGCACCGCTTCTGCGGGCGGAGGCCGCCGGCAAACTAACAAAAGGCAGCCATTGCTATTCCCCACCGTCCCGTTCGCGATCTTCTTTCCGATCGTGCTGACGCTGAGCTGGCTCCTGATGCCCAAGCAGCGTCTGTGGAAGCCGTTCATCCTCGTCGCCAGCTACGTCTTCTACGCAGCGGCGGACCCGCGCTTCTGCCTCCTGCTCGGCGCCATCACCGTCGCCAACCAGCTGGCGGCGGTGGCGATCCACGCGACCGAGGGCGAGCGCCGGCGGAAGTGGATCACCGCCGCTGCCGTGACCTTCGACCTCGGAGTCCTCGCCGTCTTCAAGTACTACGGCTTCTTCGCCCAGAACGTAGGCGACCTGCTCAACTCCTTCGGCCTGGGATTGCCGCTGCCGCTGCTCTCGATCGCCCTGCCGGTCGGGGTCAGCTTCTTCACCTTCCAGGCGATCTCCTACACGGTGGACGTGAAGCGGCGCCTGGTCGAGCCGGCCTCGCTGCTTGACGCCGCGATCTACCTGTCCTTCTTCCCGCATCTGGTGGCCGGCCCGATCGTGCGGGCCCGGGAGTTCATCCCGCAGCTGGCGAGCGCCCGCGACCCCGAGCACGTCGCCGTCGGCGCCGGCCTCGGCCTGATCGGGCTGGGACTGGTGAAGAAGGTGATGATCGCCGACTACCTGGGTCGGGTCGTGGTCGACCCGGCCTTCGGCGTGCCCCAGGCCTACGGCGGCCCCGACCTGATCTTCGCCGCCTACGCCTACGCGGCTCAGATCTACTGCGACTTCTCCGGCTATACCGACATCGCGATCGGCCTCGCCCTGCTGATGGGCTTCATCTTCCCCCAGAACTTCCGCAGCCCGTACAGGGCGACCGGCTTCCGCGACTTCTGGCGACGATGGCATATGACGCTCTCGCGGTTCCTGCGCGACTTCCTCTACATCCCGCTCGGGGGGAATCGCAAGGGACGGGCGCGGACCTACGTCAACCTGATGGCGACGATGGTGCTAGGCGGGCTCTGGCACGGAGCGTCCTGGACCTTCGTCCTCTGGGGCACGTTCCACGGCACCGGGCTCTCCGTCGAGCACGCGCTCGGGGGCCGGGTGAAGCTCCCCGCCTGGCTACGCTGGTTCGTCACCTTCAACCTGGTCGTGTTCGCCTGGATCCTCTTCCGCTCTCCGGACCTCGAACTCTTCTGGACCTACGTGACGGGAATGGTGAAGCCGGGACCGCTGACCCTCGTCAGCGCGCCGGCCGTGCTGGCCCTGCTGGCGGTGATCGGCCTGCAGCTGGTGCCGGAACGGACCAGCGAAGGGATCGAGGTGGGGATCGAGCGCCTCTCGCCGGTCCTCCTCGCCGTCGCGCTCGCGGCGCTTATCCTGATCGTTGGCGCGACCGTCCCCAGCCAGGGTGTGCCCCCGTTCATCTACTTCCGCTTCTAAGCCATGCAGCGAGACCGGCAGAGCCGAGACGACAGCCTGATGGAGCGCTTCGACCGCCAGAGGCTGCGTCGCTTCACCGCCCGCGACGCCGTCATGGCGACGGCGCTGATCGCCGTGCTGCTGCTGCTCTTCGCCGGCGGCTCGGTGCGCAGGGCGGGCGAGGAGCTGAACCCGGGCATCGGCCGCGACGTCGTGCTGGCGGTCGGCAAGCCGACGGGCTGGATCGCCGACCGGCTGCCGTTCTCGGACCTCAGCCACACCCTGACCGGTTGGCTCTCCCCGGACAAGCGCCTGGTCGGCGCCGGCTTCGCCGCCGCGCCGCCCTCCCGGGCGGGGGGAGGAGCCTCGGCCGCGGTCACCCCCGACTGGTTCGAAGCCGCCGCGCTCGGCGAACCCCAGCCCCGGCGCCGGCTTCACACCCTGCTGGTCACCGGCGATTCGCTCTCGACCCCGCTCGACCTCGAGCTGGGACAGCGCCTGGCGCCGGACGGGGTCGAAGTGATCCGCGATCCACACCTGGCAACCGGGATCTCGCGCGACGACGTCGTCGACTGGGCGAAGCTGTCGGCGACGCAGGTGGCGGAAGACCACCCGGAAGCGGTCGTGATCTTCATCGGCGCCAACGAGGGCCTGCCGATGCCGGGTCCGGGTGGGGAAGACGTGAGCTGCTGCGGACCGGATTGGGCGGCGATCTGGGCGAACCGGGCTCGCCAGCTGATGGACAACTACCGCCAGGACGGGACCGCGAAGGTCTACTGGCTGACCGTGCCGACGGCTCGCGATCCCGACCGCAAGCCGATCACCGATGCCGTCAACGCGGCGGTGCTGGCCGCCGCGGCCCCCTGGCGCAGCCAGGTCCGCGTCGTCGACACGGCGGCGATCTTCACCCCGGGCGACCGCTTCCGCAATGCGATGGAAGTCGACGGCAGCCAGGAGATCGTCCGCGAAGCGGACGGCATCCATCTCAACGGCGCCGGCTCGAGCCTCGCGGCGGATGCGGTTGAAGAAGCGCTCGACCGCGACTTCACTCACTGAGCCCGGCGCCCCCCGGGGACGCTAGGTGTTCTGGGTGTAGGTGCTCCAGACCCGCTTGTTCCCCCAGGAGCAGGCCACCCGTGAGCTGTACTGGACACCGGGGACGGCGTCGTAGCGGTGCTCGGTGCAGGTGTAGTTGCCGACCTTCCGGTTGCAGACTCCCTGCGGCTTGCCGGAGGCGGTCCTGCAGTTGTTGAAGGCGAGGGTGACGCCCTTGCCCTTGGCGCAGGTGGTGTTGTCGACCTTCAGCGAGGTGACGTAGGAGGCGCCGAGGTTCCGCTGCTCCTTGGTGCTGAGCTGGCAGCTGCTGGCCGACGCGTTCGCCCCGGGACCAGCTGCCGCCCAGGCACTCGAGGCGAGCGTTCCGGCGATGAGCGCAGAGGCGAGTGAGATGCCGATCAGCGTTCGCATGGATCCTCCTGTCGATGGTCTGGGTGAAGCGGTCAGGATCCTATTCTCCGCCGTCAGCCGCGCGTTTCTCCAGGTGGTCGCCGGTTGGAGCCCGGTCGTCCACCCCTCCTGCCTCGAATCGCCTCTCGTACACTGGCTCGATGGCATCGGTGCTGGTCAGCTCGGTGATCGACGCGCCGCTCGCGCAGGTCTGGGAAGCCGCTCGCCGCTTCGATACCGTGGCCGAGCTGCTGCCGTTTGTGAAGTCCAGTCCGATCGAGGACGATCGCGACCCGACCGCGGTCGGCGCCGTGAGGGTGGTGACCCAGATCGATGACGCCGTCTTTCGCGAGGTGCTGGTTGCCCATTCGGACGCGGAGTGGTTCTACTCCTACACCTTCGTCGGATCGCCGATCCCGGTTCGCGAACACCGCACGACGCTGCGCTTCCGTCCGATCAGCGATGGCGATCGCACGCTCGGCGAGTGGTCCTCGCGGTTCCTGATTGCCCCAGACCGCGAAGCCGAGCTGGTCGGGCTGATGGAGAAGAACTTCCTCGCCGGGCTGCGTGCGCTCGACTCGCGCCTCGGTCGCGGTTGGTGACGGCCCTGGGGGCGTCGTCCTTGCCACAACGCTCACCGTGCCTTCGGCCCGGGCGAAGCCGACGCCGGTCGTGAGGACGAGCCCGCAGAGGAGGACGACAAAGGCCCGCATGTGTCGACCATGGCTCGGCACGGTCGAGCGCTCAACCGGTTCGGTCCGTGGCCTCCGGTCTGGGCTGGCAGACGCGGATAATCACGCCTCGATGCCGATTTCGACTGAGCGGGCAGACTCGGGTGTGACCGCCGCACGAGCGGTCGTGCGCGGGGAGGTGCAGGGCGTCGGATACCGCGACGCGACGCGGCGGCGGGCGCGGCGGCTGGGGGTGACGGGTTGGGTGCGCAACGGGGAGGACGGTGAGGTGCTCGTCCACGCCGAGGGACCCGAGCGGGCGGTCGAGGAGCTGCTGGCCTTCGTGCGCGACGGACCTCCGTCCGCGCGGGTGAGCGAGGTGGCGATCGATCGGGTGAAGGTCGAGGGCCACGAGCAGTTCGCGATCCGCGGCGTCAGCGCCGGCGCCTTCGTCGTCCAGGAGCACGCCGCGACCGCTCACCACTTCGACCTGCGCCTGGAGGTCGACGGCGTGATGCGCTCGTGGGCTGTCCCGAAGGGTCCTTCGATGGACCCCGCGGTCAAGCGCCTCGCCGTGGAGGTCGAGGACCACGCGATCGCCCACAACGCCTTCGAGGGTCCGACCGGAGGCGGCGGCGTGATCGTCTGGGATCGAGGCCGATACGAGCAGGGTGGCCGGGTCGCCTGGCCCCAGGCGCTCGAGCGCGGCCACGCAGTCTTCGTCCTCCACGGGGAGAAGCTGCGCGGCGGCTTCGCCCTGCAACGCACCCATTCCGGCGAGAAGCCCCAGTCGCTGCTGATCAAGCGCCGCGACGAGGACGCGCGCCCCGGCTCCGATGTGGTCGCCGAACTACCGCGGTCGGTGCTCAGCGGCCGCACTCTCGATCAGCTCCTCCGGGACGACTGAGGACGGGATGCCGGCGCCCGCCTCTGGGACCCGCGCCGGGGCGGCGATGGCCGGCTCGTCGCGCTTCCCACAGCCTGGCATTCAGAGGCTCGTCCCATTTGAGCTATGGCCGCTGGACTCGCTGGACTCGCTGGCCGCGTGCAGGGAGTCGCGTACGGAAGGCGGGATCTCGGGTGGGCCATTCGGATCGATCGGGGCTGGTGGGCCAAGCAGGTAGCCCTGCGCGTAGTCGACCCCGAACAGCCGCACCAGGGACAGCGTCGTTTCGTCCTCGACTCCCTCGGCGACGGTCTTCTGGCCGAGCCGCCGGGCGAGCCCGACGATCGTCTGAACCAGGTAGCGGTCGAAGGTGCTGGCGCCCATGCTCTGGACGAACTCCGTATCGATCTTCAGCGTCTGGATCGGGATGTGCTTCAGGTACCCGAGCGAGCTGAGCCCGGTCCCGAAGTCGTCCAGCGCGAGATCGCAACCCAGGTTCTCGAGATAGCCCGCGAATCGGCGCGCTGCTTCGATGTTCGCGACCCCGGCCGTCTCGGTCAGCTCGAAGCTGAGCATGTGCGGGTCCATGCCGGCGCGGATCGCCTCGGCAACGCGATCGATCAGCACTCGATCGGTCAACGCGGGCCCGGAGATGTTGACCGCCACCGGGCGCCCGCCTCGGGCCAGCTCCATCGCCCGGCCCACGGCGAAGCGGTCGATGTCGCCGATCAGGCCGAAGCGCTCGGCGGTCGGCAGGAAGGACATCGGGGGAATCTCGGTGCCGTCGCGGTCGATCATCCGCACCAGCAGCTCCTCCCGCTCGATCTCTCCGGTGCGCAGGTCGACGATCGGCTGCGCGTAGAGGACGAGCCGGTCCTCGCGCAGTGCCGCGCGAATGCGCTCGACCCAGGTCAGCTTCATCCCCTTCTGACCTCTGTAGACGCTGATCCCGCCGTGGCCCCCGCCCTTGGCGTCGTAGAGCGCGATGTCGGCGGCGATGAACAGGTCCTCCGCGGCAAGCTTGCGATCGGCGCCGAAGAGGACGACGCCGGCGCAGGCGCCGACCATCGGGTCCTGCCCGGCCTTGATCGCCCCCAGCACCGTCTCGGCGACCCGCAGAGCGCCCTCTTCGTCGATCTCGGGCAGCAGGACGGCGAACTCGTCCCCACCCAGCCTTGCCGGGGTGTCGGTGGCCCGCAGGTTGCCGGAGATCGCGGCGGCCACCCGCTTGATCACCCGATCGCCGGTGGTGTGACCGAAGGAGTCGTTGATGAACTTGAAGGAGTCGAGGTCGATGAACAGCAGGGCGCCGGAGTGCCCGTAGCGAAGCGCATACCCGAGTTGCTCCTTCACCCGCTCGCCGAAGCGACGTCGATTGCAGAGCCCGGAGAGCGGGTCGTGGTCGGCCAGAAAGCGCAGCCGCGACTGCATCTCGCGCTGCTTCGCGATCACCTCCCCGCGCTCGCGAATCAGCCGGCTGTTCTCGGCCAGGGTCCGGAACAGCCGGGCCAGGCCGAGCAGCAGGGCGGTGCCGCTGGCGGCGATCACCACAAGGTTCTGATCGTGCGCGGCCTCCTGGAGCAGCAGGCCGAGGGAAACGAGCATCGCGCCACCGAGGGAAATGCCGAGGACGCGTCCGTGGAACGCGTCCGAGCGGGTCAGGGAGGAGCTGAAGCGCGAGGAGAGGGAGAGCAGGACGATCGCCAGGGCCCAGCCGAAGTACAGCGCGATGCTGGGGGCGTCGGCGCCATGGGCCGTCTGCCTCAGGTTGGCGACGTCGGTGACCAGGAGCACGGCCATCCCGCCCATCAGCCAGTAGTAGGCGGCGCCGACCCGGAAACGACTGGGGATGCAGATCACGGCGAGCATCGTCAGCGCGGCCAGGTCGAGGATCGGATAGGCGAGCTCGCCGCCGACCAGGAGCCGCGAAACCGAGCCGCTGCCCAGGAGCGCGTTGAAGATCAGCTCGTAGGCGAGCGAGCCGATCGCGGCGGCGACGATCACTCCGTCGATCCCGATCGAGAGTCGAGCACTGTCTCTGCCGTGGCGAACGAGCAGCATCACACCGATGAACAGCGGCGGAAAGAGGGCAAGCGAGAAGACATCGCCGAAGCTGGGGAAGTTGGCCAGGGCCCGATTGGCGAAGAAGAAGTAAGCCTCGCCGATCGAGTTGAAGGCCAATCCGGCTCCGATCAGAAACCAGCCGAGACGGCTGCCGTCTCGCCGCTCGATCGCACAGAGGAAGAACGCGAGGACGGGCAGGAGGAGGACCACGACGACCAGCGTGTCGGTCAGCGTCCCGCCCGGCGACCTCGAGGGCGCGAGTGCCACCCGGATCAGCTCGACGAGAAGCGCTGCGCCAACCGCCGCGAGAAGAAGGTTCGATCCGCGGTGGCGGCCAAGGGACTGCCTACTCCGGCTTTGGGGTGCCGCGGTCGTTTTCACACCACTTTCCCAATCGACCGTGCGACCGGCTTCCTTGAGCCGTAGTTGTCCGCACCGGGACGTGCGGCAACCCACGGTCAAGACTCCCGACCGATTGCCGATGTCGCGCGTAGTGATGGCCACGCTCAGGCCGATCCCCCGACCAGATGAAGCGCTGCGCTCCGATGCCGGCGCGCCGAGCCTCGCCGAGGAGCCTTCGGGCCAGCTCAAGGATCTCGAGCGCACCCCTCAGGAACGCCGCGGCCTCTACGTCAGGCTTCCGCTCAAGCTGGCACTTGTCATCGCCATCGCCCTCGCCTGGGCGGGCTT
>JADGPJ010000122.1 GCA_017882505.1 Solirubrobacterales bacterium | reverse complement strand
GGAATTGCCGCCGAGCGGCAGATCCCCCGGGACGTTGAAGAGCAGCGTCAGGACCCCGAAGGCGACCCCGACCGTGAGCAGGTTGAGGCCGACCGCGATCGCCGCCAGCGGGATTGAGCGCAGCACCGCGATCAGGACCAGGAAGGTGACCAGCATGATCACCGTGATGATGAGCGGGATCCGGTCGCGGGTGATGCGGCTGAATTCGTTGATCTGGGCGACGCCGCCGGCGACCCCGGTCGCGAGGCCGGCTTCGTCGCTGAAATCGCTCGCTTCTTGGTCGAGACGCCTGTTGAGGGCGATCGAACCGGGGGTGTTGAGGGAGTACTTGGAAAACACCGTCATCGACGCCGCCTGACCGCTGTGGAGGTCGATCGTGCTGCCCGCGGCTTCGCGTGCCCTGGGCGTCGCCCCGTCGAGCTGGGAGAGGACGAAGAAGCCCGAATTGAAGAGACCGGGCGAGGCCCGCCTGACCCGTCGCACCTGATGCTTGATTTTGGCCTTGCCGGCGAGGACCCGGACGCTGGCGCGTCTGACGCCGCTCTGCAGCGGCGCGGATTCTTCGGCACCTTCGGCGAGGCCGGCTTCCAGCGCTTCGGCGCCGCCGCCGAGCCGATCGATGCCGCTGAGGAGGGCCGCGGCGCCGCCGCTGAGCCGGCTCAGGCCGCTGCCGAGCGAGTGCGCGGCGCGGGCCAGCTTGGCCGAGCCGGCGGCGAGCTTGTTGCCGGCTTTGTGGATTTCGTTGAGGCCTTCGTTGAGCTTTTCCAGCCCGGCCGTGATCTTCTCCAGTTCGCTGCGGGTCGAGACCAGGAAGTAGGTGACCTGCTTGGATTCCTCGTGAGCTTCGACCAGGCGAGCCTGGACAGCCGCCAGTTCCGTGGGCAGTCCCGCGTAGCCGCTGGCATAGGGAGCGCCGCTCACCGGGTCGGTGCCGCTGAGCGCCGCGCTGGCGCGCCTGACCGCTTCGACCCCAGCTACGTACTTGGGATCGGACTGATCGCTCACGCCCTGGAGTTCGGTGAGCGCCGCTTTCAGCTGTTCTTCGACGACCTGCGTCGGCGCGATCAAACCTGGCAGCTTCACGTTCGCCTCTTCGTTGAGACTTTTCTCCAGCTTGCGGGACCGAGGCAGGGTGTTGTGCCGGAGGGTCGGGAGGGTGGTTCCCCTGACGCCGAAGAGGAGTTGCAGGGAGCCAAGGGCGGCGAGCCTCTCAGCGTTGGCCAATTTCTTCGACCCCTTCGCGAACCGGTCGAGGGCGCTGATCGCGCGCCCGCTTCCCGCGCTCGCCCGGCCGAGTCCGGTGGCGATCTGCTGCGCCCCTTCGCCGGCGCGGTCGGAGCCGAGGGCGAGCAGGCCGGCGCCGTTGCTGGCTTCGGAGATCCCTTCGCGCAGCTGCGACACCCCGCCGGCGGCGACGCCGAGGCTGCGGCCGAGGTGGCCCAGCTGTTTGACCGGGCCGATGTCGCCGCCCGAGGAGAGGGCCGCGTTGCCGAGCTTGCGCAGCGGTTCGGTCCGTTTGGAGACCTGCGCGGGGCCGACCACCAGCTGCACCCCGGGTATCTTCGCGATCCGCTGCTGCCAGCGACCGAGGGCCGCCAGGTTCTTGGCGTCGGTTATCGGGCCTTCGCTGCTGGCGGCGACGACCTGGTAGGGAGCTTCGAAGCCCGGGCCGATCGAGCGGCCGATCAGTTCGGCGTCCTTGCGGGCCGGGGCGTCGGGGGGGAGCTGTTCGGTGCTGGGCGGACCGGTCTTGAGCGCGATCGCCGGCGAGGCCAAGGCCAGCACGATGCCGCCGATCAGCACGGCCGCCAGCGCCGGGCGCTTCAGGGCGGCGCCGACCAGGACCATCAGCCGCGAGTCCCCGTTCGGGACCCCGCCGATCCGCCAGCGATCGATGTTGGGGCCGATCAGAGTCAGCAGGGCCGGGCCGAGGAGGGTGGCGACGGCGACGCTGAGGACGACGACCATCGCCACCGTTCCCGCCAGCGAGGCCAGCAAGGGACCGGGCACGACGAAGATCGAGACCAGCATCGAGACCAGCAGGGTGCTGCCGGCGAAGACCGTCGTGCGGCCGGCGGTGCGGCGGGTCTGCCGGGCGGCGTCGGCGGGCTCCTTCCCCGCCGCCAGCTCCTCCCGAAAGCGTGAGACCATCAACAGCGCGTAGTCCACGCCCAGCGCCAGACCCATCATCGTGCAGACGGTCAGCGCGAAGGCGTCGATGCTGAACCAGGAGGTGAAGAAGTAGAGGATCCCGCGTGAGGCGATCACGGTTATGACGCCGAAGCCGAGCGGAATCGCGGCGGCGAGCGGCGAGCGGAAGACGAGCAGCAGCACGATCAGCAGGAACGGGAAGGCGATCAGCTCGCCGCGCTCGCTGGAGGAGATCGATTCGTCCTGGATCGCCCGCGAGAGGCTCGCGTAGCCGGTCTGAGTGGCGCGGACCGGCGGCTGGACCTGTTCTTCGAGGATACGGTTGACCTGGTCGACCGTGTCGTTGACGGCCGTTTTGACGTCGACGTGGAAGTCGGCCAGGATCAGGGCCCGGCGGGGATCGGGGCGCAGCTGGGAGACGTTGCCGCGGTCCCAGGGCGAGAGCGTGGTCACTTTCGGGTCGCGGCGCAGGGCGCGGATCAGTTCGGGCCCCTGGCGGTCCAGCGCCGCCGCGGGACCGCGCAGCAGGATCGCGAAGGGCGCGGTGTCGCCAAAGTGTTCGCCGAGCAGCTGGTTGGCGTGGGAGGCCTCGCTCCCGGGAATGTCGAGCGTGGTCGGGTCGAGCCTGCGCTCGACGTGGAGGCCGAGGGCTCCGAGCACACAGACCGCGACCAGCGCGATGGCGAGGACCCAGCGCGGGTGGCGGAGGGTGAAGGGAGGCCCTGGCTCGGGCACGCCACGCCCCATCAACTCAAGGGACGCTCCGCCGGCCAGCCGCGGGAGCGCAGAGCGCCGCGGAGGGGGCACGATCGCGGTGGCGCCCCATCAGCGGACCGTGCACGGGCGCAGGAAGGTGCCCTTGAGGTAGGTGCCGTCGGCGAAGGTGAATTCGCCCTGGGCCTGGAGGTGGCCGGTTTCACAGCGGGCGTTGACGTAGGAGTATTCGTGGCCCTTGTAGG
>JADGPJ010000078.1 GCA_017882505.1 Solirubrobacterales bacterium | reverse complement strand
GGGAGCGGAGGTGGAGCTTTCGTGGGGAGGGGTTGGGGGTCTCTCGCGCGCGCGGCGTCCTGATTTTCGCAGTGCCCGTCGGCGAGAGATGGGGCGTTAGCGGCGAAAATCCCAGCAAGCGCGAGAGACCCCCAACCCCTCCACGCCAAACCTCGCCGTGGAGCCGACCGCTAGCCCTCGCGGGCGACCTTGGCGGCGTCGGCGCTACCGATGTACGGAGTCAGGGTGAACTCGACCAGGTCGGGGAGGAGGGTTTCCAGCTCAGCCGTCCTGCCGGCGATGATGCGGCGGGAGATCAGCGAGACCATGCCACCGACCAGCGCCTCCTCCGTCGTCGTCGAGAGGCGCGAGAGGACCTCGGGGGAGCAGCCCTCACGGCCGGCTTTGAAGTAGGGGACGAGGCTCTGGATCGCGGCGTCGTAGCGCTCGACGACGATCGGGCCGGCGACCAGCGCCTCGACCATGCAGAGGCGGGCCAGGTTCGGCTCGACGACGAGGAAGCTGAGCATCGCGGCGATTCCCGCGCGGACCGCGTGGGGCCAGTCGCTCTCCTCGTCGAAGGCGGTGCTGACGCGCTCGCGCAGCTCCTCCATGACCGTGTCGTAGGCGCACACGAAGCACTCGTCCTTGCTGGCGAAGTGCTCGTAGAAGGTGCGCCGCGAAACCGCTGCGTGGCGGGTGATGTGGCCGATCGTGGTGCCGGCGTAGCCGTTCTCGGAGATCGCCTCGGCCAGCCCGGCGATCAGCCGCTCGCGTTGGTTGTGAACGACGAACTCGCGTGGCAGGCCGTGCCTTCCAGGGGGAAGGCGAGCCAACTCGGGCGGATAGTCGGGAGTCGACTCGACGGAGGTATCGGCGGGATCCACAGCCACAGAGCGACCATACCGGTCGGGTAAATTCGAGCTGAGGCCGGGCTTTCGGGCTCAGGCCGAGCTTCGTTTGGCTGCCTCGGCACCGATGTACGGGGTCAAGGCGAACTCGACCAACTCGGGGAGGAGCTCCTCGATCTGCTCTGTCTCACCGAGGATGATGCGCTGGTAGACGATCCAGAAGATGCCGCCGACGATCGTTTCCTCGAGAGTGGCCGGCAGCTCCTCGCCGTGCGGGGAAACCTTGCGGCCGATGCGGAAAAGGGGAATGAAGGCCTGCAGCGACTCCTCGTAGCGGGCCCGCGAGGCGGGGCCGGCGGAGAGCGCCTCGACGATGCAGGTCCGGGCCAGGGCGGGCTCGGTGGCGACCGAGTTGAGGAAGGCGGCGAGGCCCGCGCTGACGCGACCCTGCCAGCTCTCGACCTTGGACGCCGCGTCGACCACCCGCCGCAGCGCCTCTTCGACCCCGTAGTCCTGGGCGGCGAGGAAGCAGTCCTCCTTGGAGGAGAAGTTCTCGTAGAAGGTGTTGCGGGCGATGCCGGCCCGGCGCACGATGTCGGCGACGGTGACGGCGCGGTAGCCCCTGGCGACGGTCTCCTCGGCAAGGGCCGAGATGATCCGCGCCCGCTGGTGCTGGGCGATGAACTCGCGGGAGAGCTGCTGGCGACCCGGCGGCGGTCGCATCGTCGAGGTGCGTTGCGTCACGAACACCAGAGTACCTGAGCCGAAGTCGGCTGGACCCAGGAAAACGAGGGGAATACCAATAGGGTTCCCCAAGCTGGACAGCTCGTTCTCCCGATCGAACTCCGGAACTGCCGGAGTAGCACCCCGGCACCTTCCCGTGAATTCATCGAAGCGGCAACGGATCCTCGACGGGATGCTGGAGGCGGTCGGGGCGGTCGGCTTCGAGGGCACCTCGGTTCGCACCGTGCTGGACCGGACCGGGCTCTACCGGCAGGCCTTCTACGACAGCTTCGCCGACAAGGAGGACTGCTACCTGCAGGCCTACGACGTCGCCCTGAAACGGGTCGAAGCCGGGATTCGGGCGGCGGCCTCGAGCGAGGAGGATTGGCTGGGAGAACTGCGGGCCGGCCTGGGAGCGCTGCTCGACTTCTTCGACGCCGAGCCGGACGTCGGCCGGGCCTTGATCATCGAGGTCCATCCGGCCGGTCCGGCGGCACTGGCCAAACGGGCGGAGGCGATGCGGCGGGCCTGCGCCTTCCTCGACCAGGCCCGAATCGCCGCGGACGGCGCCGTGGCACCGCCTCCGATCGCGCCCGAGGCGATCGCGTCGGGAGTCCACATGGTGATCCACTCGCGGCTCGCGGCGGGCGAGCGCGAGGGCTTCCGACAGCTGCTGCCGCAGTTCATGTACATCGCCGTGCTGCCCTACTTCGGGGCCGAGGCGGCGAAGGCCGAGATGCACTCTGGCCAGCCCTGAGGGCCCGGGGTACGCTGGGCTCGATGTCAGAGCGCGAGCGGGTGCTGGAAGCGATGGTGCGCGAAGCCGCCGCCAAGGGCTACGAGGCGACCGCGGTTGGCGACGTGATCGCGCGGGCGGGGGTTTCCCAGCAGACCTTCGAGACGATGTTCGCCGGCAAGGAAGCCTGCTTCCTCGAGGCCTACGACGCCGCCATCGATGTCCTCGTCGCCCACGTCTCCAGCGCCTTCGAGAGCGCGGCCGGCGAGCCCTGGCCGGACCGCGTGGTCCTCGCCCTGCGGGCGATGGTCGAGCTGTTCGCCGCCGAGGCCGACATCGCGCGGATGGCGATCGTCGAGGTGACCGCGATCGGGGAGGACGCGCGGGTCCGCTACCGGGCGGCGCTCGGCCGCTTCGTCGGCTTCCTCGAGGAGGGCCGCGCGCTCTCCCCCCGGGGCGACGAGCTTCCGGCCGAGACCGCCCAGTTCGCGATCGGCGGCGCGACCTCGCTGATCTTCGATGAGATCCGCGCCGGCCGCGGTCCCGAGCTACTGCGGATTCTTCCCGACCTCGTCTTCGCGGTGACGATGCCCTACCTCGGCGTCGAGGCCGCCGAAGCCGAGATGCGCGAGGTCGCGAGCGCGAGCTGAGCTGTGCCTCGGCTCAGACTCCCTCGCCGTGGCGGCCCGCGCCGGCGGCGAAGCGAGCGGCGCCGCGAACGGCGACTTCGAGCGTCTCGCGACCGAGGCGATGCTCGAGCGCGAGCCCATCGGCAAGCGGGAGGCCGAAGCCCTCGATCGCCGCGCGGCGATCGGCGAGCATCGTCTCCTGGGGGAAGGCGGCGATCCGCTCGGCCAGCTCGAGCGCGGACTCAAGGTGCTTGCCGGGGGCGGCGACCTGGTTGACGAGGCCGATCCGGTGGGCCTCCTCGGCGTCGACGGGGCGGCCGGTGAGGATCAGCTCCATCGCCCTGCCGAGACCGACGATGCGGGGCAGGCGCTGGGTGCCGCCGTCGACCAGCGGCACCCCCCAGCGACGCTCGAAGAAGCCGAAGGTGGAGGCGGGCGTGGCGATCCGCAGATCGCACCAGAGGGCGAGCTCGAGGCCGCCCGCCAGGCACCAACCGTCGATCGCTGCGATCGCCGGCTTCGAGGGGGTGAGGCGGGTGAAGCCCTCCGGGCCGGCGGGGTCGTCGACGTCGAGATCGATCGCCTTGAGATCGGCGCCGGCACAGAACGCCTCGCCACCGGCGCCGGTGAGGACGAGGACGCGCGCGCCGTCGTCCGCCTCGAAGTCGTCGAACCCCCGCCGCAGCGAACGAGCGGTGGCGGCGTCGACCGCGTTGCGCCGCTGGGGACGGTCGATCGTCAGTACCGCCGCGTTCCCCAATCGCTCATAGCGAACATCCACGTTCATCGAATCCATCCTTGCACAGCTCCACTGCTGCAAAGAGTTGGAGGAAAAGACCCTGATTAAATGCCGGCTCCCCAATGTGCAGCCACCCAAATCACTCGCCCCGCCAGCGCGGGGGACCGACGCTCGGCCGACTCGGCGGACTGTCCCCGAACGAAGCCGACCGCGGTGAAAAGGCGCTCTGGCTCTCGGGTGGCGTGGATCGTCGCCTGCTTCGAGTTGGTGGGAGCGGGCGGGCTAATCGACGGCAAGGCTCACGGGGTTCGCCGACGACGCCCGGCTCCCGATGCGATACGCCCCGGTCGCCGGCCGGGGAGGGCAGGTCTCCCAAGGCCAAGAGCAACGCTAGGCGGCGAGTCGGACAGGCTCAGCGCACGAAAAACGACCGGTGATGACGCTCGGTTGCCTGCCTCGCGCGTAGCCTTCGCGCTTAGAAGCTCGTCACGCCACCTTCTGAGACCGCTCCCCGCTTGGCTTCCGCGGAAACCGGTCTCTCCCGGTCGCAAGGCGAACTTAGCGCCTCCTTCGTCGCCGCGCCAGGGGTTCACCGTTGGGGTTTCCGCAAAATCCGGGCAAAAGGGTTGAAATGGAGGGCTAGCGCGCCGGGGTGCGCCGGTACACGGTCTCCGCCGGAATGAGCCAGGGATCTGAGACGTCCGCTCGGCGGGCGCGGCGCAACGTGGTCCTCACCGCCGCGATAGCGGGTCTCGGCGGCCTGCTGTTCGGCTACGACACGGGGATCATCGCCGGCGCCCTGCTCTTCATCAAGCAGGACTTCGACCTCGGAAGCTTCGCCCAGGGCCTGGTCGTCGCCGCGGTCCCGATCGGAGCGATCGCCGGCGCCGCGATCGCCGGTCCTGCCGCCGACACCTACGGGCGACGGCTGATGATCCTGCTCGCCGCCGCGGTCTTCATCGTCGGCGCCCTTGCCAGTGCCGCCGCCCCGGGGGTCGAGGTCCTCGTCCTCGCCCGGATCGTGATCGGCGTCGCGATCGGGCTCGCCTCCGCGGCCGCCGCCGTCTACATCTCCGAGGTGGCGCCGCCGGAGAGTCGCGGGCGCCTGGTCAGCTTCTTCCAGCTGGCGGTGACGATCGGGATCCTCGTCGCCTACCTGGTCGGGCTCGCCTTCAACGACAGCGAGGGCTGGCGCTGGATGCTCGGCCTCGGCTGCGTGCCGGCGCTGGCACTCGCCTTCGGGATGCTGCGGATGCCGCAGAGCCCGCGCTGGCTGGTGATGACCGGGGACGACTTCGCGGCGCGGGCGACCCTGGCAAAGATCCGCGTCGACGACCCGGACACGATCGACATGGAGCTGGCCCAGATCAAGGAGAGCCTCGACGACAAACCGGGGGCCTGGAGCGAGCTGCTGGCGCCGGTGGTGAAAGCGGCGCTGTTCGTCGGCGTCGGGCTGGCGATCCTGCAGCAGGTGACCGGCATCAACACGGTCATCTACTACGCGCCGACGATCGTCGAATTCACCGGCGTCAACTCCTCGGCCGGCTCGATCCTGGCCGCGGTCGGCGTCGGCATCATCAACGTCGGCTTCACCGTCCTCGCCCTGCGCCTGCTCGACCGCGCCGGCCGCCGAACGATGCTGCTGGTCGGCGTCTCCGGCATGGTGATCTCGCTGTTCGCCCTCGGCGCCGCCTTCATCGGCGGCGGCGGCAGCACCACCGCCTCGGTGGTGGCGATCGTCAGCCTGATGGCGTACGTCGCCTCCTTCGCGATCAGCCTCGGGCCGATCTTCTGGCTGATCAACGCCGAGATCTACCCGCTCGCCGTGCGCAGCAAGGCGGCGGGCCTGGGGACGATGGCCAACTGGACCTTCAACTTCATCGTCTCGCTCACCTTCCTGCTGCTGATCGAAGCCGCCGGGCAGACCGGCGCCTTCTGGATCTACGGCGGCATCGGAATCCTCACCCTCTGGTTCTGCTGGAAGTTCGTCCCGGAGACGAAGGGCAAGCACCTCGAGGACATCCAGGCCTACTTCGAGGCCCGCGTCGATAAGCGCAAAGCGTCCGCCTAGCTCGGCCGTCGGTACCCTGCGCGGATGCGCATCGACGAGATCATCGCCGCCCGGCGACCGACCTTCTCGGTCGAGTTCTTCCCGCCGAAGACGGCGGAGGCGACCGAGCAGCTGTACGCGACGGCGCAGGCGCTGAGCTACCTGGAGCCCGACTTCGTCTCGGTCACCTACGGCGCCGGTGGCGGCACCCGCGACGGCACGGTCGAGATCACCAAGTCGCTGAAGGACGACTTCGGCTTCGAGACGATGGCCCACCTCAGCTGCGTCGGGGAGACGACCGAGGGCCTCGGCGCCACGCTGGACCTGATCGCCGCGGCCGGGATCGAGAACGTCTTCGCGCTGCGCGGCGATCCGCCGCGCGGGGAGGGCGATTTCGTCCAGGTCGAGGGCGGGCTCCGAAGCGCCGCCGAGCTGGCCGCCTTCGTCTCGGCCGGCTGGGACTTCGCGATCGGTGGCGCCTGCTTCCCGGAGGTGCACCCGGAGGCGCCCGACCTCGAGACCGACCTCTCCTACCTGAAGACGAAGGTCGACTCCGGCGCCGGCTTCCTGATCACCCAGCTCTTCTTCGACAACCAGGTCTACTTCGACTTCGTGCGGGCGGCGCGGCGGCGCGGGATCGAGGTGCCGATCCTGGCCGGGGTGATCCCGGTCGCGAGCTTCGCCCAGACGAAGCGGATCTGCGACCTCTGCGACGCGACGATCCCGGCGCCGCTGGAAGCGGCCTTCGAAGCGGCCGGCGGAGACCCCGAGCGGGAGTTCGAGCTCGGCATCGCCTACGCCGCCCAGCAGTGCGCCGAGCTGCTGATCGCCGGCGCTCCCGGCATCCACTTCTACGCCCTCAACCGGGCGCCGGCGACCCGCGCCGTGCTGGGGGCCCTGCGTGCCTCGCGACCGTGGGAACGGACGCGCGGCGACACCGGCGCCCTGACCGGAAGCGCCGACTAAGCAGTCACTAAGCTGCGCGACCGATGGCGACACGGAAAGAAGAGAGAGAGGCGCTGCGCCAGCGCCGGCTCGAAAAAGAGGCGGAGCAGTCGAGCTCGAACCGCAAGCGGCTGACGATCGCCTACGGCGTCGGCGCCGTAGTCGTACTGGCGGTCGCGGTCGTTGTGATCGTCCTCGCCAGTGGTGGCGGTGGCAGCAGTAGCGGCGGCGGCGAAGCCCACATCAACCTCAATCTCTCCTACGGCTCGACCAACGGGATCCAGCCCGACGAAAGGGCCGGAACGCCGCCGCCCGCAGTGAAGGTCACGAACCTGCAGGCCGCGGCCAAGCAGGCCGGCTGCAAGCTGCGTCTGCACCTCAAGGACGAGGGCCACGAGCACATCCCGCCGAGCGCCCCGACCCCGGACTACGAAACCAACCCGCCGACCTCCGGCCCGCACGTCGAACCGCCCTACCAGCAGGCCGACGGCGCCTTCCGTGAAATGCCGGCGGAAATCGACTTCGTCCACTCGCTCGAGCACGGCCGGCTCGAGATCCAGTACGCGCCGGACCTGCCCGAAAAGGATCAGCTGGAGCTGAAGGGCCTCTACGACACGATGTACGGCGCGGCGCTTCTCTTCCCGAACGAAAAGATGCCCTACCAGGTGGCCGCGACCACATGGACCAACATGCTCACCTGCCCCACCTACAAGGGGGCGAGCACGCTCGACGCGATCCGCGCCTTCGGTAAGGCGACCTGGGGCAAGTACGGCGGCGAGGCCGTGCAGGCGTTCGTGTTCACGGGGCCGACGCCGGCGAATCCGCAGTAGCGCTCCGGCCGGCGGGGCCTATGTTCGGTAGGCGGGGAAGAAGAATCCCGCGTTGCGGCCGGCGCTGAGGAGCTTGTACTTCTCCTCAGCGCAGATCAACTCCGAGGTTTGCCAGGGGTGTTCGCGGTTGGCGAAGCCTCGCTTGAATTCCTCGAGGGCGTCGCCGCGGGTGATGCCGCCGCCGAGGTTGAGGGGGAGGCCGAGGTCATCGGAGTGCTCGACCAGGCGGGCAACGACGTTCTTCATCGGCGAGTCGCGCAGGTGCGAGTCGGCGCTGCCGCTGAGGTAGTAATGGAGGTAGCCGTCGCTGACGGCGGCGATCGAGGCGGCGGCGAGCTCACCGCCGGGGGCGAGGGCGAGGGCGAGCCAGGTGCGCTCGGCTTCGAGCACGCGGTCGAAGTAGGCAGCGGAGAAGAAGTAGTGGGCGCCGGCGCCGGTGCGGCGCATCGTCTGCTCGTAGAGGTCGAGGAAGCCGGCGCGCTGGGAGGGCGTCGTCTCGCTGCCGGGGACGAGGCCGAGCTCGTAGCCGGCTTCGAGGTTGCGGCGGACCTGGCGGCGGTCGCTCGGCCGGCTCTTCGGCGCCAGCGCCGGATCGGCGACCTGGACGACGTTGCGCTCAGTCGCGCCACTGAGGGGCACCAAGTCGAGACGGTGGCGGATGAAGACGCTGACCAGACCGGTGCCCGAAAAATCAATCGTTGCCGGGTCGAGGGCAGCGCCTCCCGTTGAGGTCGTAGTTCCTTCCGCATACCGAAAGGAACTACGACCGCCCGGGGGGGGAGTGAGGCCGGGGTAGCCGTAGGGGGAGATCGCGTCGAGGTCCGGTCCCTCGCCGATTCGGCGGACGAGCAGCGGCGCCAGCAGCTCGCCTCGGTCGGCCTCGATCCGCAGGGTATGGGTCGCGCCCTCGGCCTGCAGGAACGGGCGCGAGCGGAAGAACTCCGAGCCGGCCGCCGCCTGGCCGCCGTCGGCGAGCAGCTCGGCGGTGGCGCTCACCCGAGCAGGTCCGCGGCGGCGGCGCGGAACTCGTCGGGGAGGACGCCCCAGACCTCGCAGTCGTCGGGCGGCGCGCCGTCGCGGCGCAGGTGGGCGCGCATCGTCCCCTCGTGCACCCAGCCGAGACTCGTGACCGTCTTCTTCGCGATCTCGTTGCGGGCCGGGATGCGGCCGTAGACCCGGTGGGCGCCGTACTCGTCGAAGGCCTTGGCGATCGTCAGCGCCTCGGCGCGGCGGCCGACGCCCTTGCCGCGGACGTCGTCACCGATCAGCGCGCCGAGCTCGGGCGCGGTCTGGCGGAAGAGGCCGTAGAGCGCGGTGAAGCCCACCGGCTCCGCGTAGCCCTCGACGACGATCGCGAACTTGCGGTCCTCGCCGGAGTCGTCCATCGCCCGCTTCGCCCAACCTTCGGCCTGCTCGAGCGAGAAGCTGTCGCGCTGCTCCATCAGCGACGCCGTTGCCGCCGGATTGTTGAACCAGCGGTGCACCGCCGCCGCGTCCCCCGGCTCGAAGCGCCGCAAGCTCACCTCTGGCCTCTCGCTCACGCCCGGAACCTTATTGGTCGGGTGCGAGTCCCTGGCCGCTGATCACGAGCCAGATGGTGCGGAGAAGGATGCGGGCGTCGAGGGCAAGGGAGCGATGGTCGACGTACCAGACGTCGAGTTCGATCCGCTCCTCCCAGGGGACGCCGGCGCGGCCCTGAACCTGGGCCCAGCCGGTGATCCCCGGCAGCACCTCGTGGCGGCGGCGCTGGCGCGGCGTGTAGTCGTCGACCTGGGCGGGAATGGTCGGGCGGGGGCCGACGATCGCCATCTCGCCGCGCAGCACGTTGACCAGGTTCGGAACCTCGTCGAGCGAGGTCCGGCGCAGGAAGCGACCGGCGCCGGTCACCCTCGGGTCCTCGCGGGTGACGATCGTCCCCACCCCGACCGGGTCGGATCCCTGCACCATCGTCCGCAGCTTCAACATCTCGAACTCACGGTCGGCGAGCCCGACCCGGCGCTGGCGGTAGAAGACCGGGCCGCGACTGCCGAGCTTGATCGCGATCGCCGCCGCGAGCAGGAACGGGGAGAGAACGACGAGGGCGATGGTTGCGATCAGGAGGTCGAGCGCGCGGGGCATCAGCGGGTCCCTTCCGCCTTCTCCCAGCGCCCACTCGCCCCGTGGCGCCAGCGGTCCCAGAGACCGGCGGCGATCGAGGCGGTCGTCATCACGTAGTAGCGGGCGATCCGCAGCGCCAGCGATTCCGAGTCGCGGCCGAGCAGGGCCGCGACGACGAGCGCCAGCTGCGCCAGCAGGGTGAACCAGTAGAACCAGCCGTCGCCGAGCAGGGCGAGGTTGGCGAGGAAGACGACCAGGTGGAGCAGGGGACTGAGGTAGCGCAGGAGGCGGTGCGAGGCGAGCTCGAAGGCGAAGAGCGGCGAGTAGCCGCGGGGGGAGATCATCCCTTCGCCGACGACGATGTCCCAGAGCCCGACCATCATCCGCCGCTTGCGGGCGAACTCCCCCTCCAGGGTCGGCACCATCTTCTCCTCGGCTCGCGCCCAGGGCACATAAAGCGAGCGCAGGCCGCGCTTGGCCAGCTCGAAGGGAAAGCTGAGGTCGTGGCTGCCCGACGGGGGGAGCGGCAGGTAGGCGTCGCCGCGGACCGCGTAGATGGCGCCGTTGCCCGCCGTGACTCCGCCCAGAGCCGACTCCATCTCCCGCACCGCCATCTCGTAGTGCCAGTAGACGCCCTCGAGGTTGTCTCCGGCGGCGTCGGTGAAGCGGACCTGGCCGCAGGCGTAGCCGACGCTGGGATCGGCGAAGGGCTCGACCAGGCGCAGCAGGGCGTCCCGCGCCCAGACGCTGTTGGCGTCGGAGAAGGCGAGCAGCTCGCCGCTGGCCTTCTCGGCGCCGGCGTTGAGTGCCGCGACCTTGCCGCCCGGGACGAGCTCGAGGACGAGGTCGGCGCCGGCCTCGCGGGCGCGCTCGGCGGTGGCGTCGGCGGAGCCGTCGGAGGCGACGATCACCTGCAGCCGCTCGCGCGGGTAGTCGAGGGCGAGGGCGTTGGCGACCTTGGCCGCGATCACCTCCTCCTCGTCGTAGGCGGGGACGATCAGGGAGACGCGGGGCAGCTCATCCCAGATCCCCGGATTGAGCGTGGGACGGCGGCGGCTGGCGACCAGCGCCCGCAGCACCAGCGGGTAGCCGGCGTGGGTGTAGACGATCAGGGCGGCGCAACCCCAGAAGAGGATCGCGGCGATGGCGCTCATGCTCGCGCCCCGATCAGCTCGCGGTAGAGGTCGAGGGTGCGGCGGGCGGCCTCGTCCCAGGAGAACGGTCCGGCGGCGGCGCGGGCGGCGGCGGCGGCGAGCTCGGCGCGGGCGGCGGCGTCTCCGGTCAGCTCCTCCAGCGCCGCGGCGAGCTCGGCGGTGTTGCCCGGCTCGACCAGGCGAGCGGCCCCGGCCGCGGCGACCTCGG